>NZ_LNHZ01000070.1:0-196075 GCF_001463265.1 Citrobacter sp. 50677481
GTAGCGCGGTGGTCCCACCTGACCCCATGCCGAACTCAGAAGTGAAACGCCGTAGCGCCGATGGTAGTGTGGGGTCTCCCCATGCGAGAGTAGGGAACTGCCAGGCATCAAATTTAGCGTGCTGATATGGCTCAGTTGGTAGAGCGCACCCTTGGTAAGGGTGAGGTCCCCAGTTCGACTCTGGGTATCAGCACCACTTAATTAGGTTAAAGTTCGGCACAGTAGAAAAGAATTTGTCTGGCGGCAGTAGCGCGGTGGTCCCACCTGACCCCATGCCGAACTCAGAAGTGAAACGCCGTAGCGCCGATGGTAGTGTGGGGTCTCCCCATGCGAGAGTAGGGAACTGCCAGACATCAATTAAGTGAGAAGGCCATCCGAAAGGATGGCCTTCTTGCGTTTGGAACCCTATGAATCTATAGGCCCGGTAAGCGTGGCGCCACCGGGCAAAACAAGCGTTTAATGAATGACCTGCGACAGGAACGCTCGCGTACGTTCTGATTTCGGATGCGCGAAGAACTCATCTGGCGGAGCCTGCTCTACAATCTCTCCCCGGTCCATGAAGATCACTCTGTCTGCCACGGTTCTGGCAAACCCCATCTCATGCGTGACGCAAAGCATTGTCATCCCCGACTGTGCCAGGCCTATCATGGTATCCAACACTTCTTTAACCATTTCAGGGTCCAACGCTGAAGTAGGTTCATCAAACAGCATGATTTTTGGTTTCATGCACAGCGAGCGAGCAATCGCTACGCGCTGCTGCTGACCGCCCGAGATCTGGCCCGGGAATTTATGAGCATGCTCCGCTATACGAACGCGTTCGAGATAGTGCATCGCCAGGGCTTCGGCCTCTTTTGTCGGCATTTTACGTACCCAAATGGGAGCCAGCGTACAGTTTTGCAGAACAGTGAGATGCGGAAAGAGATTAAAATGCTGGAATACCATTCCAACCTCCTGCCTGACGCGTTCGACATTACGAATGTCCTCATTCAGCTCGATACCATCCACAACGATACGTCCTTGTTGATGTTCTTCGAGATGATTAATGCAGCGGATCGTCGTTGATTTCCCCGATCCGGAAGGACCACATAAAACAATGCGTTCTCCCTGTCTTACGCTCAGGTTAATATCCTTTAAAACATGGAACTGCCCGTACCATTTATTAACGTTTTCCAGCGTAATCATCGCGTCGGCAGATGGCATTAAAAGTTGGCTCATAGAATCCTCAGTGCGGCGTACGCCCGGTGTTAAAGCGCTTTTCCAGATACTGGCTGTAGCGCGACATGCTGAAGCAAAAAATCCAGTAAATCAGAGCGGCAAAAACATAGCCTTCGGTGGACATACCCAGCCAGGCAGGGTCAACCGTGGCTTGTTGCACGCTACTGAAGAGATCGAACAGGCCGATGATGATGACCAGACTGGTATCTTTAAACAGCGCGATGATGGTGTTGACCAGGCCCGGAATAACCATCTTCAGGGCCTGGGGAAGAATGACCAGCCCTTGCATTTTCCAGTAGCCAAGAGCTAACGATTCCGCCGCTTCATATTGACCCTTTGGCAGCGCCTGAAGACCACCACGAACGACTTCCGCGACATAGGCGGACTGAAACAGAATCACCCCTACCAACGCCCGAATGAGTTTATCGATACTTGTTCCTTCTTCCATGAACAATGGCAGCATAACCGATGACATAAACAGGACGGTGATCAGCGGCACGCCTCGCCAGAACTCAATGAAAATAACGGATAAGATCCGGACAACGGGCATAGGGGAGCGGCGCCCCAGAGCCAGTAGAATCCCTAAGGGTAACGCCCCAGCGATCCCGACAGAGGCGATGATTAAGGTCAGGGTCAGCCCTCCCCACTGGCGCGTCTCAACCCGCTCCAGCCCCAGCAAACCGCCATACAACAACCACCAGACCACTAATGGGTAGATGACTGCCCAGACAGCAATATAACGTCCGCGCCGGGGCATCCTGTTCCAGAACATCGGAACAATTGAGACCAGCCCGACAAACAGCGCCAGCTTGATCCGCCAGCGTTGCTCGTGCGGATAAAGGCCAAACATAAACTGGCCGAAACGTTCATGGATGAACACCCAGCATGCGCCTGATTGCGTGCAGTCCGCACGAGCAGAACCGATCCAATTGGCCTGTAAAAACGCCCAGTTTACGAAGGGAGGAATAAGCTCCCACATCAGCCACAGGCATAAGATTGTCAGTAGGCTATTCAATACGCTGGAAAAAAGATTTTTACGCACCCAGGCCACGATTCGGCCATGACCATGACTGGCCGGACGCGCGGGATGTGACAGCAGGACTTTTGTCATCATGCTTCCTTAGCGCTCAACGAGGGCGATGCGGCGGTTATAAATGTTCATCAGCAGTGAGATACTCAGGCTGATGATCAGATACACCGACATGGTGATGGCAATCGTTTCAATGGCCTGTCCTGTCTGATTCAGAACCGTTCCCGCGAACAGCGAAACCATATCGGGATAACCAATCGCGGCGGCCAGCGAGGAATTCTTAACAATATTGAGGTACTGGCTGGTTAACGGCGGGATAATCACCCGCAGCGCCTGAGGAATAATGACCTGACGTAGGGTGACCGTGTTTGGAAGCCCCAGCGAGCGCGCTGCTTCATGTTGACCATACGGCACCGCCTGAATCCCCGCGCGAATGATTTCCGCAATAAACGCCGAGGTATAAACCGACAGTGCCAGCGTCAATGCCGCCAGTTCGGGGATAAGCACCATTCCGCCACGGAAGTTAAACCCCCGCAATTCGGGGATGTCCCAATGAAGCGCAGCGCCAAAAAGCCAGTGGGCGAACAGTGGCAACAGGACAATCAGCCCCAGCGCAGTAGGCCAGGTTTTACGTAACTGTCCTGTTTTTGTCTGGTGCATTTTATTGAAGCGAAACAGCCCAACGGAAATCGCAACGGCGAGCGCAATTGAGATCGTAAAAGGCAGTATGCCTTCTCCCAATTGCGGAGAGGGAATATAGAGACCCCGGTTACTCAGAAACACGGCATCCAGCGCGCTGACAGCCTGCCGCGGGCCGGGCAAATTGCGTAACACCGCGAAGTACCAGAAAAATATTTGCAAAAGTGGGGGGACGTTGCGAAAGATCTCAATATACACCGTCGACAGTTTGCGCAGTAACCAGTTATCGGAAAGGCGTGCCAGCCCGAGAAAAAAGCCGAGAACGGAGGCAAACACAATACACAATGCGGAAACCAACAAGGTGTTAAGCAAACCAACCAGAAAAACGCGCCCGTAAGTATCACCCTGTTGATAGTCAATCAGGTGCTGGACAATACCAAACCCGGCACTGCGGTCAAGAAACGCAAAACCTGAAGTAATGCCGCGATTGCTCAGGTTATTAATCGTATTGTGAACAAGGTAAATAACCACGGCGACGACCGCAAGAATGGCGATAATTTGAAACAGCCACGCGCGGACCACAGGATGAGAAAAGGAGAGCGATCCTTTTGCGTGAGAGCGGCGATGGAACATAAGAAAGCCTCGGTAACCATGACTCTGGACTGAGCGCCGCCTGTGCGGCGCTCGTTACAGCACAACGGCTTAACGTACGGGTGGTGCGTACTGGATGCCGCCGTTATTCCAGAGATTGTTTTGCCCACGTTTGATCTTCAACGGGCTTTCCGATCCCACGTTACGTTCAAAGATCTCAGCGTAATTACCCACCTGCTTGATGATGTTATACGCCCACTTGTTATCGAGTTTCAGGTCTTTACCGTAATCCCCTTCTTTGCCCAACAGATGAGCCATATCCGGCGTTGCAGGGTTAGCCGCTTTCTCATCAACGTTTTTCGACGTGACGCCCATCTCTTCAGCATTTAGCATCGCAAATAGCGTCCAGCGTACAACAGCAAACCATTCATCATCGCCGCGACGGACAACAGGGCCAAGCGGCTCTTTGGAGATTACCTCCGGCAGGACGATCCATTCGCCTGGGTTACTTAGTTTAATGCGCAGAGCGTAAAGCTGAGACTGGTCGGAGGCGAGGGTATCACAACGTCCTGACTCCAGCGCTTTTGCCGACTCGTCAGAGCGATCAAAGGTCACTGGGGTATACTTCATCTTATTTGCTTTAAAATAGTCAGCCACGTTCAGCTCAGTGTCTGTTCCTGCCTGAATACAAACAGTCGCACCATCAAGTTCTTTCGCGCTTTTCAGACCCGCTTTGTTGTGTGTCAGAAAACCGATGCCGTCGTAATAGGTTACGCCGGTAAATGACATGCCCATCCCGGCGTCACGCGAGGAGGTCCAGGTCGTATTCCGCGAGAGAAGATCCACTTCGCCGGACTGTAACGCGGTGAAGCGCTCTTTGGCCGTCAGCGGGGTGTATTTCACTTTGCTGTCGTCGCCGAGCACAGCAGCAGCGACACCGCGACATACGTCGACATCAATGCCCGAGAATTTCCCCTCCGCGTCGGCGTAAGAAAAACCGGGCAGTCCATCACTGATCCCACATTGTACGAAGCCTTTCTTTTTTACGGCATCCAGGGTTGCACCCGCATGTACCTGATTTGCAACCGTAAGCAGCACGCCGGCGGCAGCCAGCGTGGCGATCATCATCTTTTTCATAATGCATCCTGTGTGGCGAGAATTATTGTTATAGAGAACGTTATGCAACGTTTTAAACCTGTCTGTGGCCTGGCCGTACTCTTATAAGCAAAGGGAGTGCCAGGTTTTGCGTCAGCGTGCACGACGCAATATCCAGAGTGTAGACAGGATTAAATACATGCAGCGCCCTTAAATAGTGCGAAAATGAAACGTAAGCCACATTTTGGAGCAAAATGTTTTTAACATATTCACTAAATCGAAATACTAATTTCGGACGTGAATATCGACAGGGTGAGTAATAGAAAAGTATTTCGTAAATGAGCAGTAGGAAATTTACAGAGCTAACAGAAAAGTAAATCAATGAAGAGAAAAAGATAATTAAAGGTGATACCAGAAATCATTTTCAAACGGCTTAATTATGGTGATACAGGTAAAAGCGTAATGACACCCTGCCGGACAGAACAAAATAATGATTCGATTCATAAAGTAAGAACAAGGCAGGATGTCACAAAGGCGTCCTGAGACGCCTTTGTTGACACGGTTACTGGCGGGTTCGTCCAAAACGTCCTCTGACGACCACGAAGAAGACAGGCACAAAGAAGATTGCCAGCAGGGTTGCTGAAACCATGCCGCCCATCACGCCGATACCGACCGCATTTTGCGCGCCGCTACCCGCGCCATTACTGATCGCAAGCGGCAATACGCCAAGTATAAAGGCCAGTGACGTCATGAGAATTGGACGTAAACGCATACGTGACGCAGAGAGGGTCGCTTCAATAACGCCTTTGCCTTCTTTATCCATTAAGTCTTTCGCGAATTCGACAATCAGGATCGCGTTCTTTGCGGACAGGCCAATGGTGGTTAACAGCCCAACCATAAAGTAAACGTCATTCTTTTGCCCAAATAACGTTGCGGCGAGCAATACCCCCACAATACCTAACGGCACAACCAGCATCACCGAGAAAGGTATCGACCAGCTTTCATACAGTGCGGCCAGGCAAAGGAAGACGACGACAAACGAGATGGCGATTAGCGCTGGCGCCTGGTCTCCGGATAGCCGCTCCTGATACGACATTCCTGTCCAGTCATAGCCAATCCCCACAGGAAGATTGGAAGCCATGCTTTCCATTAAGGCCATCGCCTCACCGGAACTGGTTCCAGGGGCGGCTTCCCCCAGGATCTCCATTGAAGGCAGGCCGTTGTAACGTTCCAGACGCGGCGAACCGTAAATCCAGTGCGACGAACTAAACGTAGAGAACGGCACCATCTCTCCATTTGCGCTCCGCACATACAGATTATCGATGTCCTCTGGCAACATGCGGAACTGGGCGTCGGCCTGAACATAGACTTTCTTCACACGACCACGGTCAATGAAGTCGTTAACGTAGTAGCCGCCCAGCGCCGCAGAGATTGTCTCGTTGATATCGGACAGCGAGACGCCCAGCGCCTGCGCTTTTTCCTGATCGACGTCCAGCTTAAACTGCGCAGTGTCTTCCAGCCCATTCGGGCGAACGCGTACTAGCGTTTCAGGATGTTGAGCCACCATTCCTAAAAGCTGGTTTCTCGCCTGGGTTAACGCGTTATGCCCCAGCCCCGCCTGGTCGATAAGCTCAAAGTCGAAGCCCGTTGCGGTACCCAGCTCGACAATTGCTGGCATGTTGAAAGGGAAAACCATGCCATCCCGGATCTGGCTGAAAGCGCGAGTCGCCCGGGCGATAATCGATTCAACGTTGTTTTCTTCGCCGCTACGCTCCTCCCAGGGCTTGAGGCTCACAAAGGCCATCCCCGAGTTTTGTCCCTGACCGCTGAAGCTAAAGCCGTTCACGGTAAAGACGCTTTCAACGTTGGCTTTCTCGGTGTCCAGATAATAATGGGTCACTTGATCCAGCACGTTTTGCGTGCGCTCCTGCGTTGCCCCGGCAGGAAGTTGGATCATGGTCAGAAACACGCCCTGATCCTCTTCAGGCAAGAAGGATGTCGGCAAGCGTACGAACAGGAGCGCCATCCCGACAACAATCAGCAGATAGATTAGCAGGTAACGACCGGTGTTGTGGACAATGCCGCTGACGCTATTGGTGTAATGGTTGACGCTATGATCGAATTTGGCGTTAAACCAGCCGAAGAAACCGCTCTTTTTCTCATGATGCTCAGCGGAGACGGGTTTAAGCAACGTCGCGCAGAGCGCAGGCGTGAGGATCAACGCGACCAGCACCGAGAGCGCCATTGCCGACACAATGGTGATGGAGAACTGGCGGTAGATTGCGCCTGTCGATCCGCCAAAGAAGGCCATCGGGATGAACACGGCGGAGAGCACCATTGCGATCCCCACCAGGGCGCCCTGAATCTGCGACATGGACTTCTCAGTGGCTTCCCGTGGAGGCAACTTATCTTCCATCATCACGCGTTCGACGTTTTCAACCACCACTATCGCGTCATCGACCAACAGGCCGATGGCGAGCACCATGCCGAACATGGTCAGGGTGTTTATCGAGTAACCAAATGCCGCCAGTACCGCAAACGTTCCCAACAGGACAACCGGAACGGCAATGGTCGGGATCAGCGTGGCGCGGATGTTCTGCAGGAACAGATACATCACCAGGAATACCAGTACGATTGCTTCGAAAAGTGTTTTCACCACTTCATGAATGGAGATTTTCACAAACGGGGTGGTGTCATACGGGTAAACCACTTTCATTCCCGCCGGGAAGAAGGGCTGTAGCTCGACCAGTTTGGCCTTAATGGCGGTGGCAGTATCAAGGGCGTTGGCGCCGGTAGCCAGTTTAATCCCCAGACCGGATGCCGGTTTACCGTTGATGCGAGCGACAACGTTATAGTTTTCTCCGCCAAGCTCAATGCGCGCGACATCTTTCAACCGCACGACGGAGCCGTCGCTGTTTACGCGCAGCGTGACTTTGCCGAATTCTTCGGGATCTTTCAGGCGCGTCTGCGCAATGATCGAGGCGTTAAGCTGTTGTCCCGGCAGGGCGGGCGTCCCGCCAAGCTGACCGGCCGCGATTTGGTCGTTCTGCACTTTCAACTGGTTGATAACATCTACCGGCGTGAGCTGGTATTTGTTCAGGAGATTGGCATCCAGCCAGATGCGCATCGCATACTGCGCGCCAAACAGTTGAACGTCACCGACGCCGTTCAGACGGCTGATGGAGTCTTTAACGTTTGAGGCGACATAGTCGGAGATATCGTCCTGGGTGGTCTGAGGATTATCGGAAACAAAGCCTGCAACCATCAGGAAGCTACTGCTCGACTTCTCAACGCTAATTCCCTGCTGCTGAACTTCCTGCGGCAGGAGCGGCGTCGCCAGCTGCAGTTTGTTCTGAACCTGAACCTGAGCGATATCCGGATCGGTACCCGACTCGAAGGTCAGCGTGATGGTTACGCTTCCCGCAGAGTCGCTGGTGGAGGACATATACATCAGGTTATCGATACCGTTCATATTCTGTTCGATAACCTGAGTCACGGTATCTTGTACCGTCTGGGCATCTGCCCCCGGATAGTTTGCGGAAATCGAAACCGCCGGTGGAGCGATGGTGGGGTACTGCGCAACGGGCAGTTGCATAATGGCCAGGGCGCCCGCCAGCATCAGAATGATGGCCAGTACCCAGGCAAAAATAGGACGCCTGATAAAAAAGTTTGCCATGTCCGTTTACCTTATTGCGCCGCTTGTGCAGCAGGGGCTTCGGTATCCGGCGTGGCTTTCACTTTGGTGCCTGGACGCGCTTTTTGCAACCCGCTCACGATCACCCGATCGCCAGGCTGTAACCCTTCGCTTATCAGCCATTTGTCGCCAATTGCCTGCGAAGCGATGACGGGGCGGGATTCCACTTTGCTTTCGTTGTTCACGACCAGTACCGTGGCATCGCCGCGCGGGGTTCGTGTGACGCCTTGCTGTGGTACGAGGATCGCGTTTGGCTGCACGCCTTCATCGATACGCGCGCGGACAAACATGCCCGGCAGCAATGTGTGCTGCGGGTTAGGGAACACGGCGCGTAAGGTGATTGAGCCGGTGCTTTCGTCAACGGTGACATCAGAGAACTGTAAAGCGCCTTTTAGCGGATACGCTTGGCCATTTTCCATGACCAGCTCGACGCTACTGCTGGCGTTATCCTTGTGCAGACTGCCTTGTTCGAGAGATTCTTTCAGACGCATGAAGTCGTTGCTGGATTGGGTCACATCGACGTAAATAGGGTCGAGCTGCTGTACGGTTGCCAGTTCCGTCGCCTGCCCGTTAGTCACCAGTGCGCCTTCGGTGACGCTTGATTTGCCAATCCGTCCGCTTATCGGCGAGGTGACTTTGGTATAAGCGAGATTGATACGCGCGCTTTCCACCGCGGCTTTTGCTGCTGTGACGGCGGCATCAGCCTGGCGCGCATCGGCAATGGCCTGATCGTATTCCTGTTGGCTGATGTACTTTGTACCAACCAGCGGAACATAGCGTTTCACCGTCAAATGGGCGATGGCGGCAGCGGCTTCGCTTTTCGCCAGCTCGCCTTTCGCACTGTCATAGTCGGCCTGATAGGTTGCCGGATCGATCTGGTAAAGCGACTGTCCGGCCTCGACATCGCTACCTTCGGTGAAATTCCGTTTAAGGACAATACCGCTAACCTGCGGGCGAACCTCGGCAATGCGGAAGGCTGTGGTGCGTCCCGGTAATTCTGTGGTCACGGCTAATGGTGCGGTGTTGACCACGTGTACGGTCACTTGCGGCTCGCTGGCATGCGCTTGTTGCTCTCCCTGATCGTTACAACCGGCCAGCAGCGCAGCAGAGATGATAATGAATGAGGGCAGGAGTGAAAACCTGGCATGTTTCGTCATTACTGTTCCTTAAAAACCAATAGCTCGTTATTTACCGGATAACGGTAAGGCGGTAACGTGCGCGAAAAAATAACAGCTTGCTATCCTACAAATTATTGGGTCGCGATGTAAGTAATACTTATTTTTAGGTTGGCGCAACGGCACGTAAAAGCAAAAAAGGAACACTGGCTTACCGAATTGCCCTGTCGAATTTAGACATTCTTTATTGCGAGTTAATATATTTTGAAATATACATTCCTTGTGTGAATAATTTATCTATTGGCATTCGCGCACTCTATTTATTTGAATGATTTGTGCGTCACAATCAGGCTTTTATTTCGTGTGCGCGGGTCTGAGATGTTACAGTCGGCTTTTCCAGAACGGCTTTACTGGCGTAATAATTACTCCGACTCTGATGTGATACTCCATGGCAAAAAAAACCAAGGCTGATGCCCTTAAAACGCGACAACATTTAATTGAAACGGCCATTACACAGTTTGCCGCACGGGGCGTAGGCAACACCACGCTCAATGATATTGCCGACGCCGCCCAGGTCACGCGTGGCGCAATCTACTGGCACTTCAGCAACAAGACGCAGTTGTTTAACGAAGTGTGGCAGCAGCAACCCCCTTTGCGCGATCTTATTCAGGAACGAGTCACTGCGCTGAATGCAGAAAACCCGTTACAACAACTGCGTGAGAAGTTTATCGTCGCATTGCAATATATTGCCGACGTTCCACGACAGCAGGCTTTATTACAAATCTTATATCATAAATGTGAATTTCAGGATGACATGATATCTGAGCGGGAAATACGTGAGAAAATAGGTTTTAACCAGCAGGCGTTACGCGAGGCATTACAGGCCTGTATAGCGGAGGGCATGATACCCGGAACCCTTGATCTGGACGTGGCCTTAATCATTATTTGCGGCAGTTTTAGCGGCATCCTTAAAAACTGGTTAATGAACCCTGCCAGTTATAATCTTTATGAGCAGGCGCCTGCGCTGGTGGATAACGTATTAAGCATGTTAAGCCCGGACGGAAATGTCAGGCAATTAATAAAACCAACCAATATTCACGGGGAAATATAATCATTTCCCCAATTCAAAAACGTGACGCTATTGCAGGTCGGCACAGTTGACTAACTTTAGGGGATTCACCGAGTCCATGTTGCGACACTTGTCGGATTCCGTGGTGATAAGCTCGATCCACTGAATCAGTAACGCATCAAAGATAAAAACGGAGACCGCAAAAACAACCAGCCACCAATACTTGCGAATCATTGTCCAATCCTGTGTATTCATGCCCAAGCGTGCTGGAAATATACACGAAAAATGCGCTCTGAAAAGCGGGCTTACAATGCTTTTACTTTGTCACGACGCTGAGCGTTTTGGGCCCCGTCCGGCTCTTTTTCGACAAATTTTTCGTCTTCCTTTTTTTCACTTTCGCAAGCTCATCGCTGGTGAAGTGCGAGGTCACATTCATGCGTCGCAGGCCTATCTTGACGTATTCATCATTTACCTCAATACCAATGAACTTCCGTCCTGTCTCCAGCGCCACCGCGCCGGTGGTAAAGCTGCCTGCGAAAGGATCAAGGACGGTATCGCCAGGGTTTGAGGAGGCCAATATGATCCGCTTTAACAGGGCGACAGGCTTTTGCGTCGGATGGTTTTCATATTCATTCATCAGGTAACGCACACGGGGAAACTCCCAGACGTTTCCCGGGACTTTTTGCGTGTTGTAGGGCTGAGGCGGGTTTTTACGGTAGTCGATCAACGCTCGTTTAGCGCCGGTTTTTGTCTCAACCAGAATCGCTTCGCTATTGAAGGTGTAATTTTTGGCGTCTTTTACCATCATCAGGATCGGTTCGTACATTGAGCCGAAATATTTCTTTGCCTGTACGCCTGAGCTGTCGTAGGACCAGACGATCCGGCTCTTGATGGTAAACAGATTCCGGCACTTGAGATCAATATATGGCATGTTCTCGGTGCTGTTCATGATGTACATCGTGCCCTGCTTTTTCAGTACCCGATGACACTCTTCAATGCATTCGAACAGCCAGGCGAGGAAAACGTCCGCGTCCCAGGCTTCCCGCATGCCGTCAAAATCTTTTCCGATGTTATAGGGCGGATCGGCAAAAATTAAGTCGACGCTTTCAGTAGGTAATTTCTTGAGTTCGGCTAACGCATCTCCGTGAATGACCGACGTCGATTCATTGCCAAAGTAGTGTGGTTCAACTCCCGTTTTCATCTCTACTCCACAAGAAATGCGTATAAAAAAGGCGCTTCCCCATGCCGAGTAGCGCCTTTTATATCAGACAGTTAACTGATTAGTATCAGTTCATGCCGTATTTTTTCAATTTTTTACGCAGCGTACCACGGTTGATGCCCATCATCAGAGCAGCACGGGTCTGGTTACCGCGGGTGTATTGCATCACCATGTCCAACAGGGGCTGTTCAACTTCAGCCAGTACCAGCTCATAGAGGTCATTAACATCCTGACCGTTCAGTTGAGCAAAATAGTTCTTCAGTGCCTGTTTAACCGAGTCACGCAGGGGCTTTTGAGTTACCTGATCCTGAGAGTTAACGGTAGAAACGGTCAGTACGTCAGAATTTACGCGTTGTTCGAACATAGTTCTGTCAGCTCTTTATTTCATTACGCAAAATTTTCGAAGTATGCCTCCAACGCCTCCAGCTGTTCGCTGGCGTCTTCAATGGCGTTGAATGTGCGCCGAAACTGGTCATTTGGAGCGTGCTCCTGGAGATACCAGGAGACGTGTTTACGCGCAATTCGGTACCCTTTTGCCTGGCCATAAAAGTCATGCAATTCCCGAACATGCGCACAAAGCAAGCGCTTAACCTCTGCCAAAGGCAGGGGGGACAGCAGCTCCCCAGTGTCCAGATAATGCTGGATTTCCCGGAAGATCCAGGGTCTTCCCTGAGCTGCGCGGCCTATCATCAGGGCATCAGCCCCCGTATAGTCGAGCACAGCTCTGGCTTTAAGCGGGTCAGTAATGTCGCCATTCGCGATAATCGGAATGGAAACTTTCTGCTTAACTGCCCGAATACTGTCGTACTCAGCATCTCCATTGAACAAACAGGCGCGGGTGCGTCCATGAATGGTCAGAGCCTGAATGCCACAGTCTTCAGCCAGTTGGGCAATCTCTACGCAGTTACGGTGTTCCGGAGCCCAGCCGGTGCGAATCTTCAGGGTGACAGGAACGTCCACTGCTCTGACGACCTCGGTTAGTATTGACTTCACTAATTCCGGGTACTGCAAGAGGGCTGAACCTGCGAGCTTGCGATTCACTTTTTTAGCCGGACACCCCATATTGATATCAATAATCTGGGCGCCGCTTTCCACGTTGATACGTGCGGCATCGGCCATCTCAACAGGGTCGCTACCGGCAATTTGCACCGTGCGAATTCCTGACTCATCAACGTGCACCATCCGTAGCCGGGACTTGTCGCTTTCCCAAACCTGCGGGTTAGAAGACATCATCTCGGATACGGTCAATCCTGCTCCCATCTCGTAGCACAGCGTCCGAAAGGGTCTGTCAGTGATGCCAGCCATTGGCGCTGCGATCAGGCGATTTCTGAGCTGGTATTGTCCGATGCGCATGAGTTAAGAAATGACCATACTGTGACTGCAAGGCGGCGTATATTACGCATTTTTTGCACGAGATGAAAGGCCAAACTTTGACCAATCCTCTGAGATGGATCAAAGAATCACCGTTAAACGAAGGTGACTTGAATAATTAGCTTTATAAATCATTAAATTAAAAAAATGTGTCGAATTTCTGTACGCGTATTATTTTGCGTAACTTCTCATTTTTTCTTCGATACCACAGGTGCTGACAAGATAATCTGCTGAATTAACCAGCAGATTAGCAGGTCATAGTGTGACTATGCTCTCATTTCAGGCATGAACGTTTACGGTGTCGTCGTTTACTCAACCACCACGCGGCCATTCAGCGGCTGTGCCGGGCGGCTATTGTCATGGTGCATGGTGTGGCTGAACTTCTCCAGCTGTGCCGCAGAGAGGGTCAGCGGATGCTTAAGAACGATCCAGGTCACGCCTTCAGAGCAGGGCGGTGTGGTCAGAGAGCCGCTGAAACGCCAGTAAGATTTCTCTTTTGGCAACAGCGCGTTCAGGTCCATCTGGGTGGTAATCTTGACGTCCTGAGCGGCTTTTTCCGGCATCGTCGCCCACAGCTTTTCCAGCTCGCTATTGGCGGCACCTTTGTCGAACATGACGGCGACGACGGTAATCGCCCCTTTCGCATCTTTATGCACCAGATGCATCTCCATGGCGTAATGCTTACCGTGAACGGTGTTTTCGCTCGGCGCATGGAAGTGAAACTGCTGCAACGTGAATGGTTGGCCATCGATCGTTACGGTATCCGCAGTGGTGGATTTTAACCCGGCCTGAATGGTATGCCCGTTGTTGATCAGCGTGACAGGGCCATCAACATAGTGGGTAGCCAGCGGACTCAGATGGGCATTGACCGTATGGTCGATATTAACCGGGGACTGATTCATTCCTGTCTGACAGGTTTTATATTCCTCACTCAGCGTACCCCAGTGCTCCGGGGCGCCTTCGCCTTCATAGGTCCAGTGTGAGGCCAGTGCCGTAAACGGCATGATACTTAGCGCCAGAAGCGCTGCCTTGCTCAAAGAATGGTTCATCGTATTCTTCCAATGAATGTATATGATTTTTATATGTGTAACTTCAATGGGTTACGTCACTATTTTAGCGAATGGAAGGCGATGGGAAAGAGGTAAAAAACCGAAAAAAAGGCCTGCGAACAGGCCATATTGGAAAAAAGGGATTACTGTTTTATTCCGGTGATCCGGCACCACTCCTCTTTTTCCACTACCGGATCGAGGGCGAAGAGGTCGGCATAGGCTTCGCAGACGCTTTCCGCCTGGCTGGCGAGGATACCGGAAAGGCCCAGCAAACCGCCTGTAACGGGCAGGACGCTGATTAACGGCGCCAGCTCGCGTAACGGGCCAGCAAGGATATTAGCGACCACCACGTCGGCTTTCAGGGCTTCTGGTTGATCCTGCGGCAGGTAAAGCGCCAGGCGATCGGAAACGCCGTTACGTTCGGCGTTGTCGCGACTGGCCTGAATCGCCTGCGGATCAATGTCCACGCCGATGGCTTTCGCCGCCCCAAGCTTCAGCGCCGCAATCGCCAGAATGCCGGAGCCACAGCCGAAGTCGATCACGGTTTTACCGGTTAAATCGAGGCTGTCCAGCCACTGCAGGCACAGGGAGGTCGTTGGATGTGTGCCGGTGCCGAACGCCAGTCCCGGGTCGAGCATGACGTTGACCGCGTTTTCGTCGGGGACTTCACGCCAGCTGGGGCAGATCCACAGGCGTTCGCCAAAGCGCATCGGGTGGAAGTTTTCCATCCATTCGCGCTCCCAGTCTTTATCTTCTAACTGTTCGATTTTATGGGCAAAACCCGCGCCAAGCAGCGGATGATTCTCAAGAATCGCGACCACCTCTTTCATGTCCGTCTCGGCGTCAAACAGGCCGATCACGTCAGTGTCGCCCCACAGGCGGGTTTCGCCCGGCAATGGCTCGAAAACCGGCGTGTCGTGGGTATCCTGGAAGGTAATGGAAACAGCGCCTGCTTCCATTAACGCATCACTCAGATCTTCCGCATTCGCACCGGTGGTATTCAGTTTTAATTGGATCCATGGCATGGCAAAACTCTTTATTTATCAGTAGACAATACGGCGGCCTGTGGTGCGGGGGAACCGAAACGGTTTCCGACCAGAAAGGCCAGCAGACTTAGCAGTAGCGAGGGCACTATCGGGTGAAAGCCCTGATACTGAATATTCAGGGTGGCGAGGATGGCGTATAGCCCACCACCGACGATCATCGCGCTCAACGCCCCGGTTGCGTTTGCGCGCTCCCAGTACAGCCCAAGCACCAGAGGCCACAGGAATACCGCTTCCAGTCCGCCAAACGCCAGCAGATTCAGCCAGATAATCATCTCTGGCGGCTTCCAGGCCGCCAGCAATAACAGCGCTCCCAGGATCAAGGTGATCGCCGCGGACATACGCTTCAGCCGCGTCTCATTTTCCGCGTGATCCGGGCGAATATTGAGGTAGAGATCTTTAATGATCGTAGCGGAACTCTGCAGCAATTGCGCATTGATCGTCGACATAATCGCCGCCATTGGCGCAGCCAGGAAGATCCCGGCAGCGAAAGGCGGCAACACCTTGACCATCAGCGTGGGAATCACCAGATCCGGCACCGTCAGGTCCGGGATCACCGCGCGTCCCAGCGCGCCCGCAAGGTGCATCCCGAACATCAGGATCGCGACCACGATGGTGCCGATGATCATCCCGCGATGCACGGCCTTGCTGTCTTTATACGAAATACAGCGTACCGCCGTATGCGGCAGCCCGATCACGCCAAAGCACACCAACACCCAGAACGAGGTCATAAAGGCGGGAGACAGGATATCATCCGCCCCCTGAGGGGAGATCAGTTGCGGATTAATGGCCTCGAGGGTTGCAACCGCGTGTCCTACACCGCCTGCGGCGTGCACGATACCGACCAGCAGAACGATCGTACCAATAAGCATCACCAACCCTTGCAAGGTGTCGTTCAGCACGCTGGCGCGAAAGCCGCCAAAGGCGGTGTACAGCGCGATACTGACCCCGAAAATCAGCAGCCCGGTTTCGTAAGGAATACCCGCCGCCGTTTCCAGCAACCGCGCGCCGCCGATGAACTGCACTGTCATCGCCCCGACAAAGGCCACCAGCAGGCTGAGACTCGCCAGCCACACCAGCAGTCGGCTTTGGTAGCGGGCAAACAGCATGTCATTAAGGGTCACGGCATTATAACGGCGCGCGAGAATGGCGAACTTTTTACCGAGGACGCCCAGCGAGAGCCAGACAGCGGGGAGCTGAATCATTGCCAGCAGAACCCAGCCCAGCCCGTATTTGTAGGCGGCGCCCGGGCCACCAATAAATGAACTGGCGCTGATATAGGTCGCGGTCAGGGTCATGGCCAGCACAACCCCGCCCATTGAGCGGCTGCCGAGGAAATATTCATTCAGAAATGAGCCGGTCTGCCTTTTACGCATGGCATAAACAGAAATGGCAAATACCACAACCAGGTAGGCAACCAGCGGCAGAATGACTTCAAGCTGCATCGTCATCCTCCAGCGGAATGTCGCGATAGATAAATTTTACCATTGCCCAGCACAGCAGAATGAAGATCAGCGGCGTCAACAGGCAGGCCATCTCAAACCAATGGGGCAGCCCGGTGAAACCCGGCGCTACGCCTGGTAAGTAAGCAGTCACTAACCATGCAGCAAGATAAAGAAGGGTCAGCCACAGCGCCCAGCGCGCTTCTTTATGGGCCTGAACAAAACGTTTGTCCATTTTTTGTCCCTTGTGGATGAAGAAAGCGGGGATTGTACATGATGGGGCCTGGCGATCCCCAGAAATAAAAAAGGCCGGGTTGCCCGGCCTTTTCGCATAAACGCTGACTTACTTCTCGTTCAGACCGAGTTTTTTCTCCAGGTAGTGGATGTTCGTGCCACCATTCTGGAAGTGCTCGTCGTTCATAATGCGGGTCTGCAAATCAACGTTGGTTTTGATACCGTCGATGATCAGCTCCTGCAGGGCGTTCTTCATGCGGGCAATCGCCACGTCACGGTTTTCGCCGTAGCAGATGAGCTTGCCGATCATGGAATCATAGTACGGCGGTACGGTGTAACCGGCGTAGATATGGGACTCCCAGCGCACGCCAAAGCCGCCAGGCGCATGGAAACGCGTGATTTTGCCGGGGCTTGGCAGGAAGGTATTCGGGTCTTCGGCGTTGATACGGCATTCCACCGCATGGCCGCGAACCACAACTTCTTCCTGTTTGATGGACAGGGGCTGACCGGCTGCAATACGCAGCTGTTCTTTGATCAGATCGACGCCGGTAATCATTTCGGTAACCGGATGTTCAACCTGAATACGGGTATTCATCTCAATGAAGTAGAACTCGCCGTTTTCGAACAGGAACTCAAAGGTACCCGCCCCGCGATAGCCGATATCGACGCACGCTTTCGCGCAACGCTCGCCGATGTAGCGACGCAGTTCCGGGGTAATGCCCGGCGCTGGCGCTTCTTCGACGACTTTCTGGTGACGACGCTGCATGGAGCAGTCACGTTCCGCCAGATAGATCGCGTTCCCCTGACCGTCAGCCAGCACCTGAATTTCGATGTGGCGTGGGTTTTCGAGGTATTTCTCCATGTACACCATGTCATTGCTGAAAGCCGCTTTCGCTTCCGCCTTGGTCATGGAAATGGACTGCGCCAGTTCAGCATCGCTGCGCACCACGCGCATACCGCGACCGCCGCCGCCGCCGGAGGCTTTGATGATCACCGGGTAACCGATGCGTTTAGCATGGGCGCGGTTCGCATCCATATCATCGGTCAGCGGGCCGTCAGAACCCGGTACAGTCGGTACGCCTGCTTTCTTCATGGCGGTAATCGCAGACACTTTGTCGCCCATCAGGCGAATAGTGTCGGCTTTCGGGCCGATGAAGATAAAGCCGGAACGTTCAACCTGCTCGGCAAAGTTGGCGTTCTCAGAGAGGAAGCCGTAACCCGGGTGAATCGCGACCGCGCCGGTGATTTCGGCGGCGCTGATGATCGCCGGGATGTTCAGATAGCTTTTTACGGACGGAGCCGGGCCAATACAGACCGTCTCATCCGCCAGCAATACGTGTTTTAAATCGCGGTCCGCGCTTGAGTGCACGGCCACGGTCTTGATGCCCAGTTCTTTACAGGCACGAAGAATACGCAGTGCAATCTCGCCACGGTTGGCGATAACAATTTTATCCAGCATGTTCGCCTCGTTACTCGATGACGACCAGCGGCTCGTCAAATTCTACCGGCTGACCACTTTCGACCAGGATCGCTTTCACAGTACCTGATTTGTCTGCTTCGATCTGGTTCATCATTTTCATGGCTTCGACGATGCACAGGGTATCGCCGACGTTGACTTTCTGACCCACTTCGATGAACGCTTTGGCGTCCGGGCTCGGGGTGCGGTAGAAAGTACCAACCATTGGGGAACGTACGATGTGACCACTGATTTCCGCTGCGGCGGCTGCCGGCGCTTCTGCTGCCGGAGCAACTGCGTTAGACAGAGCCGGTTGCTGCTGCATCACTGGCGCAGCGTAAGCCTGTTGCATAACCGGGAAGCTGCCTGCCGGCGCTGCACGACTGATGCGTACAGATTCTTCGCCTTCAGAAATTTCCAGTTCGGAGATGCCTGATTCTTCAACCAGCTCGATCAGTTTTTTAATCTTACGAATATCCATGAGTGGGTTCCGTACTCTTTGTTTAGTGTGATTGTGACAGAGGGGTTACCGCTGTCTGTAAAGCGTGAGTCCCAACGGCAACAGCGCGTTTGCCTGTCAGGACGTCGGACTATTTCGCCTTTACGCCTCAAGTGAGACTTGTCGGTCAAAATGCTGCGATTTGCGGCAATCCTCCGGCAAAAAACAAAATATACCTTCAAAGCGCGATTGTCACCCTTTCAGCGGCTTAAAAACGCCTTCCGGGAGGTCAGGGTCGCACATTATAACGATTTCGTAGCAATTGGCAGCTAAATACTGGTCTTATCAGGGAAGATAATCAACCGCTAACACGTAAATAACATCTGAGTCTCTGCGTTTTGTAACCGACAGCACACTTCGCTGAACTAGCGCCACCACTGGCGAAACTTCTTGTAACGGCAGGCTAAAAGCGCCAGCGCCAGCAGGGCGTAAATAACGGGTTGCGGGGATAAAACCTTCACTGACCAGAGATAATGTAAAGGGGCGAGGATCGCCACCAGATAGACGACGTTATGCAGCAATTGCCAGCGTTTGCCCAGCTTGCGCTGCGCCGCCTGCGTGGAGGTCAGCGTCAGCGCCAGCAAAATAAGCCAGCTGATAATGCCCAGCGTCAAATACGGGCGCGTAATCAATTCGCGACCCAGTAAACCCAGATTCTGAATGCCCAACTCCAACATCGCATAGCTGGTTAAATGCAGCGTGACCCAGGCAAAACACCATAGCCCCAGCAAACGCCGCGTGCGTATCAATAAGGGCTGTTTAGCGTAACGCGCCAGCGGCGTGACCAACAAGGTCGCCAGGAGAAATTTCAGAGCGGTCCTACCGGTAAAATGTTGAATATCTTTCACCGGATCGGCGCTTAACCCGCCGCTGTTAATTGCCCAGAACAGCCAAAGCAACGGCACAATTCCCGCCAGGTGAAGGAGGATTTTCAGCCAGGTCATCTGTTTTGCATTCAGCCGCACTTATATGTTCTCCCGCAGATCCAGTCCCCGGTATAACGACGCCACCTGCTCGCCATAGCCGTTGAACAGCAAGGTCGGCTGGCGCTTAACGTCAAGGATCCCGCCCGTACCGATAAATCGCTCCGTGGCCTGCGACCAGCGCGGATGATCGACGTGCGGATTCACGTTGGCGTAAAAACCGTACTCATCCGGGGCGGCGAGATTCCAGGTGGTCGGCGGTCGTTCGCGGGTGAGTTTGATGCTAACGATCGATTTAATGCCTTTGAAGCCATATTTCCACGGCACTGTCAGACGGATGGGCGCGCCGTTTTGCGGCGGTAGCGCTTTACCGTAGACGCCAACGGTGAGCAGGGTAAGCGGGTGCATGGCTTCGTCAAGCCGCAGGCCTTCAACGTAGGGATACTTCAACCCGCCGCCGATAAAACGATCTTTTTGTCCCGGCATATCGTCCGGCGCGTAAAGCGTCTCGAACGCCACATAACGGGCATTGCTGGTGGGTTCGACAAGCGCGAGCAGCTTGTGTAAAGGAAAGCCAATCCACGGTACCACCATTGACCAGGCCTCGACGCAGCGCATCCGATAAATGCGTTCTTCTAAAGGAAAGCGGGTGGTTAAGGCGTCGTGGTCCAGCGTCAGGGGTTTAGCGACCTCTCCGCTGATTTTCAGCGTCCAGGGATCGGTTTTCATGCTGCCGGCATTGGCCGCCGGATCGGCTTTATCCAGTCCGAATTCATAGAAGTTGTTATAGCCAGTGACCTTATCTTCCGGCGTTAAAGGCAGGCTGTTTTGCCACTCGCTGGGTTTACTGAAGTCGAGCGGCTTTCCGGCAGGCGCGGGGGGGCGATCGTTGCCTTTAAACCATCCCAACAGATCGGCCTGCGCCGTTGTAGGGAGCGAGAGGGCGGCAGCGCTGATGCCCAGGGCTTTAAGCACCTGGCGGCGATGCATAAAAAAAGCCGATTCGGCGGTGACATCGGCTTCAGTAAGTGGACGGTATTTTTTCATAACAGACTCCCGGCATACGCATAACGCGTAGTTACTATGGCAGGGAGTCTGTCAATGCGCTGAGAAATTTCGTTATTTATATGTAAATTTTTGCAGCGCTACGGCTTATTTAACCTTGACCAGCGTACGGCCCTGAACCTGATTGTTCATGATGGCGTCGGCGAATTTCGGCGCGTCGGCCAGCGCGATCTCCGTTGTGGCTTGCGCGTAGAAGCTTTCCGGCAGGTCACGAACCAGTCGTTCCCAGGCCTGGGCGCGGCGGGCGGGCGGCGTCATCACGGAATCCACACCCTGCAAACGCACGTTGCGCAGAATAAACGGCATCACCGTTGTCGGCAGGGCAAAACCGCCCGCCAGGCCACAGGCCGCCACGCAACCCCCGTAGTTCATCTGTGCCAGAACTTTTGCCAGCACCTTATCGCCAACGGTATCCACCGCGCCTGCCCACAGCTGTTTTTCCAGCGGGCGAGACTCGGCGAACTCGTCGCGTCCCAAAATGCGCTGGGCGCCAAGTTGTTTCAGATAAGCATGGGTGCTTTCACGACCCGATACGGCAACGACCTGATAACCCAGCTTATGCAACAGGGCGACAGCCGTACTGCCCACGCCGCCGCTGGCGCCGGTCACCACGATTTCGCCATCTTCAGGACGGATACCGGCCTCTTCCAGAGCCATTACGCAGAGCATGGCGGTGAAGCCCGCCGTACCGATCACCATTGCCTTACGGCTATCCAGGCCTTTCGGCATCGCCACCAGCCAGTCCGCTTTGACGCGCGCCTGCTCGGCCAGACCGCCCCAATGATTCTCGCCAACGCCCCATCCGGTCAGTAAAACGTCCTGACCGGCATGAAAACGCGGATCCTCGCTTGCGCGCACAGTGCCAGCGAAATCAATTCCAGGAATCATCGGAAAATGACGGATAATTTTTCCCTTTCCGGTGATCGCGAGCGCATCTTTGTAGTTCAGACTGGACCAGTGCACGTCCACGGTAACATCGCCTTCCGGCAACCGGCTTTCTTCAAGCGTCTGCACGGATGCGAGGGTTTTACCGTCCTGCTGTTCCAATATCAAAGCCTGCATAACCTGTCCTCAATGTTGCGTAGTGGATTGGAAAATGATTCCTGAAGACTATACTCGCTAATTGAAACGTGACGTCGATTCAACGCAATAAATTGCCAGATACACCTGATTTGGTAGTATGCACTCACTCTTTGCGCAACCAGGCGGATTTCGCGTTTGGTTATGCATTTTCGTGTCGCAATTTACTGGCGGAGTTAACACAAGGATGCGATTAACGACGAAATTCTCAGCTTTTGTTACGCTACTCACCGGGTTGACCATTTTTGTCACCCTGATCGGCTGCTCGCTGAGTTTTTACAATGCCATCCAGTACAAAATGAGTCATCGCGTGCAGGCGGTCGCCACTGCTATCGATACGCATCTCGTTTCGCGCGATTTCAACGCGCTGTCACCACACATCAACGAACTGATGATGTCTGCGGATATCGTCCGGCTTGATTTGCGCCAGGGTGAAAAAACGATCTTTACCCAGACGCGCGCCAGCAGCTACCGTCCGGTTGGCACCAGTAATATGTTCCGGGAACTGTCGGTACCGCTGTTAAAACATCCGGGCATGACGATGGATCTGGTTTATCAGGATCCGATGGGGAATTATTTTCATTCGCTGATGACCACCGCGCCGCTCACGCTGGCGATCGGTTTTATTATCCTGATGCTGTTTCTGGCTGTGCGCTGGCTGCAGCGCCAACTTTCCGGCCAGGAGCTACTGGAGGTGCGTTCTACGCGGATCCTGAACGGCGAACGCGGACCGAATGTTCGCGGCAGCGTGTATGAATGGCCGGCGCGCACCAGCAGCGCGCTGGACATGCTGCTCTCCGAGATCCAGAGCGCGCAGGAGCAACGCAGCCGACTCGATACGCTTATTCGCTCGTACGCGGCTCAGGACACCAAAACCGGCCTCAGCAACCGTCTCTTTTTTGATAACCAACTGGCGACATTGCTGGACGATCAAGAAAAGGTCGGCGCTCATGGGGTGGTGATGATGATTCGTCTGCCGGACTTCAATTTGCTGCGTGACAGTTGGGGACGCAACCTCGCCGAAGAAGAACTGTTCAGCCTGATCAATTTGTTATCCACCTTTATCCTGCGCTTTCCGGGCGCGCTGCTGGCGCGTTACCATCGCAGTGACTTCGCCGTGCTGTTGCCGCACCGTACCCTGAAAGAGGCGGAGAGCGTCGCCGGGCAACTTCTGAAAGCGGTCGATGCGCTGCCAACCAATAAAATGCTCGATCGCGACGATATGTTCCATATCGGCATTTGCGCCTGGCGTAGCGGCCAGTCGACCGAACAGGTGATGGAACATGCGGAAGCGGCCACCCGCAACGCGGTTTTGCAGGGCGGAAATAGTTGGGCGGTGTACGATGATACGCTGCCGGAAAAAGGGCGCGGCAACGTACGCTGGCGCACCCTGATTGAACAAATGCTCAGTCGCGGCGGGCCGCGCATTTATCAAAAGCCAGCGGTTACCCGTGAAGGGCGCGTTCACCACCGGGAACTGATGTGCCGCATTTTTGACGGCCATGAAGAGGTTAGCTCGGCGGAATATATGCCGATGGTGCTTCAGTTCGGCCTGTCGGAAGAGTATGACCGTCTGCAGATCAGCCGGGTCATTCCGCTCCTGGGCTACTGGCCGGAAGAAAATCTGGCGATTCAGGTCACCGTCGAGTCGCTGATTCGCCCGCGTTTTCAACGCTGGCTGCGTGATACCTTGATGCAGTGTGAAAAATCACAACGTAAACGCATAATTATTGAACTTGCAGAGGCAGATGTGGGTCAACACATCAGCCGGTTACAGCCAGTTATTCGTCTGGTGAATGCGTTAGGCGTTCGGGTGGCGGTAACCCAGGCGGGTTTAACGTTGGTCAGCACCAGTTGGATCAAAGAGCTCAATGTGGAATTACTCAAGCTCCATCCGGGATTGGTCAGAAACATTGAGAAGCGAACAGAGAACCAGTTACTGGTGCAAAGCCTGGTGGAAGCCTGTTCGGGCACCCATACCCAGGTTTACGCGACAGGGGTACGGTCGCGTGGCGAGTGGCAGACGCTGACAGCCCGCGGCGTTGCGGGCGGACAGGGGGATTTCTTTGCCTCCTCCCAACCGCTGGATACAAACGTGAAAAAATATTCTCAAAGATACTCGGTTTGACCTGCCGTTTGTTCAGTTTTCACGTAGAATAACGCGCGCTGTGCTTTCATGGGGGTGTGCTTGTCTGCTCGCCAGGGTGTTGCAGCACATATGCAGGTGAATGACCTTAAACAGGTTGCAAATGAAAGCGAGGATTGCTGCTGAAAAGCTCAGCCCTGAGGGACTCAGGTAGAGATTTGTAACAGAGGAAACGAACTGCACTAATTTTCACCGTAGCAGATGATTTTTGCGCCTTGTCGCTGCTGCGTGTGGTTGGTAAAGTAAGCGGATTTTGTTTTCCGCCCCAGCTTTCAGGATTATCCCTTAGTATGTTGAAAAAATTTCGTGGCATGTTTTCCAATGACTTGTCCATTGACCTGGGTACCGCGAATACCCTTATTTATGTAAAAGGACAAGGCATCGTATTGAATGAGCCTTCCGTTGTGGCCATTCGTCAGGATCGTGCCGGTTCGCCGAAAAGCGTGGCTGCAGTAGGTCATGATGCGAAGCAGATGCTGGGCCGTACGCCGGGCAATATTGCTGCGATTCGCCCCATGAAAGACGGCGTGATCGCCGACTTCTTCGTGACTGAAAAAATGCTCCAGCACTTCATCAAGCAAGTGCATAGCAACAGCTTTATGCGTCCAAGCCCGCGCGTGCTGGTGTGTGTGCCGGTTGGCGCGACCCAGGTTGAACGCCGTGCTATTCGTGAATCCGCGCAGGGCGCAGGCGCCCGTGAAGTGTTCCTGATCGAAGAACCAATGGCTGCCGCTATCGGCGCAGGCCTGCCGGTTTCTGAGGCAACCGGTTCCATGGTGGTGGATATCGGTGGCGGGACGACGGAAGTGGCCGTTATCTCTCTGAACGGCGTCGTTTATTCGTCATCTGTGCGTATCGGCGGCGACCGCTTCGACGAAGCAATCATCAATTACGTCCGCCGTAACTACGGCTCTCTGATCGGTGAAGCGACCGCAGAACGTATTAAGCACGAAATCGGTTCCGCTTACCCGGGTGACGAAGTGCGCGAAATCGAAGTGCGTGGTCGTAACCTGGCGGAAGGCGTTCCACGCGGCTTTACCCTGAACTCCAATGAAATCCTGGAAGCGCTGCAGGAACCGCTGACCGGTATCGTGAGCGCGGTGATGGTTGCGCTGGAACAGTGCCCGCCGGAACTGGCGTCTGATATCTCCGAGCGCGGCATGGTGCTCACCGGCGGTGGCGCGCTGCTGCGCAATCTTGACCGCCTGTTAATGGAAGAAACCGGTATTCCAGTTGTTGTCGCTGAAGACCCGCTGACCTGTGTGGCGCGTGGCGGCGGCAAAGCGCTGGAAATGATCGACATGCACGGCGGCGACCTGTTCAGCGAAGAGTAATCGGATGCAGGCAGGGGCGTGTCTGGCGCCTCTGCCGAATCTGATACGAGAATACGCAAACTTATGAAGCCAATTTTTAGCCGTGGCCCGTCGCTACAGATTCGCCTTATCCTGGCGGTGCTGGTGGCGCTCGGCGTCATTATCGCCGACAGCCGTCTGGGTACGTTCAGTCAAATCCGCACGTACATGGATACCGCCGTCAGTCCTTTCTACTTTATTTCCAATGGTCCCCGTGAACTGCTTGATGGCGTCTCGCAAACGCTGGCTTCGCGCGACCAGCTTGAGCTTGAAAACCGGGCGCTGCGTCAGGAACTGCTGCTGAAAAACAGCGAGCTGCTGATGCTCGGGCAGTACAAACAGGAGAATGCGCGTCTGCGCGAGCTGCTGGGATCGCCGCTGCGTCAGGATGAACAAAAGATGGTGACGCAGGTCATCTCGACGGTTAACGATCCCTACAGCGATCAGGTGGTTATCGACAAAGGCAGCGTGAACGGCGTTTACGAAGGCCAGCCGGTCATCAGCGATAAAGGCGTTGTTGGCCAGGTGGTCGCGGTGGCGAAGCTGACCAGCCGTGTATTACTGATTTGCGACGCGACCCATGCGCTGCCGATTCAGGTACTGCGTAACGATATCCGTGTGATTGCCGCCGGTAACGGCTGCACCGATGATTTACAGCTCGAACACCTGCCAGCCAATACCGACATTCGCGTTGGCGATGTGCTGGTGACGTCGGGGCTGGGCGGGCGCTTCCCGGAAGGTTATCCGGTGGCCGTGGTTTCCTCCGTTAAGCTGGATACACAGCGGGCATATACCGTGATACAGGCGCGTCCAACCGCCGGTTTACAGCGTCTGCGCTATCTGCTGCTGTTGTGGGGCGCCGACCGTAACGGATCAAATCCCATGACGCCGGAAGATGTGCATCGCGTGGCGAATGAGCGCCTGACGCAGATGATGCCTCAGGTGCTGCCCTCGCCGGATATGATGGGGCCGCCTGCGCCAATGCCCGCGCCAGCGACCGGGATCGCCACGACGCCCGTAACGCCGCCGCAGCCAGCGTCGCCTCAGCCACGTCCGTCGGGAGGTCAGTAGTGGCGAGCTATCGTAGCCAGGGTCGCTGGGTTATCTGGCTCTCGTTTCTCATCGCGCTTTTATTACAAATCATGCCCTGGCCGGAGGAGATCATCGTCTTTCGGCCAAACTGGGTGCTGCTCATTTTACTGTACTGGATCCTCGCGCTGCCGCACCGCGTAAATGTGGGCACAGGCTTTGTGATGGGTGCCATACTGGATCTGATTAGCGGTTCCACGCTTGGCGTGCGGGCGCTGTCGATGAGCATCATCGCGTATCTGGTCGCATTAAAATTTCAGTTATTCCGCAATCTGGCGCTCTGGCAGCAGGCTCTGGTGGTGATGTTGCTTTCGCTGGTGGTGGATATTATTGTTTTCTGGTCAGAGTTTTTAGTGATCAACGTCTCTTTCAGACCTGAAGTGTTCTGGAGTAGTGTAGTCAACGGCGTGCTCTGGCCGTGGCTGTTCTTGCTGATGCGTAAAATCCGCCAGCAGTTCGCGGTGCAATAAGTGCAATAAAGGTTTCTATGACGTCTCTATACTTAGCTTCCGGTTCACCCCGCCGCCAGGAACTGCTCGCCCAATTGGGCGTTGCGTTCGAGCGTATCGTTACCGGTATCGAAGAGATGCGCGGCGCAGGGGAAAGCGCGCAGCAGTATGTCTCTCGGCTGGCGCGTGAAAAAGCACAGGCGGGCGTGACGCAGACCCCGCGCGATTTGCCAGTGCTGGGGGCGGACACGATCGTCATCCTTCATGGTGAAGTTTTAGAGAAACCGCGCGATGCAGAACACGCCGCGACAATGCTGCGTAAGCTATCCGGGCAGACGCACCAGGTGATGACCGCCGTGGCGCTGGCCGACAGTCAGTACGTGCTCGACTGTCTGGTGGTGACCGACGTGACGTTCAGAGCGTTGTCGGATGCGGATATCGCTGACTATATCGCCAGCGGTGAACCGATGGATAAAGCAGGTGCATACGGTATTCAGGGGCTGGGTGGCTGTTTTGTCAGGAAGATAAATGGCAGCTATCACGCCGTAGTCGGCTTACCGCTGGTTGAAACGTATGAGTTGCTAAGCAATTTTAACTCACTGCGTGAGAAAAGGGATAAACATGACGGCTGAATTGTTGGTAAACGTAACGCCATCGGAAACGCGTGTGGCGTATATCGACGGCGGGATCCTCCAGGAGATTCACATTGAGCGTGAGGCGCGACGGGGAATCGTAGGCAATATCTACAAAGGTCGGGTAAGTCGCGTACTGCCGGGTATGCAGGCGGCTTTTGTAGATATTGGGCTGGATAAAGCCGCATTTCTTCATGCTTCTGACATCATGCCGCATACCGAATGCGTGGCGGGCGATGAGCAGAAACAGTTTACCGTACGGGACATTTCCGAACTGGTGCGTCAGGGACAGGATCTGATGGTGCAGGTGGTGAAAGATCCCCTCGGCACCAAAGGCGCGCGTCTGACCACCGACATCACCCTGCCTTCCCGTTATCTGGTCTTTATGCCCGGCGCGTCACACGTTGGGGTGTCTCAGCGTATTGAAAGCGAAGCCGAACGCGAAAGACTGAAAAAGGTGGTGGCGGAATATTGCGACGAGCAGGGTGGATTTATCATTCGCACCGCGGCAGAAGGCGTATGTGAAGACGATCTGGCTTCCGATGCCGCCTACCTCAAGCGTGTCTGGACGAAAGTCATGGAGCGCAAAAAGCGCCCGCAGACGCGGTATCAGATGTACGGCGAACTGGCGCTGGCGCAGCGCGTATTGCGTGATTTTGCCGATGCGCAGTTGGATCGCATTCGCGTGGATTCCCGTCTGACCTACGAGGCGCTGCTGGAGTTTACCGCCGAGTACATTCCGGAAATGACCAGCAAGCTGGAGCATTACAGCGGGCGTCAGCCGATTTTTGATCTCTTTGATGTGGAAAATGAGATCCAGCGGGCGCTGGAGCGCAAGGTTGAGCTGAAGTCCGGCGGCTATCTGATTATCGATCAGACCGAAGCGATGACGACCGTTGATATCAATACCGGCGCTTTTGTCGGCCATCGCAATCTCGACGACACCATTTTTAACACCAATATCGAAGCAACGCAGGCCATTGCCCGCCAGCTTCGCCTGCGCAATCTGGGCGGCATTATTATCATAGACTTTATCGATATGAATAATGACGATCACCGCCGTCGGGTTCTGCATTCTCTGGAGCAGGCGCTGAGCAAAGACCGAGTGAAAACCAGCATCAATGGCTTTTCACAGTTGGGACTGGTGGAAATGACGCGCAAACGCACGCGGGAAAGCGTGGAACATGTGCTCTGCAACGAGTGTCCAACCTGTCACGGTCGCGGTACGGTGAAAACGGTGGAAACCGTGTGTTATGAAATTATGCGTGAGATCGTACGCGTGCATCATGCCTACGATTCCGACCGTTTCCTGGTTTATGCTTCTCCGGCGGTCGCGGAGGCCCTGAAAGGGGAGGAGTCGCACGCGCTGGCGGAAGTGGAAATTTTTGTTGGCAAACAGGTTAAAGTGCAAATCGAACCGCTCTATAACCAGGAGCAGTTCGACGTCGTAATGATGTAATCATTTACGTAGGCCAGATCACGCGTTCACGCCGCCATCTGGCACCCTTTGCTTGCAGTTTGCGAGCCACTTTCAGGCAGACAAGGAGAGACGCGTGAGGCGATTGCCGGGGATATTACTGCTCACTGGAGCCGCGCTCGTCGTCATCGTAGCGCTGCTGGTCAGTGGCCTGCGCCTGGCCCTGCCGCATCTCAACAGCTGGCGTCCTGCCATCCTCGCCAAGATCGAATCCGCGACCGGTTTGCCGACGGAGGCCAGCCAGCTTACCGCCAGTTGGCAAAACTTTGGTCCAACGCTGGAAGCGCGGGACATCCGCGTGCAGCTAACTGACGGCGGCGAGTTTGCGGTGAAGCGCGTCACCCTGGCGCTGGATGTCTGGCAAAGTTTGCTGCATATGCGCTGGCAGTTTCGCGATCTGACGTTCTGGCAACTGAACCTACGCACCAATACCCCCATTCAACGCAGCGGAGACGCGGATACCCCTGAAGCGGGACGCATCAGCGATCTTTTTCTGCGTCAGTTCGATCACTTCGATCTCCGCGACAGCCAGATTAGCTTTCTGACCCTTTCAGGCCAGCGCGCCCAGTTGGCTATCCCCCAGTTGACCTGGCTTAACAGCCGAAACCGTCACCGCGCGGAGGGGCAGGTCAGCCTGTCGAGCCTGACCGGTCAACATGGCGTAATGCAGGTCCGTATGGACCTGCGCGACGATGATGGACTGCTGAATAATGGCCGCGTCTGGTTGCAGGCGGACGACATTGACGTCAAGCCGTGGTTGGGGCGATGGATGCAGGACAACGTGGCGCTGGAAACCGCGCGCTTTAGTCTTGAGGGCTGGATGAACATCAGCAAGGGAGAGATCGCTGGCGGCGATGTCTGGCTGAAAAAGGGCGGCGCGAGCTGGAAAGGCGAAAACACGACCCACACGCTTGCAGTCGATAACCTGACGGCGCATATCAGTCGCGAACAGCCCGGTTGGCAGTTCGCCATTCCAGATACCCGCATCACCATGGACGGCAAACGCTGGCCGAGCGGCGCACTGCAGCTTGCCTGGATCCCTGAGCAGGACGTGGGCGGCGCGGACGGTAAACGTAGCGACGAGCTACGCATTCGCGCCAGCCATCTTGATTTAGCCGGCCTTGATGGGCTGCGCCCCGTGGCGGCGAAGCTCTCGCCTGCGCTTGGTGAAGTCTGGCAGGCGACGCAGCCGAGCGGAACGATTGACACGCTGGCGCTGGATATCCCCCTTGATGCGACCGAAAAGACCCGTTTTCAGGCTGCATGGCGCGATCTGGCGTGGAAGCAGTGGAAGCTGTTGCCGGGAGCAGAGCATTTTTCCGGGACCCTTTCAGGAAGCGTTGAGGATGGTCGGTTAACCGCCGCCATGAAGCAGGCGAAAATGCCGTATGAAACGGTTTTCCGCGCGCCGTTAGAAATTGAAGATGGCGTAGCGACCCTGCACTGGCTGAAGAATGAGAAAGGTTTTCAACTGGATGGGCGCGATATCGACGTTAAAGCCAAAGCGGTACATGCCCGCGGCGGTTTCCGCTATCTGCAACCCGCAGGCGACGAGCCGTGGCTGGGCATTCTGGCGGGTATCAGCACCGACGACGGCTCCCAGGCCTGGCGGTATTTTCCGGAAAACCTGATGGGTAAAGCGCTGGTGGACTATCTCAGCGGGGCGATTCAGGGCGGTGAAGCGGATAACGCGACGCTGGTCTATGGCGGAAATCCCCATCTGTTCCCCTATAAACATAACGAAGGCCAGTTTGAAGTGCTGGTGCCGCTGCGTAACGCCAAATTCGCTTTCCAGCCGGATTGGCCTGCGCTGACCAATCTGAATATCGAGCTGGATTTCCTTAACGACGGCTTGTGGATGAAAACCGACGGTGTCGATTTAGGTGGTGTAAAAGCCTCCAACCTGACAGCGGTCATCCCCGACTATTCGAAAGAAAAACTGTTGATTGATGCCGATATCACTGGGCCTGGCGACGCAGTGGGGCCGTATTTTGACGGTACGCCGCTTAAAGAGTCGCTCGGCGCCGCCCTTGAGCAGTTGCAAATTGGCGGCGATGTGAATGCTCGCTTACATCTGGATATTCCCCTCGACGGCGAGCTGGTAACGGCGAAAGGCGACGTCACGTTGCGCGACAACAGTCTGTTGATAAAACCGATCGACAGCACCCTGAAAAACCTTAGCGGTAAATTCAGCTTTACCAATGGCGATCTCCACAGTGGGCCGATGACGGCGAACTGGTTTAATCAACCGTTGAACGTCGATTTCTCCACGACCCAGGGAGCAAAAGCGTATCAGGTCGCGGTGAACCTCAACGGTAACTGGCAGCCCACCCGTACCGGCGTATTGCCTGTTCAGGTGAATGACGCGCTCGGTGGCAGCGTGGCGTGGAAGGGAAAGGTGGGGATTGACCTGCCGTATCGTTCAGGCGCGCATTACCACGTTGAGTTGAACGGCGATCTTAAAAATGTAAGTAGTCGCTTACCTGCGCCGCTGAATAAAAAAGCCGGTGAACCGTTACCCGTTAACATTACCGCTAACGGCGACCTGCGTAGCTTTGCCCTCACCGGCAACGCAGACAAAGAGAACCATTTCAACAGCCGCTGGCTGCTGGGTCAGAAGCTTACCCTGGACCGCGCCATCTGGACGGCGGAAAGTCGAACCACACCGCCACTGCCCGAACAGGAAGGTATCGAACTTAATCTGCCCGCGTTGGATGGCGCCGAATGGCTGGCGTTATTCCAGAAAGGTGCGGCGGATAACGTGACCAGCAGCGCGAAGTTTCCTCAGCGCATTACCCTGCGTACGCCAGCGCTGACGCTGGGCGGTCAACAGTGGAACAACATGAGCATTGTTTCGCAGCCAGCGCTGAACGGAACGACCGTTGAAGCGCAGGGGCGAGAGATCAATGCGACGCTGGCGATGCGCAATAACGCGCCGTGGCTGGCGAATATCAAATACCTTTATTACAACCCGTCCACAGCGAAACCTGCAGAAAAAAACGACGCTCCCGCGACGCCGTTTGCCACTGTAGATCGCGTCAGTTTCCGCGGCTGGCCTGACATGCAGCTGCGCTGTAGCGAATGCTGGTTATGGGGGCAGAAGTATGGGCGCATCGATGCCGATCTGGCGATCAACGGCGATACGCTGAACCTGAGCAACGGGTTGCTGGACACCGGCTTTGCCCGGCTCACCGCAGACGGCCAGTGGGTCAACGCGCCTGGCCGCGAACGCACTTCGATTAAAGGCAAACTGCGCGGCAACAAGATTGATGCGGCGGCAGGCTTCTTTGGCGTGACCACGCCGATGCGCAACGCGTCGTTTAATGTCGATTACGATCTGCACTGGCGCAATCCGCCGTGGCAGCCAGATGAAGCCTCACTCAACGGGATTATTCGTACCCGTCTGGGCAAAGGGGAAATCACCGACTTAAGCACCGGCCACGCCGGGCAGCTCCTGCGCTTGCTCAGCGTAGACGCGCTGCTGCGTAAACTGCGTTTTGATTTTAGCGACACCTTTAGCGAAGGGTTCTACTTTGATTCGATCCGCAGTACCGCGTGGATTAAAGACGGCGTGTTGCATACCGATGATACGCTGGTGGACGGCCTGGAAGCGGATATCGCTATGAAAGGGTCGGTTAATCTGGTGCGACGCGAACTGGACATTGAAGCGGTCGTGGCGCCGGAAATCTCTGCCACGGTGGGCGTGGCTGCCGCGTTTGCGGTCAACCCGATCGTCGGCGCGGCGGTATTTGCCGCCAGTAAGGTGCTTGGGCCGCTGTGGAACAAAGTGTCGATTCTGCGCTATCGCATCACCGGTCCGGTCGATCAACCGCAGATCAACGAAGTTCTGCGCCAGCCGCGGAAAGATAAAACGCAATGATTTGACGGCGACGCGGAATTACCCCACTCTCAGTACATAGTCTTGCCGGAGGGTAACGTAGCGGCCTACATTATGACGTTTCCGTAGGCCGCATACACGCAGCGCCATCCGGCGTAAATTTTTTAGCATAGCGCTCTCCTACGCAGCAACTAACGAGTAGCAAAACGATGAGTCTGAACCTGGTAAGTGAACAATTGCTGGCAGCAAACGGCCTGAAACATCAGGATCTGTTTGCCATTTTGGGCCAACTGGCCGAACGCCGTCTCGATTACGGCGATCTCTATTTTCAATCGAGCTATCACGAATCCTGGGTTTTAGAAGATCGCATCATTAAGGATGGTTCTTACAATATTGACCAGGGCGTGGGCGTACGGGCGATCAGCGGCGAAAAAACCGGGTTTGCGTATGCAGACCAGATCAGCCTGCAGGCGCTGAGCCAGAGCGCACAGGCTGCGCGCACCATTGTCAGAGACAGCGGTGACGGGAAAGTGAGAACGCTGGGCGCTGTGGAACACTCCGCGCTTTATACCTCAGTGGACCCGCTCCAGAGCATGACCCGTGAGGAGAAGCTCGATATCCTGCGTCGTGTCGATAGCGTGGCGCGAGACGCTGATACGCGCGTGCAGGAAGTCACCGCGAGCCTGACCGGCGTCTATGAACTGATCCTTGTGGCGGCAACGGACGGAACGCTGGCGGCGGATGTGCGTCCGCTGGTGCGTCTTTCCGTTAGCGTACAGGTGGAAGAAGACGGTAAACGCGAGCGCGGCGCCAGCGGCGGCGGCGGTCGTTTCGGCTATGACTGGTTCCTTGCGGATCTGGACGGGGAGGTTCGCGCAGACGCATGGGCGAAAGAAGCGGTACGTATGGCGCTGGTTAATCTCTCCGCCGTCGCCGCGCCGGCAGGCACGCTGCCGGTGGTGCTTGGCGCGGGCTGGCCGGGCGTGCTGCTCCATGAAGCGGTAGGCCACGGACTGGAAGGCGACTTTAACCGTCGTGGTACGTCGGTGTTCAGTGGACAGGTCGGCGAGCTGGTCGCTTCTGAACTCTGTACGGTGGTGGATGACGGCACGATGGTCGATCGTCGTGGTTCTGTCGCGATTGACGATGAAGGCACGCCGGGCCAGTACAACGTGCTCATCGAAAACGGCATTCTGAAAGGTTACATGCAGGATAAGCTGAATGCGCGCTTAATGGGCGTTGCGCCAACCGGAAACGGTCGTCGTGAGTCTTACGCACATCTGCCGATGCCGCGCATGACCAACACCTATATGTTGCCGGGGAAATCCACCCCGCAGGAGATCATTGAATCCGTCGAATATGGCATCTACGCGCCAAACTTTGGCGGCGGTCAGGTGGATATCACTTCTGGTAAGTTTGTCTTCTCGACTTCGGAAGCCTATCTCATTGAAAACGGTAAAGTGACCAAACCGGTAAAAGGCGCAACGCTGATTGGTTCCGGGATCGAAGCGATGCAGCAGATCTCTATGGTGGGTAATGACCTGAAGCTGGACAACGGCGTCGGCGTCTGCGGCAAAGAAGGACAGAGCCTGCCGGTGGGCGTCGGTCAGCCGACGTTGAAGGTGGATAACCTGACCGTGGGCGGCACCGCGTAAGTCGCGGGTCTGCCGTGCCGGATGGCCGCACGTTGCGAGTTATCCGGCCTGGCGTGTTGTGTTCCTGCGTGCCCGATAAGCGACAGCGCCATCGTGCAATTTAGCCTTTCTCTTTTCCCCGACCGTACATTCCCTGAAACAGCTGCGATACATCGACAAAATAATCGGTCAGGTAGTTAATCACGACCTGCACTTTCAGCGGCAGCTTATCTTTTTCGGTATACAAGGCATAAACCGGACGCGGATCGGACTGATAACGCGGTAATAAGATCTCCAGTTCTCCGCGGTTAATCTCGTTGATCACCCACATCAACGGGACGTAGGCGACGCCCGCGCCGGCGGTCAGCCAGCGGCTCAGGGTCATCGGATCGTTGGTGACAAAGCGTCCCTGTGGGATCAGACGGGTTGAAATCCCTTCTGGCGCGATCAGCTCAAACTCATTGTCCGGACGGACGCTGTACTCCAGCCATGAGTGGTTTGCGAGGTCGGCTGGCTTCTCCGGTATGCCATATTGCGCGAGATAGCGTTTGGCGGCGCAAACCACCATTGGCATCGCCCCCAGGCGGCGGGAAAACAGACTGGAATCCTGTAACGCGCCAACGCGGATCACCACGTCCAGGCCGTCAGCAATCAGGTCGGGTGCGGGAATACCGGTGACCAGATTTACCGTCAGGCCGGGGTACTCTTTCAGCATTTTTGCGGTCAGTCCGGCGAGGACATTTTGTGCCATCGTTGAAGAACAGCCGATCCGCAACGTGCCGATAGGGGTATTGTTAAACGCGTAAAGCTGCTCGTGAACATCCTGCACTTCATGGAGCATTCGACGGCAGCCCTGGTAGTAAATTTTTCCGGCTTCAGTCAGCCCAATGCTGCGCGTACTGCGGTTGAGCAGTTTAACCTGCAGTTCATCTTCCAGTTTTGCAACCGTCTGGCTGATGGATGAAACGCTCATTTGTAGCTGTCTGGCCGCGGCGGTGAAGGAGCCAAATTCCACGACTTTGGCAAACACCGACATCCGTTTTAATCGTTCCATTATTCACTCTGGCTTAAAAGTGATTTAGATCACATATTATAGATAACAGCATAACAGTTACGTTAATATATTATTATTCAAATAACGGCTGCGTCGCTCTCGCCTGGCTTTCCTTGCCCTTCTCCGCGGCGACACGGCTAAAAACTGTATCGCCTGCACTCTCTAAAAAATCAAGGTCAACATGAGTCTGTTTCCCGTTATCGTGGTGTTTGGTCTGTCCTTCCCACCGATATTTTTCGAATTGCTTCTGTCACTGGCGATTTTCTGGCTGGTGCGCCGGGTGCTTGTGCCCACGGGCATCTATGATTTTGTCTGGCATCCGGCTCTGTTCAATACCGCGCTGTATTGCTGTCTCTTTTACTTAATATCGCGCCTGTTCGTTTGAGGTTGAAGTGAAAACACTAACAAGAAAACTCTCCCGTACGGCCATTACCCTCGTTCTGGTCATCCTGGCGTTCATCGCTATTTTTCGCGCCTGGGTCTATTACACCGAATCACCGTGGACGCGTGACGCGCGCTTCAGCGCCGACGTGGTCGCCATTGCGCCCGATGTTTCCGGGCTGATCACTAACGTGAATGTGCATGATAACCAGCTGGTAAAGAAAGATCAGGTGCTGTTTACCATTGACCAGCCGCGCTACAAGAAAGCGCTTGAAGAAGCAGAAGCCGACGTCGCCTATTACCGGGTGCTGTCGCAGGAAAAACGTCAGGAGGCCAGCCGCCGTAACCGTCTTGGCGTACAGGCGATGTCACGAGAGGAAATCGACCAGGCCAATAACGTTCTGCAAACCGTCTTACATCAGCTTGCGAAAGCGCAGGCGACCCGCGACCTGGCAAAATTAGATCTTGAGCGTACCGTGATCCGCGCTCCGGCCGACGGCTGGGTCACTAACCTTAACGTTTATACTGGCGAATTTATTACCCGGGGCTCCACCGCTGTGGCGCTGGTGAAGCAAAACTCGTTCTACGTGCTGGCCTATATGGAAGAGACCAAACTGGAAGGCGTGCGTCCGGGTTACCGCGCCGAGATCACCCCGCTGGGCAGCAACACGGTGCTGAAAGGTACGGTGGACAGCGTGGCGGCGGGGGTGACCAACGCCAGCAGCACGCGTGACGACAAAGGTATGGCCACTATCGATTCTAACCTTGAATGGGTCCGTCTGGCGCAGCGCGTGCCGGTGCGTATTCGTCTTGACGATCAGCAGGAGAACCTGTGGCCTGCCGGGACGACCGCCACCGTGGTTGTCACCGGTAAGCAGGATCGCGACGCCAACAACGACTCGTTCTTCCGTAAAATGGCGCACCGTCTGCGCGAGTTTGGTTAATCGCGATGGGTATTTTTTCCATTGCCAACCAGCACATTCGCTTTGCGGTTAAACTGGCATGCGCCATCGTACTGGCGCTGTTTGTTGGTTTTCATTTTCAGCTTGAGACGCCGCGCTGGGCCGTTCTGACCGCGGCTATTGTCGCGGCGGGACCGGCTTTCGCCGCTGGCGGCGAACCCTATTCCGGCGCTATCCGCTATCGCGGGATGCTGCGTATTATTGGGACTTTCATCGGTTGTATTGCCGCCCTGGTGATCATCACGACGATGATCCGCGCGCCGCTGCTGATGATTATGGTGTGCTGTATCTGGGCGGGGTTTTGTACCTGGGCATCGTCGCTGGTGCGTATCGAAAACTCCTATGCCTGGGGATTGTCGGGCTATACTGCCCTGATTATCGTTATCACCATTCAGCCGGAACCGCTGTTGACGCCGCAGTTCGCCGTTGAACGATGTAGCGAAATCGTCATCGGGATTGTCTGCGCCATCATGGCGGATCTTCTGTTTTCTCCGCGATCCATCAAACAGGAAGTGGATCGCGAACTGGACAGCCTGCTGGTCGCGCAGTACCAATTGATGCAGCTGTGTATCAAACATGGCGACAGCGAAGAAGTGGATCAGGCCTGGGGCGATCTGGTGCGGCGAACCGCCGCGCTGGAGGGAATGCGCAGTAACCTGAACATGGAATCATCGCGTTGGGCGCTTGCCAACCGCCGTCTGAAGGCGATTAACACGCTTTCGCTGACCATGGTGACTCAGTCCTGCGAAACCTATTTGATTCAGAATACGCGACCGGAAGCGATCACCGATACGTCCCGGGAGTTCTTCGATATGCCCGTTGAAACGGCGCAGGACGTGCATAAACAGCTTAAACGCCTGCGTCGGGTGATTGCGTGGACCGGCGAGCGCGAAACGCCGGTGACCTTGTACACCTGGGCCGGGGCGGCGACGCGCTATCTGCTGCTTAAGCGGGGAGTAATCGGTAATACCAAAATTAGCGGTACCGAGGAGGAGATCCTGGAGGGCGAGCCGGTGGTGAAAGTGGAATCCGCCGAGCGTCATCATGCGATGGTCAACTTCTGGCGTACCACGATTTCCTGCGTGCTGGGCAGCCTGTTCTGGCTGTGGACCGGCTGGACCTCCGGCAACGGGGCAATGGTCATGATCGCGGTGGTGACCTCGCTCGCCATGCGTTTGCCGAATCCGCGGATGGTGGGGATCGATTTTATCTACGGGACGCTCGCGGCGCTGCCGTTGGGGGCGTTTTACTTTCTGGTGATCCTGCCTAATACCCAGCAAAGCATGTTGCTGCTGTGTCTGAGCCTTGCGGTGTTGGGGTTCTTTCTCGGGATCGAAGTACAGAAGCGGCGGCTGGGATCGATGGGGGCGCTTGCCAGTACCATTAACATTATCGTACTGGACAACCCGATGACCTTCCATTTCAGTCAGTTTCTCGACAGCGCGTTAGGGCAAATTGTCGGCTGCGTGCTGGCGTTCCTGGTTATTCTGTTGGTGCGTGATAACTCCCGCGCCCGTACCGGACGTGTGCTGCTGAACCAGTTTGTCTCTGCGGCGGTCTCGGCGATGACCACCAATGTGGTGCGTCGTAAAGAGAATCATCTTCCGGCGCTTTATCAGCAGTTGTTTTTGCTGATGAACAAATTTCCTGGCGACCTGCCGAAATTCCGTCTTGCCCTGACGATGATCATTGCGCATCAGCGCCTGCGCGACGCGCCTGTTCCAGTCAACGAGGATCTGTCAGCGTTTCACCGCCAGCTGCGCCGTACAGCGGATCACGTAATATCGGCCAGCAATGACGATAAGCGTCGACGCTACTTCGCGCAATTGCTGGAGGAACTGAACGTCTATCAGGAAAAACTGCGAGTCTGGGAAGCGCCGCCGCAGGTGACCGAGCCGGTAAAACGTCTGACCGGCATGCTACACAAGTATCAACATGCGCTCACCGATAGCTGACCTGAAACCGACGCCAAAAGCGTCGGTTTTTTTATGGCTATACTTATTCGATGTGCGCAAAACCATGACATCGAAAGGAGAAACACCATGCAAACGCTCCAGGAGAACGAACTTTTCCAGACGGGATATCTGGTTGATGGATTGTGGAAAACGCTGGATACCACCTTTGATGTCCTGAACCCGGCCACCGGCGAGATAATCGCGAAGGTCGCCAAAGCGGGTAAACAGCAGACCGAGGAGGCGATTGCCGCCGCCAGCAAAGCGTTTCCCGCCTGGCGAGCGAAAACGGCGAAAGCGCGCTCGGCTATTTTGTACCGTTGGTACGAATTGATTATTGAGAATAAACGTTGGCTGGCCCAGTTAATGACCACCGAACAGGGGAAACCGCTGAAAGAAGCGGAAGGCGAAGTGGAGTACGCCGCCAGCTTTATCCAGTGGTTTGCGGAGCAGGCTAAACGCGCTAACGGTGAAATTATTCCGCCGGTCAAACCCGGATCGCGCATTCTGGCGACCCGTGAACCGGTGGGGGTGGTGGCGGCAATAACCCCGTGGAACTTCCCAATGGCGATGCTGACGCGAAAACTTGGCCCGGCGCTGGCCGCTGGCTGCACCGGCGTGATTAAACCCGCCAATAACACACCGCTAAGCGCCTTTGCGCTGCTTACCCTGGCGAAGAAAGCGGGCGTACCGGATGGCGTCCTCAACGCCGTGGCGGGCAATACGCAGGAGATCAGCGACGCGATTATGGCCAGCCATGAAGTGCGCAAAATCTCCTTTACCGGTTCCACTGCCGTCGGGAAAACGCTGATGCGGAACGCGGCGGAAACGATGAAAAAGGTCTCGATGGAGCTGGGCGGCAACGCGCCTTATATCGTATTTGACGATGCCGATATCAATGCCGCCGTGCAGGGTGCGATCGCCAATAAATTCCGCAATGCCGGTCAGGTATGCGTGAGCGTCAACCGTTTCTATATTCAGGAGAACGTCTACGACGAATTTACCCGCAGGCTGGCGGACGCAGTACAGGCGCTGAAGGTCGGCAACGGACTGGACGAAGGCGTAGTGGTCGGGCCGCTCATAGAGCCGTCTGCGGTCGACAAAGTGCGTGAGCACGTCGACGATGCAGTGGCGAAAGGCGCGAAGGTGTTGGCGGGCGGCAAGGCGCATCCGTCTGGCGGTAACTTCTGGCTACCGACGGTGCTGGGGGAGTGCAGTGATGGCATGAAGCTGGCCAGCGAGGAGACTTTTGGGCCGGTTGCCGCCTGCTTCCGTTTTACCAGCGAAGACGAGGTCATTCAGCGAGCGAATAACACGCCGTTTGGCCTCGCCGCCTACTTCTATACGCAAAACCTGCAGCGGGTTTTCCGCGTCTCGCAGGCCATTGAAAGCGGCATGATCGGCATTAACGAATGTGCGGTTTCCACCGAGCTGGGGCCGTTTGGCGGCGTGAAAGAGTCAGGGTTGGGACGTGAAGGATCGGTGCTGGGGCTGGACGAATTCCTGGAAGTGAAAACCCTGCACATTGGCGGCCTGTAAGTGAGGTGGCGTCGGGAAGGTGGCGACAAATGAACATCTATACATTTGATTTTGATGAAATTGAGGATCAGAACGATTTTTATCGTGAATTTACCCGGATGTTTGGCCTCGCCAGCGAAAACGTGAACGATCTCGATGCGCTGTGGGATATCGTTATGAGCGAAAAGCTGCCGCTGCCGCTGGAGATCGAGTTTGTGCATCTCCCCGACAAGCTGCGCAGACGCTATGGCGCGCTGATTCTGCTGTTTGATGAAGCGGAAGAAGAGCTGGAAGGGCAGTTGCGCTTCAACGTCCGTCATTAAGGCATAAAAAAGCCCCCGCCAGTCGGGGGCAAGGTCGTCGGACTAGACGACGAGGGTTTATTTGTACAGTTCGGCAGTGGCATGCCAGTTGTCACCGCTGCGGGCTTCAGTGATCTGATACGCTGATGCGCCTTTTTCTTCGGCTTTTTTGTTCAGCATTTCATGCATGTCCATCGGGTTTGAGCCGATCGCGCTTACGGAGATAGAACCCATTGCTTCGCGATTTTGTGCTTGTTCTGCGGTAATCGAATCTGCGGCGAAAGCGCCGAAAGAAAGAACAGAGAGAACGCTTAATGCTGCAACAGTAGTTTTGATTTTCATGATAAGTACCTCGTCGAATTTTATTATTGGGGGTCTTCGTTTCGTGACCCTCATCACAGAACTGAGTATACACTAATAACGCGATAAATTAATACCACGCTAACTGTTTCGCTGCTTTGTCAGTGATTAAAAACGACATTTTTATAACAATGCGTCATTAAAAATGCAGGCATTTAGTGTGTTTTTCAATAAAATCAAAATGTTATACAATTTAGCGATTTGTGCGTTTTAGAGAAGATGTATTCACTATGTGAATGTCTTTAGGCAGTAAAAGGCACTAACTGTTAAATCAGATGCAGCAGAAAAGCGGGTGAATTGAGGTGCGGGCCGGGTTTTCCCCGCCGCGGAACGCAGCGGGGTGAAGGGGATTAAAGCTCTTGCTCGAACAGCTCCAGAATGGCTTCGTACAGATCTTTCACCGTAAAGCCGTTCGCCGGCGTGGTGAAGATAGTGTCATCACCGGCGATGGTGCCAAGGATACCTTCGGCTTTACCGAGCGAGTCCAGCAGGCGCGCGATCAGCTGCGCGGCACCGGGGCTGGTGTGGATCACCACCACCGCATCGTTATAGTCGATGTCCAGCACCAGATTCTTCAGCGGACTGGAGGTCGTGGGGACGCCGAGTTCAGCCGGCAGGCAGTAAACCATCTCCATTTTCGCGTTGCGGGTGCGTACCGCGCCGAACTTGGTCAACATGCGGGATACTTTGGACTGGTTGATATTATCAAAGCCCTGATCCTGCAACGCGAGGACGATTTCGCCCTGGGAACTGAATTTTTCTTCTTTGAGCAGCGCTTTAAACGCTTTAACTAACTCTTCTTGCTTAGCGGAGCTTCGCATAAGTCACCCGTAGTATGAGGATGGAAACAACATTATTATGCATACAGATGAATTTTTATGCAAACAGTCTGCCTTAGTGAAGGCTGAAATAATGTTATGAAAGAGCGGAATTTTATCAAATTTCGTTATCAAGAAACATGCCTGTGTCACGCCTCGCAAATAAGCTTAAAAGTAAATTAATTGTTATCAAAATGATGTTGTTTTGGTCGGGCAGTAGGGTATATTGTCACCACCTGTTGGAAAGTTGCTCGACTGCGCTGGCGTCCTCGTATTACGTAAATTAAATGCATAAAAGCTAAATTCGCGTGACTACACATAATTGAGTATGAGTGATTGTATTCATCGTATTTGTGGATTATGGTCGCCGCCGCGGAGCAACAAACACTTAGTTTATCAATATAATAAGGAGTTTAGGATGAAAGTCGCAGTCCTCGGCGCAGCTGGCGGCATCGGCCAGGCGCTTGCACTACTGTTAAAAACCCAACTGCCTTCAGGTTCAGAACTCTCCCTGTACGACATCGCTCCAGTGACTCCCGGTGTGGCCGTTGATCTGAGCCATATCCCAACTGCTGTGAAAATCAAAGGCTTCTCCGGTGAAGACGCGACCCCGGCGCTCGAAGGCGCTGACGTGGTGCTGATCTCCGCAGGCGTTGCACGTAAGCCGGGCATGGACCGTTCCGACCTGTTTAACGTTAACGCAGGTATCGTTAAGAACCTGGTTCAGCAGATCGCGACCACCTGTCCGAAAGCCTGCATCGGTATCATCACCAACCCGGTGAACACCACCGTGGCTATCGCCGCTGAAGTGCTGAAAAAAGCGGGCGTTTACGATAAGAACAAACTGTTTGGCGTCACCACGCTGGACATCATCCGCTCCAACACCTTTGTCGCGGAATTGAAAGGCAAGCTGCCAACCGACGTTGAAGTTCCGGTAATTGGCGGACACTCTGGCGTGACGATTCTGCCGCTGCTGTCGCAGATCCCGGGCGTGAGCTTTACCGAGCAGGAAGTGGCTGACCTGACCAAACGTATCCAGAACGCGGGTACTGAAGTGGTTGAAGCAAAAGCCGGTGGCGGTTCCGCAACCCTGTCGATGGGCCAGGCGGCGGCACGTTTTGGCCTGTCTCTGGTTCGCGCGTTGCAGGGCGAAAAAGGCGTGGTGGAATGTGCCTACGTTGAAGGTGACGGCCAGTATGCGCGTTTCTTCTCTCAGCCGCTGCTGCTGGGTAAAAACGGCGTGGAAGAACGTCAGTCTATCGGCAAACTGAGCGCATTCGAACAGAACGCGCTGGAAGGCATGCTGGACACGCTGAAGAAAGACATTCAGCTTGGCGAAGAGTTCGTTAACAAGTAAGCGAACCGTAGCCAGAAAAGACAAAACCGGAGCGCAGACTCCGGTTTTTTTGTGATTGGGTTTGGCGATATTCTCTGTACCCCGAATCATTCACGTAGCGTCGGGGCAGCAAGTCAGTGAATTCCCAGAAGCGTACGAACAGTACGAGACTGGGGAGAATGACCATAGCCAACAAAGCGGCAGCGTGACGGATGCAGCGTATTAATTGGTCGCCGGGTATTCCTGAATGGTGACCTGCAACGTCAGTTGCTTGTCATCACGCATGACCACCACAGGGATCACCGACCCCGGTCGGATCTCCGCCACCTGATCCATCGTTTCCAGCGCGGACACGGCCGGCTTATTGTTCACCGAGATAATCAGATCGTTAACCTGAATTCCCGCCTGCGCCGCCGGGCCATCCGGGGCGACTTCATTCACGACGATCCCCTGGATCTGATCCATCCCGCTGCCTTGTGCGTGCAGCGGCGCAATCTCGCGACCGCCAATGCCAATGTAGCCGCGGATCACGCGCCCGTCGCGGATCAGCTTATCCATAATTTTGGTCGCCAGCTGGAACGGGATGGCAAAGCCGATCCCCTCCGGGGTTTCACCATCGTTGCTCTTGTCAAACGACAGCGTGTTGATTCCCATCAGTTCGCCCAACGAATTCACCAGCGCGCCGCCGGAGTTTCCGTGGTTGATCGAGGCGTCCGTTTGCAGGAAGTTCTGCCGTCCCGTCGGGTTCAGGCCGATGCGCCCCGTCGCGCTGATAATCCCCTGGGTAATGGTCTGCCCGAGGTTGTACGGGTTACCAATAGCCAGCACGACGTCGCCAATGTGTGGCGTGCGACGGGTGTTGATCGGAATGGTTGGCAGACCGCCGGTGGCGTTGATTTTCAGGACCGCCAGATCGGTCAGCGTGTCGGAGCCGACCAGCAGCGCTTCGAACACCCGACCATCCTGAAGGGCGACGATGATTTGGTCGGCATCGTTGATCACGTGCTTGTTGGTAATGATATAGCCGCGTTGATCCATAATGACGCCCGAACCGAGCGTGCGGATCTCCAGCTGGTTATGCGCGGTGCTGTTCATGCTGCGGTTATAGACGTTGACCACCGCAGGCGCCGCGCGACGTACCGCAGAGTTGTAGCTCGCCGGCGTCTCGTCGGCGCTGTCGTATTGCGGTACGGAAAGGGTGTTGATTTTGCGTAGCGAAGGCATGGCGGCCAGAAGAATGGCGCCGACAATCAAACCAATTGCGACCGAACGTAAGAGCTTCACAAACATGATGGAGGCGTCATTAATAAAGGAAACGGCAGCAGCATACCACGAGTTAACCGGACATCACACGCGGGGCTGATGTCCGGTTAAGTCGCATTAGCGCAGGAGCAGGTAAATACTCTCGTTACCGCGAACCACCTGTAGCGCGATGATTGACGGTTTCGCTTCCAGCACTTTGCGCATTTCGGCGATGGAATGGACGCGATCGCGGTTGACCCCGATAATCACATCATCTTTCTGCAAACCAGCCTGGGCGGCCGGGCTGCTTTTCTCCACGCTGTCAATTTTGATGCCTTTGCTGCCGTCTTTCAGCTGACCGTCGCTCAGCGTCGCGCCCTGAAGCGCCGGAGCGATCATTTCCGCACTCGCAGAGGCGGAGGTACTGGCATCGAGCGTGACTTCCACGTCCAACGGCTTACCGTTACGCAGCAGGCCCAGTTTCACTTTTGTGCCCGGTTCAGTGGTGGCGATACGCGATCGCAGTTCGGCAAAGCTATTGAGCGGCTTACCGTTGAGGCTGGTGATGACGTCGCCGGATTTCACGCCTGCCTTCGCGGAACCGGAGTTCGGCAGTACTTCGCTGACAAACGCGCCGCGCTGAACGTCAAGTTTGAACGCTTTGGCGATGTCAGCGGTCATTTCGGTGCCCTTGATACCGAGCAGGCCGCGTTTGATTTCGCCAAACTGAATCAACTGCTGCGCCAGAATGCGCGCCATATTACTGGGGATGGCAAAGCCAATGCCCACGCTGCCGCCCCCGGGCGCGAGGATGGCGGTGTTGATGCCAATAAGCTCGCCGTTGAGGTTAAGCAGCGCGCCGCCGGAATTCCCGCGGTTAATCGAGGCGTCGGTCTGAATAAAGTTTTCCAGTCCTTCCAGATTCAACCCGCTGCGTCCCAGCGCGGAGACGATACCCGAGGTGGCGGTCTGTCCCAGACCGAACGGGTTGCCTACGGCCACCGCAAAATCGCCGACGCGCAGTTTGTCGGAGTCGGCGATAGCGATTTGCGTCAGCTTGCTGGCGTTCTGAATTTGCAGCAGGGCGATGTCGCTCTGGTCGTCGCTGCCAATCAGCTTCGCGTCAAACTCGCGACCGTCGTTAAGCTGTACGCTGATTTTTTGCGCCTGATTAATGACGTGATTGTTGGTCAGCACATAACCTTTCGCGGCGTCGATGATCACCCCGGAGCCAAGACCTTCGAACGGCTGCGAGGGCTGATCCGGCAGTTCGTCACCGAAGAACTTTTTGAACTCTTCCGGTACTTTCTGGCTTTGGGTGGCGGTGCCTTCAACCTTCACGCTCACCACGGCAGGCAGCACCTTTTCGAGCATCGGCGCCAGGCTCGGCAACGCGGGCTGGCCCGGAACCTGACCGGGAATCGAGGCGACGGCCTGAAACGGTGCCGAGAGAGTTAACCCGACACTTAACGCTAAAGCACTCAACAGCTGGGTGTGTTTTTTCATGGATCCTGCTCTCGTACCTTGAGTGAAAGGAAAGTCGATTCAAAACAGGTTGATGTTATTGAATTTTCAGTCAGCTAACAATGCGGATAATGATTAAATGATAGTCGGGACGGGAGAGAAGAGGCGGGCGCAATGAGCGCGCCCGGAAAATTTCGTGCCGATGTGCGATCAGTCGCGCTTTGCGCCGCTACGCAGCAGGCCGGATGCGCCTTCAGAGTAGTCACGGGGCATTTGCACCGGCGCTTGATCGTTGCTGGCTTCAGACTCCGCCAGGCGGTTACGGAACGGATTCGACTCCGCAGACAGTTCCGGCAGCAGGCTGCTGGAGCTTTTCGCCATGTGCTGATACAGCTGGCGGTAATCGTGGGCCATGGTGTCCAGCAGTTCGGCGCTGCGGGCAAAGTGGCTCACCAGTTCTTCACGGTACTCTTCCAGCTCAGCTTTGTTCTTTTCCAGTTCGTACTGCAACGCCTGTTGCTGACGTAATTTGCGATTACCAAAACGCATGGCCACGGCGCCGATGATGATGCCGACGACTAAACCAATTAGCGCATATTCCCAGGTCATGAACATCTCCCGTTGTCTTTTGTTTCCGTAGGGTGTTGGCTTTAGGCTCCATGCCCGCGCCTGATATAGCCACTATAACCGCTAATCCCGCAGAAGTGGAATCCCACGTGTATATCGCGTAGTGTAGAACGGCCTTTTTTTCGACAACCGTGAACGACGGCACACCGATTTTCAAGGAATAACAATAACATCATGCAAAGCATTTCCCCCACATCGCGTTATCTGAAAGCCATTAACGACGGCACCCACCAACCCGACGACGTACAAAAAGAAGCGGTTAACCGCCTGGAGGCGATCTATCAGGCGCTAACGGTAAAGACGCCGCCAGCCGCCCCGGTGAAAGGCTTTATGGCCCGCGTCGGCCAGCTGTTGGGAAAACGAGAAGTGACGCAGCGCGTCCCGGTGCGCGGCTTATATATGTGGGGCGGCGTCGGGCGTGGGAAAACCTGGCTGATGGATCTTTTCTACCATAGTCTGCCGGGCGAACGTAAACAGCGTCTGCACTTTCATCGTTTTATGCTGCGCGTCCATGAAGAACTGACGGCGCTCCAGGGGCAGAGCGATCCGCTGGAAACGATCGCTGACCGTTTTCAGGCCGAAACGGACGTGCTGTGCTTTGACGAATTTTTTGTTTCCGACATTACCGACGCGATGCTGCTCGGCGGGCTGATGAAAGCGCTGTTTGCCCGCGGTATCACGCTGGTGGCGACCTCGAATATTCCGCCTGACGAGCTGTACCGTAATGGCCTGCAGCGCGCACGCTTTCTTCCCGCCATTGATGCCATTAAGCAACATTGCGACGTCATGAACGTGGACGCGGGTGTTGATTATCGCCTGCGAACCCTGACCCAGGCGCACCTGTGGCTTTCACCGCTTAACGATGAAACGCGGCAACAGATGGATACGCTGTGGCTGGCGCTGGCAGGGGTGAAGCGCGAGCAGGGGCCGACGCTGGAAATCAATCACCGTCCGCTGCCGACGCTGGGCGCCGAAAACCAAACGCTGGCGGTGTCGTTCGATACGCTGTGCGTCGACGCCCGCAGCCAGCATGACTACATTGCCCTGTCGCGCCTTTACCATACGGTAATGCTGTTCGATGTGCCGGTGATGACGCCGCTGATGGAGAGCGAAGCGCGGCGCTTTATCGCGCTGGTGGATGAGTTTTACGAACGCCATGTCAAGCTGGTGATCAGCGCGGCGGTGCCTTTATATGATATTTATCAGGGGGAGCGGCTGAAGTTCGAGTTCCAGCGCTGCTTGTCGCGGTTGCAGGAGATGCAGAGCGAGGAGTACCTCAAGCGGGAGCATATGCCCTGAACGCTCGCCCTCCGGCGCGGATGACCGTTACACAAATCACAAAAAGGGGTCGATCTTTGACCCCGACTTCTCTATAATCCTGCGACCCCACGTTACAAGAAAGTTTTTTTCCCGAAACTTTTTGTGTGCTGGCATTGGCTATTCGAAGGGGTAGGTTTGCCGGACTTTGTCGTGTGAACCTCAACTGACTAAACGTTTGGGTGTTCACCAACGTGTAACTTATTTATTGGGTAAGCTTTTAATGAAAACTTTTACAGCTAAACCAGAAACCGTAAAACGCGACTGGTACGTTGTTGACGCGACCGGTAAAACTCTGGGCCGTCTGGCTACTGAACTGGCTCTTCGCCTGCGCGGTAAGCACAAAGCGGAATACACTCCGCACGTAGATACCGGTGATTACATCATCGTTCTGAACGCTGACAAAGTTGCTGTAACCGGCAACAAGCGTACTGACAAAGTGTACTATCATCACACCGGCCACATCGGTGGTATCAAACAAGCGACCTTTGAAGAGATGATTGCTCGCCGTCCTGAGCGTGTGATTGAAATCGCGGTTAAAGGCATGCTGCCAAAAGGCCCGCTGGGTCGTGCTATGTTCCGTAAACTGAAAGTTTACGCTGGCAACGAGCACAACCACGCGGCACAGCAACCGCAAGTTCTTGACATCTAATCGGGATTATAGGCAATGGCTGAAAATCAATACTACGGCACTGGTCGCCGCAAAAGTTCCGCAGCTCGTGTGTTCATCAAACCGGGCAACGGCAAAATCGTAATCAACCAACGTTCTCTGGAACAGTACTTCGGTCGTGAAACTGCTCGCATGGTAGTTCGTCAGCCGCTGGAACTGGTCGACATGGTTGAGAAACTGGATCTGTACATCACTGTTAAAGGTGGTGGTATCTCTGGTCAGGCTGGTGCGATCCGTCACGGTATCACCCGCGCTCTGATGGAGTACGACGAGTCTCTGCGTTCTGAACTGCGTAAAGCTGGCTTCGTTACTCGTGACGCTCGTCAGGTTGAACGTAAGAAAGTCGGTCTGCGTAAAGCACGTCGTCGTCCGCAGTTCTCCAAACGTTAATGGTTCTCTGCCTCTGGCAGAAGACTCTTGGCGAAAAAACCCGCTTCGGCGGGTTTTTTTATGGATAAATCGGGCGTAATCCCCTGACAACTCCCTCTTTTTCCCCATTTCCGGAATCGACTCACCACAAAGGTCACAAAATCTGGTAAACTATCATCCAATTTTCTGCCCAAATATCGGGTATTGCTCATTTTTTGTTTGCTTTTTGAACGATGATGACCTTTCCGATGTGGGTGACATCACTTCTGGCTGGCCACGCGGTGGCTGGTAGCAGTAAAAATTCTGAATATACCTGGAGGTTTTCATGGCTGTCGCTGCCAACAAACGTTCGGTAATGACGCTGTTTTCTGGTCCTACTGACATCTATAGCCATCAGGTCCGCATTGTGCTGGCTGAGAAAGGTGTGAGTTTTGAGATCGAGCACGTGGAGAAGGACAATCCACCTCAGGATCTGATTGACCTCAACCCGAATCAGAGCGTCCCGACACTGGTGGATCGTGAGCTGACCCTGTGGGAATCTCGCATCATTATGGAATACCTGGATGAGCGTTTCCCTCATCCGCCGCTGATGCCGGTTTACCCGGTTGCACGTGGCGAAAGCCGCCTGTACATGCACCGTATCGAAAAAGACTGGTACACCCTGATGAACGTCATCGTCAACGGGTCTGCCTCGGAAGCGGACGTCGCGCGTAAGCAACTGCGTGAAGAACTGCAGGCGATTGCGCCGGTCTTCGGTCAGAAGCCGTACTTCCTGAGCGATGAATTCAGTCTGGTCGATTGCTACCTGGCGCCGCTGCTGTGGCGTTTACCGATCCTGGGCATTGAGTTCAGCGGTGCGGGCGCGAAAGAGCTGAAAGGCTATATGACCCGCGTCTTTGAACGTGACTCTTTCCTGGCTTCTTTAACCGAAGCTGAACGTGAAATGCGCCTCGGCCGGGGTTAATGCCTATGGATTTGTCACAGCTGACACCACGTCGTCCTTATCTGCTGCGTGCTTTCTATGAGTGGTTGCTCGACAACCAGCTCACGCCGCATCTGGTGGTGGATGTGACGTTGCCTGGCGTGCATGTTCCAATGGAGTATGCGCGCGACGGTCAGATCGTCCTGAATATCGCCCCGCGCGCGGTGGGGAATCTGGAACTGGCCAACGACGAAGTGCGTTTTAATGCGCGTTTTGGCGGCGTACCGCGCCAGGTTTCCGTCCCGCTGGCGGCAGTGCTGGCGATTTATGCGCGTGAGAACGGCGCCGGAACGATGTTTGAACCGGAAGCGGCGTACGACGAAGACGTTGCCAGCCTGAATGATGATGACGCGGCGTCTGGCGCTGAGAGCGAAACCGTCATGTCGGTTATCGACGGCGATAAGCCGGATCGTGATGACGACGACAATCCGGATAACGATCCGCCGCCGCGCGGTGGACGACCAGCGCTTCGCGTGGTGAAGTGATGTCAAACAGGCTCGTCAGAGCCTGTTTTTTTATGCCTGCCGCCCTGTTTCCCCCTTATTTCGATCCTGTGTTAGGATGAAGCTGCTATACATTCCCGTAACGTGCTGATCAGGTCTTATGAAAACATTTGATTCACAAGCTGAAAATTCGTCTGCCCTTATCGGTCGTAGTCTGCGAAAACGTCCGCTGGCGCGGAAAAAGCTCTCTGAGATGGTGGAAGAAGAACTGGAACAAATGATTCGTCGTCGGGAATTTGGCGAGGGCGAACAGCTTCCGTCTGAGCGTGAGCTGATGGCGTTCTTCAACGTGGGACGCCCCTCGGTGCGTGAAGCGCTGGCGGCGCTCAAGCGTAAAGGGCTGGTGCAGATCAACAATGGTGAACGCGCCCGTGTCTCCCGTCCTTCCGCCGACACGATCATCAGCGAATTGTCCGGCATGGCGAAAGATTTCCTCGCCCATCCCGGAGGTATTGCCCACTTCGAACAACTGCGGCTGTTTTTTGAATCGAGTCTGGTGCGCTACGCCGCGGAGCACGCCACTGACGCGCAGATCGATCTACTGGCGAAAGCGCTGGAACTCAACAGCCAGTCGCTGGATGACAACGCGCTGTTTATCCGGTCCGACGTGGATTTTCACCGCGTGCTGGCGGAGATCCCCGGTAATCCGATTTTCATGGCGATCCATGTCGCTTTGCTCGACTGGCTGATCGCCGCGCGTCCAACGGTACCTGATCGCGAGCTTCATGAGCATAATAGCGTTAGCTATCAGCAGCATATCGCGATCGTCGAAGCGATTCGTCAACGCGATCCTGACGAAGCCGATCGTGCGTTACAAACCCATCTCAATAGCGTCTCCGCCACCTGGCACGCCCTCGGACAACAGTCTCGATCTAAAAAATAACGATCCTTTAGTGAAGCAGATCGCAATATAAGCACGCTGTATTGCACTGCTGCTTATTTGATCTGGTATAACAGGTATAAAGGTATGCAATCAGATAACACTAACAGTGACAGAGGTCGGTATGGCAAAAGAGTTACGAGGCGTAATGCCAGCGTTATTAACCCCTTTCGATTCGCAACAGCAGCTGGATATCGACAGTCTGCGCCGTCTGGTGCGCTTTACTGTCTCACAGGGCATCGATGGGCTTTATGTGGGTGGGTCGACCGGGGAAGCCTTCGTTCAGAGCATCGCGGAGAGAGAGCGAGTACTGGAAGTTGTCGCTGAAGAAGCGAAGGGCGACGTCACGCTGATTGCCCATGTAGGAACGGTGAGTACCGCGGAAAGCCAACAGCTCGCCCGGGCGGCGCATCGCTATGGTTTTGACGCTGTCTCCGCTGTGACGCCGTTTTACTATCCGTTTAGTTTTGAGGAGCATTGCGACCACTATCGGGCAATCATTGATTCGGCAGAGGGATTACCCATGGTGGTTTATAACATCCCGGCGCTCAGCGGCGTGAAGCTCAGCCTGGATCAGATCAACACGTTGGTGACGCTACCGGGCGTCGGCGCGCTGAAGCAAACTTCTGGCGATCTGTATCAGATGGAGCAAATCCGTCGCGCGCACCCGGATCTGGTGCTGTACAACGGCTACGATGAGATTTTTGCTTCCGGCCTGCTGGCGGGGGCGGATGGTGGGATCGGCAGCACCTATAACATTATGGGCTGGCGCTACCAGGGCATTGTAAAGGCGCTTAAGGCCGGTGACATTCAGGCTGCGCAACAACTGCAAACCGAGTGTAATCAGGTTATCGATCTGCTGATAAAAACCGGGGTATTCCGTGGGCTGAAAACGGTACTGCACTACATGGACGTGCTGTCCGTCCCGCTGTGCCGTAAGCCGTTTGCCCCGGTAGACGAACGCTATCTACCGGAACTGAAGGCGCTGGCTCAGCAATTGTTGGCAGAGAAGGCGTAACCGTGAAAAGCCGGGGGCGCTTCGCTTGCCCGGCCTGCAAAACATACTCTGTAGGCCGGATAAGGCAACGTCGCCGTCCGGCATAACAGCAAAAATTATCGGGAGAGTGTTATGAGTAAGTGTACCCAAAGCATCCCGTGGTATCGCCATCTCAATCGCGCCCAATGGCGGGCGTTTTCTGCCGCATGGCTGGGATATTTGTTGGATGGTTTTGACTTTGTGTTAATTGCCCTTGTCCTGACCGAAGTACAAAGCGAATTTGGGCTGACGACGGTACAGGCGGCAAGCCTGATTTCGGCGGCCTTTATTTCCCGCTGGTTTGGCGGGCTGATGCTGGGGGCGATGGGCGATCGCTACGGGCGTCGTCTGGCGATGGTCACCAGCATCATTATGTTCTCTGTGGGAACCCTGGCCTGCGGTTTTGCGCCGGGATACACCACCATGTTTATCGCCCGACTGGTGATCGGCATGGGCATGGCGGGGGAATACGGCTCCAGCGCCACGTACGTCATTGAAAGCTGGCCGAAACATCTGCGTAACAAAGCCAGCGGCTTTCTGATTTCCGGTTTCTCCGTCGGTGCGGTGGTTGCCGCACAGGTTTATAGCCTTGTCGTTCCTGTCTGGGGATGGCGTGCACTGTTTTTTATCGGCATTTTGCCAATCGTCTTTGCCCTTTGGCTACGTAAAAACATTCCGGAAGCCGAAGACTGGAAAGAGAAGCATGAAGGCAAAGCGCCGGTGCGCACGATGGTCGATATTCTCTATCGGGGCGAGCATCGCGTCGTCAACGTATTGATGACGATCGCGGCGGCAACAGCGCTGTGGTTCTGCTTTGCCGGCAACCTGCAAAATGCGGCGATCGTTGCCGTGCTTGGCCTGCTGTGCGCGGTTATCTTTATCAGCTTCATGGTGCAAAGCAGCGGCAAGCGCTGGCCGACAGGGGTGATGCTGATGGTCGTCGTGCTGTTTGCGTTCCTCTATTCATGGCCTATCCAGGCGCTGTTGCCAACGTATCTGAAAACCGAACTGGCGTACGATCCATCAACCGTTGCGCGCGTGCTGTTCTTTAGCGGCTTTGGCGCGGCGGTCGGCTGCTGCGTGGGCGGTTTCCTCGGCGACTGGCTTGGCACGCGCAAAGCCTATGTCTGCAGTCTGCTGGCCTCGCAAGTATTGATCATTCCGGTGTTTGCGATTGGCGGCACAAACGTCTGGGTGCTCGGTTTGCTACTGTTTTTCCAGCAGATGTTAGGGCAGGGGATCTCCGGGATCTTGCCGAAACTGATCGGCGGTTATTTTGACACCGATCAGCGTGCGGCGGGCCTGGGCTTCACCTACAACGTGGGGGCATTGGGCGGCGCGTTGGCCCCGATCCTCGGCGCGCTTATCGCCCAGCGTCTGGATCTGGGTACCGCGCTGGGATCGCTCTCGTTTAGCCTGACCTTTGTGGTGATCCTGCTGATTGGCCTGGATATGCCGTCCCGCGTGCAGCGCTGGCTGCGCCCGGAAGCATTACGTACGCACGACGCCATTGATGGTAAACCGTTCAGCGGCGCCGTACCGCTCGGCGGCGATAAAAGCGCGTTAGCGAAAGGTAAAAGTTAAGCCATTTACCCGGTCTCGTACCGGGTAACACTTGGAAGGGAAGAAGTATGTCGTTACTTGCTCAACTGGATAAAAGCATCGCCGCAAACGGCGGCCTGATTGTCTCCTGTCAGCCGGTTCCCGGCAGTCCGCTGGATAAACCGGACATCGTTGCGGCGATGGCGCTGGCGGCGGAGCAGGCGGGGGCGGTCGCCCTGCGTATTGAAGGCATCGACAATGTACGGGCAACGCGCGCTGTGGTGAACGTGCCGATTATCGGCATCCTCAAGCGCGATCTGGACGACTCTCCTGTGCGCATCACTGCGTTTCTGGACGATGTCGATGCGCTGGCGCAGGCCGGGGCGGATATTATTGCGTTTGATGGTACCGATCGCGTGCGACCGGTTCCTGTGGACGCGCTGCTGGCGAGGATCCATCATCATCAGCGTCTGGCGATGGCGGACTGCGCGTCGCGTGAGGACGGACTGGCCTGCCATCAGCGGGGCGCGGATATGATTGGCACCACGCTTTCCGGTTACACGACCCCGGAAACGCCAGAAGAGCCCGATCTGGCGCTGGTCAAAACCCTGAGCGACGCCGGGTGTCGGGTGATTGCCGAAGGGCGCTACAACACGCCAGCGCAGGCCGCGGAGGCGATGCGTCACGGCGCCTGGGCGGTGACGGTGGGGTCTGCGATTACGCGTCTGGAACACATCTGCGGGTGGTACAACGCGGCGCTGAAAAAGGCGGTGCTATGACGACGCTGGCGATTGATATTGGCGGCACCAAACTCGCCGCCGCCCGGGTGGATGAGGATTTACAGATCCGCGAACGAATTGAACGTCCAACGCCCGCCAGTAAAACGCCAGATGCCCTGCGCGAAGCGATCGCGGAACTGATTGCGCCGCTGCAGGCGCAGGCGCAGCGGGTTGCTGTCGCGTCAACCGGGATAATTCGCGACGGTAGCCTGCTGGCGATTAACCCGCAAAATCTCGGCGGGTTGCTACACTTTCCGCTAGTTGAAACAGTAAAAGCGATCACCGGGTTACCGACCCTGGCGGTCAACGATGCGCAGGCCGCGGCCTGGGCGGAATACCATGCGCTGGCCGATGCGACCCGCGATATGGTGTTTATCACCGTATCGACCGGTGTGGGCGGCGGGGTGGTGAGCGGCGGCAAACTGCTGACCGGTAGCGGAGGGCTGGCCGGGCATCTCGGACACACCCTGGCGGATCCGAACGGCCCACGGTGCGGCTGCGGTCGGATTGGCTGCGTGGAGGCGATTGCCTCGGGACGCGGCATTGCCGCCGCCGCGCAAGGCGATCTTGCTGGTTGCGACGCCAGAACCCTTTTTGCACGCGCGGCGGAAGGGGATGCGCAGGCGGCACAGCTGGTTACGCGCTCGGCGAAAGTACTGGCGCGGCTGATCGCCGATGTCAAAGCGATCACCGACTGCCAGCGGGTAGTGGTGGGCGGCAGCGTCGGACTGGCGGAAGGTTATCTGACGCAGGTCGGCGATTTTCTGGCCCAACAACCGCCGGTCTATCACGTCGCATTATCCGCCGCGCACTACCGACACGATGCAGGGTTACTGGGCGCAGCGCTGCTGGCTCAAGGAGAACGTCTATGATATTGGGTGAAGTTCGTTCATTACCGTCCGCAGGTTTGCATCCTGTGCTTCTGGATGCGCTGACGCTCGCGCTGGCGGCAAGGCCGCAGGAAAAAGCGCCTGGTCGCTATGCGCTGCAGAGCGACAATATTTTTATGAATGTGATGGAATTTTTCACGCAGTTGCCGACGGAAAAGAAAGCGGAGCTGCACGAGCAGTATATCGATATCCAGCTGCTGTTAGCAGGGAAAGAGCGCATTCACTTTGGCGTGAACGGCGCGGCGCGACGTTGCGAAGAGATGCATGAAGAAGAGGATTACCAGTTGTGTAGTGAGATCGCAGACGAACAGTCGGTCACCCTGCAACCGGGGATGTTCGCCGTGTTTATGCCGGGAGAGCCGCATAAGCCAGGATGCGTATTTCGGGAGCCAGGCGAAATTAAGAAAGTGGTGGTGAAGGTACGAGCCAGTTTGCTGGCCGTTTAGACCGGATGCTTTTACAGGCCGGACAGGGATGACTCCGCTATCCGGCTATATTCTTCAGCACATTACCGCTTAAACGTGACCGCTTCTGGCTGCGTCAGATGCAGTGTTGTCTGGCTGGGAACCGTCTCGGCAATGATCTTTCCGTGGCGGATGGAATAGCGTGCAGGCGTCTGGCGACGAACCGCATCAAAACCATTCTCAGCCGGTAAAATCACCAGGTTCGCCGAATTTCCTACCTTCACGCCGTAATCCTGCAGGTGGAGCGTTTTCGCACTGTGGCTGGTGATCAGATTTAGCCCATCGTTAATCTGTCCGTACCCCATCAGTTGGCAGACGTGTAATCCCATATGCAGCACCTGCAACATGTTTGCGGTGCCCAGCGGATACCACGGATCGAAAACGTCATCATGACCAAAGCAAACGTTGATTTCCGCTTCCAGCATTTCTTTCACCCGCGTCACGCCGCGACGCTTAGGATAGGTGTCGAAACGGCCCTGCAGGTGAATGTTCACCAGCGGATTAGCGACGAAGTTAATGCCCGACATTTTCAGTAAACGGAACAGGCGGGACGCGTACGCGCCGTTATAAGAGTGCATCGCCGTGGTATGACTGGCCGTGACGCGTGGGCCCATCCCGTCACGATGCGCCAGCGCGGCGACGGTTTCAACGAAGCGCGACTGCTCATCATCGATTTCGTCACAGTGCACGTCGATCAGCCTGTCGTACTTCTGCGCCAGCGCGAACGTTTTATGCAACGACTCAACGCCATACTCGCGGGTAAATTCAAAGTGGGGGATCGCGCCAATTACGTCCGCGCCCATCCTCACCGCTTCTTCCAGCAATGCCTCGCCGTTGGGGTAAGAAAGAATGCCCTCCTGCGGGAACGCCACGATTTGCAGATCGACCCATGGGGCAACATCCTGCTTCACTTCCAGCATCGCTTTAAGCGCCGTCAGCGTGGGATCGGAGACGTCAACGTGAGTACGGACATGCTGGATACCGTTGGCCATTTGCCACTTCAGTGTCTGCATTGCGCGAGTCTTAACGTCTTCGTGGGTGAGGAGCGCCTTACGCTCTGCCCAGCGTTCAATACCTTCGAATAACGTACCCGACTGGTTCCAGCTCGGTTCACCTGCTGTTTGCGTTGTATCCAGGTGAATATGCGGCTCGACGAAAGGCGGAATCACCAACCCGCCTTCGGCGTCAAGTTGTTGACCTGCAGGCGCTGAGGCGGTTTCCTGCTGTTCAATACGGCTGAATCGTCCGTTTTCAATCGCGATCTGCCATAGCCCTTCTTGCCCCTGCAAGCGGGCCTGACGAATCGTGAGCGTATTATTCTGCATGGGTGGCCTCCGGGGCGTTAGCAAAGGTTCGTCTGGCGAATGGGGTTAACAGGATGTAGCTGAATACGCCGCCGAGGACCGCATTCACCGGCACAATGCCGGGGAGATAGTGCCCGGCTGCCACGCCGAGCGCGACTGACAAGATGGCGACCCAGTTGACCATCACAAAAGTTGCGTTGTGGAAGTTGGCATAGCGGCGGCGGTTGATCAGATAATCGGCGATAATCACCCCGCCAACGGGGGGAATCGCTGCCGACAGAAAGGTCAGCCAGCCGACAAAGTTATTGTACAGCCACAGCGCGCAGAGCGTACCGATAATCCCATTTACTACTGACAGCGTGCGGCTGGAGAGCCCGGTAATGTTGGCAAAGCCCAGACCCGACGCGTAGAGCGCGTTGTCATTGGTCGTCCAGATGTTCAGGCCAAGAACGATAATGGCGGGCAGTAGCAGGCCCTGAGCAATCATAACGTCAGAGATATCAGCCTGGCCCACCGCGGCGGCGCCTGCGGCACCGAAAATAAACATCAGCGAGTTGCCAAGGAAAAACGCCACCATCGCGACCAGTACGGCGCCTTTCGCGTTGCGGCCAAAGCGGACGAAATCGGCGGTGAGCGTCCCGGCGCTGATAAACGAGCCGACGACCAGCGCCAGCGCGCCTGAAAAATTGAGCGGTGTCTGCGGCACGATCGCTTTTAAGTGATCCAGACCGCCCACGCCGTCCACTGCCAGCCACACGGAGTAGCTGCCGAGGATGACAATCGCCGGAACGGCGATGATCGATAACACCGTCAGCGCCGATATGCCAAAGAAAATGGTCATGGTCATCAGCAGGCCGGAAACCGCGATGAGGATATTGACGTCAATTCCCGTAGCTTTACTCACCGGGATTGCGAACATGGCCACGCCAACCCCAAACCAGCCTACCTGCGTCCCGCCTAATAGCAGGGAGGGAAGCCATGAGCCTTTCACACCAAATGAGTAGCGGGCGAGGAGGTGGGTCGAAAGGCCAGTTTTGGCGCCAATGTAACCGAGAAAAGCGGTGTAAATACCGAGGAGAAGATTACCGAAGAGAACTGCCAGGAAGAAATCATGATAGGAAAGACCGGTGCCGAGCGTGCCGCCGGTCCACATACTGGCGGAAAAAAATGTCAATCCCAACATTACAAACGTTAATGGAATGACACCTTTCCGCGCCGTCAGTGGGACGGGTCCCTGGCTATAATTGTTATCTTGCGACACAACGCCTCCTTGAATTTTGGTCAAAAAATCCGCCGCATAATATACATTTTTCTGGTGAATGCAAACGTTTCCGTCCGGATTTACATACGTTGCGGGGGAACCACGAGATCAGCGTGGGGAGAGTAACGTTGCCGCCGGACAGTATCCGGAGGTGGCCGTATAAAAATGTCGTTAATGGCCCTGGTACAAACGGAAGGTGTCCGCAATATTGTTGCCATTTTTTTATTTTCACATTTGCGGCAATCATGACTTTGAATTAATAACCTCGTAACAAATTAAAACATCATCATTATCTTTTTATTTTATTCGGGGATCGGGTATGACGCCCGTTTTACCTCTGCGACGTTATTCCGTGCAATCATGCCAGAAGCATAGCGTTAGACGTATTAATATGAAATTTATCACCATTAATATTTATGGTGTTAATTTGAAAAACAGCAATGATCAATAAGGGTGATACGCGAACCCCGTGAACAATGATTTATTTACTTAAGCGAACTTTAAGTTAAATTGAATTAATGTAATAGTCATATATCAGATTTATTTTTTGTGCAGGGTTTGAGCACTGGCTGATGCTATTTTAATCTTTTCATGCATCTCTTTTATGGGGATTTCCTTAAATTAAGAAAACAGATCTTTAGTAAGTTATCTACCATTAAAAGTGGTTTGTTTGGGGGTTTTTATGGGTAATAATGCGTGGCGAAAATAAAATTTAGTTATTTTCAGTACGCATTGTACATTTTGCTGAATTCTAAAATGAAAATCAACAAAAATAATCTTATCTGAGTGAAGAGTATGCACTCTGCATCGGCTTCGATGTTTTTATTGGAGACGCGTGTTAATCATACTCATCTTATTTTAAATGTTTAAAGGATTAAGAATGAAAACTGTAGTGAAAACAATCGCTGCTTCGGCAATGATTATGGGGTTCGCGTCTTTCGCTAATGCGGCGGGTACGAATATGGGTAACGTAACATTTACCGGTACGATTGAAGATTCTCCATGTTCGATTGCGGTGGGCGACGAGCATCAGACCGTTAACCTGGGACATATTGGCACCGGTTCTCTGTTGAAAGGCGGTCAGTCTTCCGCAGTTGATTTCCATATCAAACTGGAAAATTGTGCGTTCACTACCGAGAAAACCATGTCGACGACATTCTCAGCGGCGGGTAATGAATCCACAACGAGTGCAGGCAATATCGCCTTAATGGGCGCGAACGGTGAAATGGCAGGATCAAGTATCGTTTTGGCAACTTATAAAGGCGCACAGATTAAGCTGGATGAAGCTGATAGCCAGCCTCTGGCTGTCGATGCCAGCGGCGTAGGGCTGGCTGATCAGACGCTGAACTTCAAAGCATGGGTAAAAGGGGACGACGCGGCAACGTCGATCGATACTGGTGAATTTAACAGTGTCGTGAACTTCGCAGTGAGCTACCTGTAAGGTATGCCATTCTCTACGGCAGTCGTGCCGTAGAGAAACCAATCAAGATAATTTTATTCGCCATCCATCAGATCGTCTGAGGGTTTATTTCGCTTGCTATCATTAAATTATCAGGGATAGATATCTGATGAGCCGTTATTCATCATTTCGCTCGCATGCGCTAACGTTTCTCGTCGGTATGGCGTTAATTGGCGATCTGGGAAATAGCTTCGCCGAAGATGCTATTCAGTTTAATACTCAGTTTCTCGACGTTAAGGATGGTTCGAAATTCGATCTCAACCGCTTTTCCCGCAAAGGGTACGTCATGCCGGGCAAATACACATTACAGGTGATGGTAAATCAGAGCCAGATTGCCCAGGAACGCATCGTAAATTATATAACAGCGCAGGCTGATAACACGGTTACTTTTCCCTGTTTACCCCCTGAATTGATTGCGCAATTTGGATTAAAAACAGATGTTCTCAACAAATTACGCTGGATAAATTCAGGCGGCTGCCTGATGCCTAATCAACTCGATGGCGTCGAATTTCAAACGGATTTAAGTAAGTCGACTCTGGTTGTTATAATCCCGCAAGCCTATCTCCAATATTCAGATAAAGACTGGGACCCGCCATCGCGCTGGGATGAAGGTATTCCCGGAATATTCATCGACTACAATATTAATAGCCAGTGGCAGCACCCTGAGCATACAAAAGGTGACGAATATGACGTCAGCGGGAATGGTACGCTGGGGGCAAACCTGGGGTCGTGGCGTTTGCGCGCCGACTGGCAGGCCAATTACTGGCATCAGGATGCGGACGATCGTGAAAATGACGACGTTTCTGCTCATTCTGACCGTAACTGGGACTGGAGCCGCTATTACGCCTATCGTGCTATTCCGTCCCTGGGGGCGCAGCTGAAATTTGGCGAAGATTCGCTAACGTCAGATATCTTTGACAGCTTTCGTTATATCGGTGGCAGTCTGAATACCGACGATCAGATGCTGCCGCCGAATCTGCGAGGCTACGCGCCGGATATTTCCGGCGTCGCCCGAACGCACGCCAGGGTCACCGTTACTCAGCAAGGACGGGTGATCCATGAAACGCAGGTACCGGCGGGTCCGTTTCGCATTCAGGATCTCAACGAGGCCGTCTCCGGCGACCTTCACGTACGTATTGAAGAACAGAACGGTCAGGTGCAGGAGTATGACGTCAGCACCGCGTCTGTCCCTTATCTGACACGACCTGGACAGGTGCGTTATAAAGTGGCGATCGGCCGCCCGCAGGACTGGGACCGTCATTTGCAGGGTTCGCTGTTCAGCGTCGGGGAGGCGTCCTGGGGGGTGGCGAACGGCTGGTCATTGTACAGCGGCGGGATTGGCGAAAAAGATTACCAGGCGCTGGCGATCGGCGTCGGGCGGGATATGGCGGTTCTGGGGGCGCTGTCGATCGACCTGACCCATTCGCGAGCGCGTATGCCTGAAGGCAGCGTTTATGGCGAGGGAATCATCCACGGGAACGCCTTTCGGGCCAGCTATGCTAAAGATTTTGACGCGTTGAAAAGTCGTCTGACCTTCGCGGGTTTTCGTTTCTCGGAAGAGAACTATATGACGATGGATGACTATCTGGATGCTCAGTATGCGGATGAGGATCGGGTGCGCAGCGGCCATGATAAAGAGATGTATACGCTGACGTACAGTCAGAACTTTGCCGAGATTAACGTCAACGCCTATCTGAATTTTACTCACCGGACCTACTGGAACCGACCGGACGAAGACAGCTATAACCTGACGGTTTCCCACTATTTCAACGTTGGCGACATGCGCAATGTCAGCTTATCGATCAATGGTTATCGCAACGACTATGACACTGATACCGACGATGGGGTTTTCGTCTCGCTGAGCGTCCCCTGGGGAAGCGACCGTACGCTAAGTTATAACGGCTCCTTCAGCGACGGCAATAACAGCAATCAGGTGGGGTATTACGAGCGTATCGACGATCGTAATAACGTCCAAATCAACGCCGGTCACAGCAACGACGGTGCGACGATGGACGGCTACTATCGCTATGCCGCTAATTTTGCCGATGTGGATGCCAGCGTGAATTATCAGGAAGGGGAATACCTTTCCGGCGGGCTCTCCTTACAGGGAGGAGCAACGTTAACGCCGTACGGAGGCGCATTTCACCGTACTGGCGTGAATGGCGGTACCCGATTATTGGTTAACGTTGACAGTCAGGCGGATATTCCGGTCAGTGGCTACGATACGCCGGTGTACACCAATGGTTTTGGTAAAGCGGTGCTCACCGATGTCAACGATTACTACCGCAATCAAATCCGTATCGATCTGACGGAATTACCCGAAAATGCCGAAGTGATTAATTCGGTAGCGCAGGCGACGCTAACCGAAGGGGCAATAGGCTACCGTCATATGGACGTGATCAGCGGCGAAAAAGCGATGGCGGTTATCAGGTTGCAGAACGGTGATTATCCCCCTTTTGGCGCAGAGGTTCGCAACGAGCATCTCCAGCAGGTGGGCATTGTTGACGGCGACGGCAGCGTCTATTTGATTGGCGTCAATGCGGCAGAGCGGATGCAGGTTATCTGGGACGGACTGCCACAATGTGAAATCGTGCTGCCGATGCCGTTGCCGAAAGCGTTATACAGCGGGCTGCTGCTTCCCTGCCGGAGCGAGGGGCTGTCATGAAAGAGCCGGCTCTCGACCTGTTCTCCCGATGACACAGCAGAAAACCCGGTTAGCGCCTTCCGTAAAACCGGAAGCGCTTTTAACCCGAAACTGATCACAAAGGATTTATTTTATGAAAGGACATCTTCTGACCGTGTTGGTGAGCTGCGCAATGGGCACAATCGGCGCGGCGCAGGCGGCCGTATCCCCGGACCGCACGCGACTGGTATTCAAAGGGGATGATAAATCCATAAGTGTGGATTTAAAAAATGCCAGCGAGAAAATGCCTTACCTTGCTCAGTCGTGGATCGAAGACGAAAAGGGCGTGCGGATCAGCTCGCCGCTGACCGTTGTACCGCCGGTGCAGCGCATTGAAGCGAAAAGTATCGGCCAGGCCAGGATTCAGGGAATGCCGGGTTTAGCTGCGCTGCCCCAGGACAGAGAAAGCTTATTTTTCTACAACGTACGTGAGATCCCGCCCAAAAGCGATGCGCCCAACACGCTGCAAATTGCGCTGCAAACGCGGATCAAGCTGTTCTATCGCCCCGTGTCGCTAGCGAAAGTCGATCCCATGAATCCCTGGCAGTATGACGTGGTGCTGGAGAAAAAAGGGGGTCAGTATCAGGTGAATAACACCACGGGTTATTACGTCATAGTGAGCGATGCCAGTCGCGATGTGGACGGCGAGACGGCGAAAGGGTTTACGCCAATGGTGATTGCGCCGCAGACCAGCCAGATGATGGTCGCCGGTATCGCCGAATTGGGTAACACGCCGGTACTTACTTACGTGAATGATTATGGCGCTCGCTTGCCGCTGATTTTTAACTGCTCAGCAGAGAAATGCACAGTCAATAAAGAGAAGAGCAGAAAATCGTGAGTGTCTTCAGCAGGAAGAACGTGGCGCGTATAGGGGCGGCGGCGTTAACGTTATTCATTTGCGCAGGAATAGCCCCGGTTAATGCGAAAAGTAAAACGGTCAATATGAAATTGATCGTGCTGGTGAACGCGGCTCCGCCCTGCACCGTCACGGGCGGGTCGGTTACGTTTGGCGACGTGCTGACGACCGAAGTGGGGAAGGCGGAGTATATCCAGCCGGTTAAGTACTCATTGAACTGTAACGGAAGGGTATCCGATTACCTGAAATTGCAGATCCAGGGCGCACCCGTGACGATAAACGGTGAGTCGGTGTTAAAGACCAGCGCCAGCGGGCTGGGTATTCGTATCCAGACGGCCAGCGACGGAACGCTGGTCCCCCTTGATAACAGCAACTGGCTGAATTTTACCTACGCTTCTACGTCCGGCATACCGCTGGAGGCCGCGTTGGTTAAGGCGAGCGGTAGCGAACTTCAGGCACAGGAATTCAGCGCGGCCGCAACGTTAGTGGTGGATTATCAATGAAAAAAATTCTCCTGGGCTTCCTGCTAAGCAGCTTTACGCTGTCGGCGGCGGAAAATCTGCAATTCAGCGGGACGCTGATCGCGCCACCCACATGCACCGTTAACAATGAAGAGACAATAGAGATCGGCTTCGGTGATGTCGCCATTGAGAAGATCGATGGCGTCAACTATACGACGCTGATTGGACTTTATGTTTATTGCAACTATCCCGGCAGGAACCACCAAATGACGTTAACCATCGGTGGGGCGATCAGCGATTTTAATCCTGCGGCAATTGAAACAGATGTTGATGGTCTGGGTGTCGAAATCAAACAGAATGGTAAACCCTTCCCCATTAATGATGTGCTGTCGGTTGAGGAACTGACTTTCCCGTTGCTGGAAGCGGTGCCGGTGAAAAAGAGCGGGGCAAGCTTAAAGGACGGTTCCTTTGAGGCATGGGCAACGATAAAGGTGGAGTATCAATGAGCGTCGTGAAAGATGCGCTCTGCTTGCTGGCGCTGTGGGGAATGTTGGGACAGACGGTGAACGCAGAGACGAAAATTCATTTTACCGGTCGGTTGCTGTCATCGCCCTGCTCGCTGGTGGTCAATGGCAATACGCTCACAGAAGTCCTTTTTCCCTCATTGAGCGCGCCAGAGCTGGCTACCCGCGGGAGATCGAAGCCTGTCGCATTCAGCTTACAGCTTAAAGACTGCAATACGGTGACAAGCAAGTCTGTTTCCGTGCGTTTTTCCGGAATGGAAGTCAGCGGCATGAGCGGCTTTCTGGCGCTGGAAGGGGGCGCCGACGCCAGCGGCATTGGCATCGGCATTGAGACTGAAGACGGCGCACAGGTGAAGATCAACGGCGCTTCAGGAAATGAATTTATGCTGAGCGATGGGCTGAATACATTGAATTTTAATGCCTGGATTCAGGCGGTGGAAGGCCAGGAGATAACGCCGGGAACCTTCAGTGCGACAACTCTCGTTGCTTTTGAGTACTTATAACGATGAAACAATTTATCTGCATCAGCGTATTTTTTCTTTGCTTACCCTTATTTTCCGCTTCCGCGACTGCGGCCGGGGATAAGTTGGCGAACTCAAAATTTAATAGTGAAACGGTCTACTACGGGCGTAATCGGACAATCAATAGTGGACCGACGACGCTAAATGTTACTGTTGCCACACCTCAGGGGGTTGCCTATGGGGCTTATCAAATTCCCTATGTGTCACATAAAGGCTCGGTCATTGCGGCAACATCCTGGTCGGGCACGGGAAAGGCGCCCATCCTGACGATAGTCGATTTTGCATCGGCATCGAACTCAAACTGTCCCGGCATAGATACCTCTAAATGGCAATGTGGTCAACTCGTCGTCAGCGTTGAGGTTGAATCGGATAACTTTGGCTGTCCATGGATAGCGACAATATCGGCGACATCGACAATGCGAGCGAATGGCAACTTTTATACGGGGCCAGTGACCCGCGACTCGGTATGCCCGACGGTACCGGTGGACACATTTGATATTTCCTGGGATCCCAACATCGTAAAGCACGAGACCGTTCTCGCTGTTGATGCTACAGGCGGGACGGTGACCTCCTCGCTGCAAACCTATTTAATGGAGAGCGGTTCGCTATGCGATAAAAGCAAGTATGATTCGCGCGGCGCGTACTGCCGTTTTGTGGGGACTGGAGTGACGTTGAGTGTACTGGGATGCGATGACAATCATGTCCAAAGCAGAGCCTCGCCCTTTGCGCTAACAGATAAAGCCTTGCACGATATTACTGTTTCGGTGAACACCAAAAATATAGGCACGGGAATGGTAAAAGCAACCTGTAATTTCCAGTATATTCTTGAACAGCTATAAGACGTTTTTCGCTGTACAGGCTTGCAGATAGCCCCCATCCCTGACTTATCTTCCGGATGGGGGCGGTGGTGTTTAAACCTCCAGGTAGTTCATGATCCCGTCAGCCGCTTTACGGCCTTCGGCAATGGCGGTGACCACCAGATCTGAACCGCGTACGATGTCGCCACCGGCGAAGATTTTCGGATTGCTGGTCTGGAACGCGTTATCGCTGCTTTCCGGAGCGATAATACGGCCCTGTGAGTCCAGCTCGACGCTGTGCGCTTTCAACCATTCCATGCTGTGCGGACGGAAACCAAACGCCATCACGACGGCGTCAGCCGGGACCACGTGTTCTGAACCGGCGACGATCTCCGCGCGACGACGGCCTTTCGCATCCGGCGCGCCCATTTCGGTGCGCGCCATTTTCACGCCGCACACCTTGCCGTTAGCGTTGACTTCAATACCCAGCGGCTGCACGTTGAACTGAAACTCGACGCCTTCTTCACGCGCGTTTTTCACTTCGCGTTTTGAACCCGGCATGTTTTCTTCGTCGCGGCGATAGGCGCAGGTGACGTGCGTCGCGCCCTGACGAACAGAGGTACGCACACAGTCCATCGCCGTATCGCCACCGCCCAGCACGACCACGCGCTTGCCTTCCATACTGATGAACGGCGCGTCGGTGGTTTCGCCAAAGCCCATGATCTGCCTGGTGTTGGCGATCAGGAACGGCAGCGCGTCAAACACGCCATCGGCGTCTTCGTTTTCCAGCCCGCCGCGCATGGACTGATAAGTGCCGACGCCGAGGAATACCGCATCGTAATCCTTCAGCAGGTCGTCGAGCTGTATGTCACGACCCACTTCCACGTTGAGTTTGAACTCAATGCCCATGCCGGTGAAGATTTCGCGGCGACGGGTCATCACCTCTTTTTCCAGCTTAAACGCCGGGATGCCGAAGGTCAGCAGGCCGCCGATTTCCGGATGACGATCAAAGACCACCGCCTTTACGCCGTTGCGGGTCAGCACGTCGGCGCAGGCCAGCCCGGCAGGACCGGCGCCGATAATCGCCACGCGTTTGTCGGTCTGACGTACCCCGGTCATATCCGGACGCCAGCCCATCTCGAACGCTTTGTCGTTGATATAGCGCTCGATATTGCCGATAGTCACCGCGCCAAACTCGTCGTTCAGCGTACAGGATCCTTCGCACAGGCGATCCTGAGGGCAGACGCGACCGCACACTTCCGGCAGGGTGTTGGTCTGGTGAGACAGCTCGGCGGCCTCGAAAATACGCCCTTCGTTGGCCAGTTTCAGCCAGTTCGGGATGTAGTTATGTACCGGACACTTCCACTCGCAGTACGGGTTGCCGCAGGACAGGCAGCGGTCTGCCTGTGCTTTGGCCTGACCTTCAGAAAACGGCTCGTAGATTTCGACGAACTCGATTTTGCGAATTTTCAGCGGCTTCTTCGGCGGATCAACGCGCTGCAGGTCGATAAATTGATATACGTTTTGACTCATGACCAGACCCTCTTACTGCGCCTGCACGCGCAGCTCGGCTGCGCTACGACTACGGTGACCCAACAGGGCTTTCACATCACTGGATTTCGGCTTCACCAGCGCGAACTTCGTGGCAAAAGCTGACCAGTTCGCCAGAATTTCTTCGCCACGCTGCGATCCGGTATGCTGCACATGTTCGGTAATCAATCCACGCAAATGCTCCTCGTGAATCGCCAAATCGTCAACGCTCAGCACTTCCACTAATTCCGGATTCACGCGTTTGCGGAACTCACCGTCTTCATCCAGCACGTAAGCAAAACCGCCCGTCATGCCTGCGCCGAAGTTCACGCCGGTTTTGCCGAGAATGCAGACAATACCGCCGGTCATGTATTCGCAGCCGTTGTCGCCAATGCCTTCCACGACGGTGATTGCCCCGGAGTTACGCACCGCAAAACGTTCACCTGCGCGGCCTGCGGCGTACAGGCGACCGCCGGTCGCGCCGTACAGGCAGGTGTTACCAATAATGCTCGCCTCATGACTGCGGAAAGCTGAACCGACCGGTGGACGTACCGCCAGCAGCCCCCCCGCCATGCCTTTACCGACATAGTCGTTAGCATCGCCGGTCAGGTATAACTCAACGCCGCCGGCGTTCCAGACGCCGAAGCTCTGGCCCGCGGTGCCGTTAAAGTGCGCTTTGATCGGGTCAGACGCCAGCCCCTGATCGCCATGCGTCTGGGCGATATAGCCCGACAGCGACGCGCCAACGGAACGGTCGGTATTGCGAATGTCAAACCAGAAGGTTTTGCTCTGACGTTCGTCAACGTACGGTTTCGCCTGTTGTAACAATTGCGCGTTCAGCACGCCGTTATCGAACGGCGGGTTGTTTTCCGTGCAGTACAGCGCTTTGCCTGGATGAGGCTCGGCGGTTTCCAGCAGACGGGACAGGGCCAGTTTCTGCTGTTTGGCGGTAAAGCCTTCCAGCTCTTTCAGCAGGTCGGTACGGCCAATCAGATCCACCAGGCGGGTGACGCCCAACTGCGCCATCAGCTCGCGGGTTTCACGGGCGATAAATTCAAAGTAGTTGGTCACTTTGAACGGCAGCCCGTGATAGTGATTCTTACGCAGTTTGTCATCCTGCGTTGCGACGCCCGTCGCGCAGTTATTCAGGTGACAAATACGCAGGTATTTACAGCCCAACGCCACCATCGGGCCGGTACCGAAGCCGAAGCTTTCCGCGCCCAGAATCGCGGCTTTGATAATATCAACGCCGGTTTTCAGGCCACCGTCCACCTGCAAGCGGATCTTATGACGCAGACCGTTTGCCACCAGCGCCTGCTGGGTTTCCACCAGGCCCAGTTCCCACGGACAACCCGCGTATTTCACCGAGGAGAGCGGGCTGGCGCCAGTACCACCGTCGTAGCCAGCGATGGTGATCAGATCGGCATAGGCTTTCGCCACGCCGGTCGCAATGGTGCCGACGCCCGGCTCGGAAACCAGCTTCACGGAGATCATCGCTTTCGGGTTAACCTGCTTCAGGTCGAAAATCAGCTGCGCTAAATCCTCGATAGAGTAAATATCGTGGTGCGGCGGCGGGGAGATCAGCGTCACGCCCGGTACCGAGTAGCGCAGTTTGGCGATGTATGGGGTGACTTTATCACCCGGCAACTGGCCGCCTTCGCCCGGCTTCGCGCCCTGCGCGACCTTGATCTGGATAACATCGGCATTGACCAGATACGCTGGCGTTACGCCAAAGCGACCGGATGCCACCTGCTTGATACGCGACACTTTATTGGTGCCGTAGCGCGCCGGGTCTTCACCGCCTTCGCCGGAGTTGGAGTTCCCGCCGAGGCTGTTCATGGCTTCCGCCAGCGCTTCGTGGGCTTCGGGGCTCAGCGCGCCGATGGACATTGCCGCCGTGTCGAAACGCTTGAACAGTTCGCTGGCCGGTTCAACGTCGTCAATACTCACGGCGTCGTCACCCGGTGTGATAGCCAGCAGATCGCGCAGCGTCGTGGCGGGACGTTCGTTGACCAGCTTCGCGTATTCCTGATAGTCGCTGTATTCGCCGCTTTGTACCGCCTGTTGCAGAGTACGCACCACGTCCGGGTTATAGGCGTGGTATTCGCCGCCGTGCACGTACTTCAGCAGGCCGCCCTGGGCTATTGGCTTGCGCGCCAGCCAGGCGCGTTTGGAGAGATTCAGCAGATCCTGCTGGAAGTCGGCGAAGCCCGCCCCGCCGATGCGACTCACCACGCCCTGGAAGCACAGGTTCACCACGTCGTCATGCAGGCCGACCGCTTCAAACAGCTTCGAGCAGCGGTAAGAGGCGATGGTTGATATGCCCATTTTGGACATGATCTTGTACAGCCCTTTGTTGATGCCGTTACGGTAGTTCAGCATCACGGTGCGGTAGTCTTTGGCAATCGCCTGGGTGTCGATCAGACGGCCCAGCGTTTCGTATGCCAGATAGGGATAGATGGCGGTCGCGCCGAAGCCGAGCAGCACCGCAAAATGATGCGGGTCACGGGCGCTGGCGGTTTCAACGATGATGTTCGCGTCGCAGCGCAGGCTTTGTTCCACCAGACGCGTCTGTACCGCGCCCACGGCCATCGGCGCGGGCACCGGCAGACGGTTCTTGCCAATGTTGCGGTCGGAAAGCACCAGCAGGACGGTACCATTACGCACCATCTGTTCGGCGGTGTCGCAGAGCGTTTTCACGGTCTCTTCCAGCGTGGTCTGCGTGGCGTCGAAGGTGATATCAAGCCAGTCGGCGCGATAATGTTCCTCTTTCATCGTCGTCAACTGTTTAAAGTCAGAGTACAACAGGATCGGCGATTTAAAGCTCAGACGATGCGCCTGGCCTTCCGCTTCGCAGAAGACGTTCATTTCGCGACCAATGCTGGTGGCCAGCGACATGACGTGAGCTTCGCGCAGCGGATCGATTGGCGGGTTGGTTACCTGCGCAAACTGTTGGCGGAAGTAGTCGTAAATAATGCGCGGCTGGCTGGAGAGCACGGCAAACGGGGTGTCATCACCCATAGAGCCGACCGCTTCCTGGCCGTTTTCGCCCAGTACACGGATGACGGAGTCCAGCTCTTCCGCGCTGTAGTTAAATTGTTTCTGGTAGCTGGCGAGCGCGTCGTCGTCCAGTTCGCGGCTTCCCACCTGATCGTCAGCCAGCTCTTCAAACGGTACCAGGCGGCGAACGTTTTTCTCCATCCACTCTTTATACGGGTGGCGGCTTTTCAGATCGTCGTCGGTTTCGGCGGAATGCAGAATACGGCCGCCGCGGGTGTCGATCACCATCAGTTCGCCAGGCCCAACGCGGCCTTTTTCCACCACTTCGTCAGGCTGGTAATCCCAGATGCCGACTTCCGAGGCGCAGGTGATCAGTTTGTCTTTGGTGATGACGTAGCGCGCCGGACGCAGACCATTACGATCGAGGTTACAGGCAGCGAAGCGACCGTCGGACATGACGATCCCCGCCGGGCCGTCCCAGGGCTCCATGTGCATGGAGTTAAAGTCGAAGAAGGCGCGCAGCTCGGGATCCATATCGGGGTTGTTCTGCCAGGCTGGCGGCACCAGCAGGCGCATCGCGCGAACGATGTCCATCCCGCCGGCCAACAGCAGCTCCAGCATGTTATCCATGGAGCTGGAGTCGGAGCCGGTTTCGTTAACAAACGGCGCGGCGTCGTGAAGGTCCGGGATCAGCGGCGTCTGGAATTTATAGGTACGGGCGCGCGCCCACTGACGGTTACCGGTGATGGTGTTGATCTCGCCGTTATGCGCCAGATAGCGGAACGGCTGCGCCAGCGGCCAGCGCGGTACGGTGTTGGTGGAGAAGCGCTGATGGAACAGGCAGATGGCCGACTCCAGACGCAAATCCGCCAGGTCCAGGTAGAAGCGCGGCAGATCCGCCGGCATACACAGACCTTTATAGATGTTGACCAGGTTCGACAGGCTACAGACGTAGAAGTCTTTATCATCCTGGAGGCGCTTTTCAATGCGGCGGCGGGCGATGAACAGGCGGCGTTCCATATCGCGCGGACGCCAGCCTGCAGGGGCGTTGACAAAAATTTGCTCAATGCGCGGCAGAGAGGAGAGGGCAATTTCACCGAGAACGCCTTCGTTGGTTGGCACATCACGCCAGCCGACAATTGACAGGGTTTCCTGCTGCAGCTCTTCTTCAACAATACGGCGAGAGGCGGCGGCCAGATCCGGATCTTTATTTAAAAAGATCATCCCGACGGCGTAGTTTTTGGCTAAGCGCCAGCCGCGCTCTTCGGCAACGATACGAAAAAAGCGGTCCGGTTTTTGTAACAGCAAGCCGCAACCGTCGCCGGTTTTACCATCGGCTAGGATCGCGCCACGGTGCTGCATTCGGGCCAGTGCGTGGATTGCGGTACGCACTACCTTGTGGCTAGGTTCGCCTTCTATGTGGGCGATCAGGCCAAAACCACAGTTATCCTTCTCAAGGGATTTATCGTACAACATATCAGTGAACCTCCCCAGGCTCTGCGGGATCCCCTTCCGACACCGTTTGCGCGCGGGCACACCAAGAGCATGGCGACGGGGTTTGCGCATCTTACGCTTACCTCGCATTCGCCCTCTTTATCCTTATCGCGTAGGTCAAACAAGTTTGAGGACTTGCTGTCAGAGGGAATCTCAATTACTGCATAAATATGATGAGCGCAGCGCTCATCCAGAAAGCTTCCAGCGGATTTCCAACTTATCGGGAATCCACACACAGGTCAAATGGCAAGCTTATTTATGCCAAAATGTGCTACGCAGCATGTATCAGAATGAAATTACTGGAATTATTGACATTTTTACATTGCTTTAACGTGGGAGATACGGGATGCAGAGTGTGATCTGTCTCACTGTCATATCCCCCTGTTAACCCTTATCTCAGCTTGATTCCCCGTGAGATGCAGTGTTTTGTGCTGGTTGTCGCTGTGAAGGCGATTCATCATACTGTTTTTGCGCAATCGGCGTCAGAAGATAAAAAAAATGGAAGGAGATAAGGAAAAATAATTGAACAGCTTATGAATGAAATAGCGTTTATTTTGACTGGATATGTAATTGATAAAAGCCCGCCGTGGCGATTGATCCAGGTCATCGCCGAACGGGGCTAAAAATGGCAGGCTTTGGCCTCTTTTTAAGAGGCGGTCTATCAGATTATGCAGTTACAGAAATTAGTCAATATGTTTGGTGGGGATCTTTCGCGTCGTTATGGACAAAAGGTTCATAAACTGACGCTGCACGGCGGGTTTAGCTGCCCTAACCGTGACGGCACCATCGGTCGTGGCGGCTGCACTTTCTGTAACGTCGCCTCTTTTGCCGATGAAGCCCAGCAGCATCGATCGATCGCCGAACAGCTTGCCCATCAGGCGCATCGGGTCAATCGCGCCAAACGTTATCTGGCCTATTTCCAGGCTTATACCAGCACCTTCGCCGAAGTGCAGGTGTTGCGCGCGATGTATCAGCAGGCGATAAGCCAGGCCAACATGGTCGGCCTGTGCGTCGGTACGCGTCCCGACTGCGTGCCGGATGCGGTGCTCGATCTGCTCTGTGAGTATAAAGACCAGGGCTACGAAGTGTGGCTGGAGCTTGGGTTACAGACCGCGCATGATAAAACCCTGCATCGTATTAATCGGGGTCACGATTTCGCCTGCTACCAGCGCACCACCCGGCTGGCGCGCGAGCGCGGACTGAAGGTGTGCGCGCATCTTATCGTCGGCTTGCCGGGCGAAGGCCAGCGTGAGGGCCTGCAAACGCTGGTGCGGGTGGTGGAGACGGGGGTGGATGGCATTAAGCTGCACCCGCTGCATATTGTCACGGGTAGCATTATGGCGAAGGCCTGGGAAGCGGGGCGGCTGACCGGCATTGCGCTGGACGATTATACCTTGACGGCAGGAGAGATGATTCGCCATACGCCGCCGGAAGTGATTTACCATCGTATCTCCGCCAGCGCCCGCCGTCCGACGCTGTTGGCGCCACTGTGGTGTGAAAATCGCTGGACCGGAATGGTCGAGTTGGATCGCTATCTTAACGAACACGGCGTTCAGGGGTCGGCGCTTGGACGCCCCTGGATTTCGCCCGACGCCTGATCTATGACGGGCGCTCGCATTTCTTGCACATTCTTCAACGTCACGCCCAGAATTGAGTATTATTGTGCCAGGTTGTCGTAAAGGAAATTCCTGATGAAGCAAATTCGTATGCTGGCGCAGTACTATGTTGATCTAATGATGAAATTGGGTCTGGTGCGCTTTTCGCTGCTTTTGGCGTTAGCGCTCGTTGTGCTGGCAATTGTCGTGCAGATGGCGGTCACTATGGTGCTGCATGGCCGGGTCGAACAGATCGACGTCATCCGCTCCATCTTCTTTGGTTTATTAATCACTCCCTGGGCCGTCTATTTTCTGTCGGTGGTGGTCGAGCAACTGGAGGAGTCACGCCAGCGGCTTTCCCGGCTGGTGCAAAAGCTGGAGGAGATGCGCGAGCGCGACCTTAAGCTCAACGTTCAGTTAAAAGATAATATCGCGCAGTTGAATCAGGAGATCGCCGATCGCGAAAAGGCGGAAGCTGAACGTCAGTCGACCTTTGAACAGCTGAAAGTGGAGATCAAAGAGCGCGAGGAAGCGCAAATTCAGCTTGAGCAACAGTCTTCTTTTCTGCGGTCATTCCTTGATGCATCTCCGGACCTGGTTTTTTATCGCAACGAAGATAAAGAATTTTCCGGCTGTAACCGGGCGATGGAGCTGCTGACCGGCAAAAGTGAAAAGCAATTGGTGCACTTAAAGCCTGCTGATGTTTATTCGCCGGAAGCGGCAGAAAAAGTCATTGAAACCGATGAAAAAGTGTTCCGCCATAACGTGTCGTTGACCTACGAACAGTGGCTGGACTACCCGGACGGACGGAAAGCCTGTTTTGAAATCCGCAAAGTGCCGTACTACGACCGCGTGGGTAAACGCCACGGTCTGATGGGCTTTGGCCGTGATATTACTGAGCGGAAGCGTTACCAGGATGCCCTTGAGCGCGCCAGCCGCGACAAAACCACCTTTATCTCCACTATTAGCCATGAGCTTCGTACGCCGCTGAACGGCATCGTCGGCCTGAGCCGCATTCTGCTCGACACCGACCTGACCGCCGAGCAGGAAAAATACCTGAAAACGATCCATGTTTCCGCCGTGACGCTTGGGAATATTTTCAACGATATCATTGACATGGATAAGATGGAGCGGCGAAAAGTCCAGCTCGATAATCAGCCGGTGGATTTCACCAGCTTTATGGCCGACCTGGAAAACCTCTCCGGTCTGCAGGCGCAGCAGAAAGGGCTGCGTTTTGTGCTGGAGCCGACGCTGCCGCTGCCGCATAAGGTGGTGACCGACGGTACGCGTCTGCGCCAGATTCTGTGGAATCTGATCAGCAACGCGGTGAAATTTACCCAGCAGGGGCAGGTGACGGTGCGGGTTCGCTATGACGAAGGCGATATCCTGCATTTTGAGGTGCAGGACTCCGGCATCGGTATTCCGCAGGATGAGCAGGATAAAATCTTCGCCATGTATTATCAGGTGAAAGACAGCCACGGCGGTAAACCGGCCACCGGCACCGGGATTGGTCTGGCGGTTTCCCGTCGTCTGGCGAAGAACATGGGCGGCGATATCACCGTGTCCAGCCAGCCGGGGAAAGGTTCCACCTTTACGCTGACCGTGCATGCGCCCGCCGTCGCGGAAGAAGTGGAAGACGCGTTTGAAGAGGACGATCTGCCGCTGCCGGCGCTGCATGTGCTGCTGGTGGAAGATATCGAACTCAATGTCATTGTGGCGCGTTCGGTGCTGGAAAAACTCGGTAATAGCGTAGACGTGGCAATGACGGGCAAAGCGGCGCTGGAGATGTTCACGCCGGGCGAGTATGACCTGGTGCTGCTTGACATCCAACTGCCGGACATGACCGGTCTTGATATCTCCCGTGAGCTGACCAAACGCTATTCGCGTGAAGATCTGCCGCCGCTGGTGGCGCTGACCGCGAACGTTCTGAAAGATAAACAAGAGTATCTGGATGCCGGAATGGATGACGTGTTGAGCAAGCCGCTGTCGGTTCCGGCATTAACCGCGATGATCAAGAAGTACTGGGACACGCAAAACGAGGAGGAGAGCACGGTGACACCTGAAGAAAGCAGTAAATCACAAGCGCTGTTAGATATTCCGATGCTGGAACAGTATATCGAGCTGGTGGGGCCGAAGCTGATTACCGATGGCCTCGCCGTGTTTGAAAAGATGATGCCGGGCTATTTGAGCGTGCTGGAGTCCAATCTGACGGCGCGCGACAAAAAAGGCGTGGTGGAAGAAGGACATAAAATCAAAGGCGCCGCTGGCTCTGTCGGTCTGCGTCATTTGCAACAGTTGGGGCAGCAGATCCAGTCTCCGGATCTCCCGGCCTGGGAGGATAACGTCGGCGAATGGATAGAAGAGATGAAGCAGGAGTGGCAGCACGACGTGGCGGTGCTGAAAGCCTGGGTGGCGGCGAACGGCGGAAAAAAATGACCCCGGCTTGACCGGGGTGCGCGAATACTGCGCCAACACCAGGGAAATCGTGGCTGCGCCGTAAGTTATACTCATTATCTCAAAAGGCGCAGCGCTCATTTTCAGGCCGCACGCAGATAAGATAGCAAATCTTAAATGTTTTGTTACATGAATCAGTTAAATGTGTGAAGCGCGGCAGTGTAATCACAATTATTAATGCGCTTCATACGAAGGGAAAAGGACATTTTGCATGAAGAAAATTGGCGTAGTGCTCAGCGGATGCGGCGTCTATGACGGTGCGGAAATTCATGAAGCGGTGCTGACTTTGCTGGCGATTGCCCGTAGCGGCGCGCAGGCCGTTTGCTTTGCGCCGGATAAGCCCCAGGCCGATGTGGTTAACCATGTGACGGGAGAGTCGATGGCGGAAACCCGCAATGTGCTGATCGAGGCGGCCCGCATTACGCGTGGTGAGATACGCCCGCTTTCGCAAGCCGTTTCTGCTGAACTGGATGCGCTGATCGTTCCTGGCGGCTTTGGCGCGGCTAAAAATTTGAGCACCTTCGCCAGCCAGGGCCGTGAATGTCAGGTTGACGCAGATCTTGCGGCGCTGGCTGTCGCCATGCATCAGTCGGGGAAACCGCTCGGCTTTATGTGCATTGCCCCGGCGATGCTGCCGAAAATCTTCGGCTTCCCGCTGCGGTTGACCATTGGTACCGACATTGATACCGCAGAAGTACTGGAAGATATGGGCGCAGAGCATGTGCCATGCCCGGTTGATGATATTGTCGTCGATGAAGACCATAAAATTGTCACTACACCGGCGTATATGCTGGCGCAGAATATCGCCGAGGCAGCGTCTGGCATTGAAAAACTGGTGTCGCGCGTGCTGGTTCTGACGGAATGAAAAAAGGCATCACCGCGTTTCTGCGGCGTCTGGTTCTGCGCATTATTCTGGTGCTCGCGGTATTCTGGGGCGGCGGCATTGCGCTGTTCAGCGTGGCGCCGGTGCCGTTTTCCGCGGTTATGGCGGAGCGCCAGATTAGCGCGTGGCTACAGGGGGATTTCGGCTATGTCGCCCATTCCGACTGGGTGAATATGAATGAAATCTCCCCCTGGATGGGGCTGGCGGTGATTGCCGCTGAAGATCAGCACTTCCCGGCGCACTGGGGGTTTGACGTCGCCGCGATTGAAAAAGCGCTGTCGCACAATGAGCGCAACGAGAACCGCATACGCGGCGCCTCTACGCTGTCACAGCAAACGGTCAAGAATCTCTTTTTATGGGACGGGCGAAGCTGGCTGCGTAAAGGTCTGGAGGCGGGTCTGACGCTGGGTGTCGAGACCGTCTGGAGCAAGAAGCGGATCCTGACGGTGTATCTGAATATCGCCGAATTCGGCGAAGGAATATTTGGCGTGGAGGCCGCGGCACAGCGCTATTTCGGTAAGCCCGCCAGCCGGTTGACGCAGTCGGAAGCGGCGCTGCTCGCGGCTGTGTTGCCTAATCCGCTGCGCTATAATGCCGCCGCGCCGTCCGGGTATGTCCGTAGCCGTCAGGCATGGATACTGCGTCAGATGCGGCAGTTGGGTGGCGAGTCGTTTATGACCCGCAACGCGTTGTATTAAACGTTTTAAGCCTCGCGGGAAGAGAGCGCCAGACCTGCGGACTCTTTTGGCGCCGCGCTTCTTTCCAGCGCCAGTGCCAATGCCGGTTGGGCAATAAACCGCTGCCACAAACGTTCCTGTTTGCGCTGGCAAAACCATTTCGACCAGCTGGCCAGCGGGATCAGCGTTCCTTCACCAATGTTATCGCACACGACGGGCACCACCTCGGATTCACTGATGCGATGGCAGAGGATATTCTGCGGCTTCAGCGTCATGGTCACGATATGGTTGTCACGCAGATAGCGCTTCAGCTTCTTCAGTAATTGACGCAAAACGGCAACGTCATCCTCGTAACGACACTGTTTAGCAAATTCAGTGAGCGTCACAGACGGTTTGCCATCGTAATCGGCAATCACATCGTATACATATCCTGTACCGCAGTCGGTCTCCACCGTGCCGTAATAGCGCGGGATCCCGCTCCAGTCCTGCAAATAGCGAGAGAGACGCGCGTAGTATTTCAGTTCGCGCTGTGTCTCTTTATCGCCGCCGTGGCCGCCGTTATAGACAATCTTGATACAGCGCCGGGCATCATCCGGATGCGCATAACATTTACGATGTCGTCCGGTGCCCAGGGGTGTCTGATCGGATAGACGAATCATGAGAGTATCCTGGAAATATTTACTGACAATAATCCAGTATGGACAACCAAAGTAAATGAAACCTAAACGAGCGGCCTTAAGGTTTTCTTAAGGTTATTCTTAGAGAAAAAAGCGCACAAAATGTACAAACGGAGAGCGTGAGAATAAAAAAAACGCCGGGTGGCGTTTTCTGTGAAGATCTTAATTGCGGTCAACCGGAGACTTAGTCTTCGTCGAATCCTGAATTGAACAAGGCGATCACCGCAGCCAGCGCCTCGACTTCCTGCGGGCCTGAGGCTTCAATTTCAATCTGGCGGCCTTTCGCCGAGTCCAGCATCAGCAGCGCAATGACGCTGTTGGCTTCGGCTTCGGTGCCTTCATCGTTACGTAACAGAACTTCGGCGTCAAACCCCTGCATTAATTCGAAAAGCTTCATCGCAGGCCGGGCATGCATGCCCAGCTTGTTGGTGACTTCCACAGTTTGCTTCACGGTCATGTTTTGCGTTTTTCCAGCGTACGATGGCGCGACTGTACGTTTTTACCGCGCGAGCGGAAGTAGTCTGCCAGCTGTTCTGCAATATACACCGAACGGTGCTTCCCGCCGGTACAGCCGATGGCTACGGTCAGATAGCTACGGTTGTTGGTTTCCAGCATCGGTAACCATAGCTCAAGATAGCTGCGCGTCTGGTAAATAAAATTGTGTACTTCTGTGTGCCTGTCGAGAAAAGCGGCAACGGGTTTGTCGAGACCGGTCATGGGGCGTAGCTTCGGGTCCCAGTGCGGGTTTGGCAGAAAGCGCACGTCGAAAACATAGTCGGCATCAATCGGGATGCCGTGCTTAAAGCCAAAGGACTCAAACACCATCGTCAGTTCGCGCTCGCGTTTCCCCAGTAATCGGGTGCGTAGCATTTCCGCCAGCTCATGTACCGACATTTCTGAAGTATCGACAATCAGGTCGGCGCGGGAGCGTAGCGGCTCCAGCAGGTCGCTTTCCTGATCGATCGCGCTTTCCAGGGAGAGGTTTTTACTGGAAAGAGGATGCAGACGACGTGTATCGCTGTAACGGCGAATCAGGGTGTTGCGATCGGCGTCAAGGAACAGCAACTGCGGTGAGAACGCATCGGGCAGGTTGTTCATCGCCTGCTCGAAGATCTCCGGGGATTCAGGCATGTTGCGCACGTCAATACTGACGGCTGCCGAGATCTGGCGTTCGGCAAGCGTGCGAGCCAGATCGGGCAACAGCACCACGGGAAGGTTATCCACGCAGTAAAAACCCATATCTTCCAGCGCCCGCAGGGCGACAGATTTACCTGACCCTGAACGACCGCTGACGATCATCAGTACCATGTACTGTTTCTCCTCACCACGTCAAAAGGGGAGTGTTTTACGCGCTTACTCATCATCCTGGCGACCTTCTGTGTCAGTGATGATTTGATACAGCTCTTCATCGCTTTGCGCAGCGCGAAGCCGGCGACAAATGGTTTTATCCGCCAGACGCTTGGCGACTAAAGACAGCGTGTGCAGATGCGTTTTGGTTTGATCCGCGGGCACCAGCAGGGCAAAGAGCAGATCCACCGGTTGATTATCGATCGCGTCGAAAGCAATCGGCGTTTCCAGTTGCACAAACACGCCTACGGCCCGCAAGGTATCTTCTTCCACTTTACCGTGTGGGATGGCGATGCCGTTGCCGATGCCGGTACTGCCCATCTTTTCCCGCGTCAGGATCGCTTCAAAAACGATCTGTGGAGGCAAACTTAGCTGCTTTGCCGCCAGTTCACTGATAATCTCCAGCGCGCGTTTTTTGCTCTGGCAATGCACGCCGCTGCGTGTACATTCCTGGTTAAGTACACTGCTCAGTTGTAGAGTTGTATCGTTATTTATCATAATTTCACCTAAGAACCTGCCCCTTCAAATGAGAAAACAGGTTCGGAGCGCTAACTGTACAAATGGCCCGTTGTTGTACACAACAGGCCGTCCTGCACCCGCTAACTGCCCGGACAATTAGTGTTGTTTCAGTTTATCTTTATGTTTGGTCAGCTGTCTTGCCAGCTTATCGATTAAGCCGTCAATGGCGGCATACATGTCCTGACCTTCCGCACTGGCGTGAATTTCGCCACCGTTGACGTGCAGGGTTGCATCCGAGATGTGGGTGACCTTCTCCACTTTCAACACAATGTAGACCTGATTGATTCTGTCGAAATACTGTTCGAGCTTCGCGAACTTGGTATTGACGAAGTCGCGCAGGGCTTCAGTGATCTCGACGTTGTTTCCAGTGATGTTGAGCTGCATAGTGTCTTCCTTATCGGTTGGGTCAAACCAGCTGTTTACGCTGATTCGACGGCGGAATGGATAAAGACTCTCGGTACTTCGCAACGGTGCGGCGCGCCACCATGATACCCTGTTCCGACAGCAAAGATGTTAACTTGCTGTCGCTCAGCGGTTTCGCGGGGTTTTCGGCCGCAATCAGCTTTTTCACCAGCGCGCGGATAGCCGTGGAGGACGCTTCGCCACCGCCTTCGGTGTTCACATGGCTGGAGAAAAAATACTTCAGTTCAAAAATGCCGCGCGGACTGTGCAGGTATTTCTGCGTGGTCACACGGGAAATGGTTGATTCGTGCATTTCGACGGCCTGGGCGATATCCGCCAGCACCATCGGTTTCATAAATTCTTCGCCCTGCTCAAAGAAGGCCTGCTGTTGCTCGACGATACAGCGGCTGACGCGCAGGAGCGTATCGTTACGGCTCTCCAGGCTTTTAATGAGCCATTTCGCGTCCTGCAAATTGCTGCGAATGTACTGACTGTCGGCATCGTTACGCCCGCCGTTACACATTGCCGCATAATGCTGATTGATCTGTAGCCGGGGGATGCTGTCGCCGTTCAGTTCGACCGTCCAGCGGCCATTGTGCTTACGCACCAGCACATCCGGAATGACGTATTCAGGTTCACTGGTCTGGATCGACTGGCCGGGCCTGGGATCGAGCGACTGGATAAAATTGACCGCCTCTTTGAGCACGTCTTCTTTCAGGCGCGTCACGCGCATCAGGGTGCGGAAGTCATGATTCGCCAGCAGATCAAGGTGATCGCTGACGATCAGCCGGGCTTCGTCGAGAAACGGGGTGGCCTTATCAAACTGGGACAGTTGGATTAGCAGACAGTCGCGCAGATCTTTCGCCGCCACGCCAACCGGATCAAAGCGCTGGATGCGTTTCAGGACCGCTTCGACCTCATCAATGTCCACCTCCTCGTCGCCCATGCTGTCGAGAATGTCTTCCAGAGAGACGGTGAGATACCCGGTGTCATCCACGGCATCAACGATGGAAGTGGCTATCGCGCGGTCTGTATCGGAGAAGGGCGTCAGCTCCACCTGCCACATCAGGTAATCCTGAAGGGACTGGGTGGTCTCGCCCTGATAAACGGGAAGCTCGTCGTCGATGTAATCTCCGCTGGTGCCGGATGGCGTACCGGCGGTATAGATCTCATCCCAACTGGCGTCGAGCGGCAGCTCTTCCGGCATCTCTTTTTGTTCGAGCGCGTCGGCGGCGTCCAGCGTTTCGCTGTCCTGCGTTTCGCGGGTTTCCACTTCATCATGAACGTCGGTTTGCTCAAGCAGCGGATTGCTTTCCAGCGCCTGTTGCAGCTCCTGCTGAAGTTCCAGCGTGGACAGCTGCAGCAGACGGATAGCCTGCTGAAGTTGCGGCGTCATCGCCAATTGTTGGCTGAGCCTGAGTTGCAAACCTTGCTTCATGTTCAGAGTCGTTTTCCCCCGCTATAACGTCGCGAACTTCTACCCTATCAGAGTCTGAAGTCTTCCCCAAGGTATACGCGCTTAACGTGTTCATCCTGGAGAATTTCCGTTGGCGTGCCGTGGGCGATCAGATGTCCCTGGCTGACGATATAGGCGCGTTCACATACTGCCAGCGTTTCACGGACGTTATGGTCGGTGATCAGAACGCCCAGGCCGCTGTCGCGCAGGTGCTCAATGATACGTTTGATGTCGATGACGGAGATCGGGTCAACGCCCGCAAACGGTTCATCAAGCAGGATAAATTTCGGGTTTGCGGCCAGCGCGCGGGCGATCTCGACACGGCGGCGTTCGCCCCCGGAAAGCGACTGTCCCATGCTGTCGCGCAGGTGCTCAATGTGAAATTCTTCCATCAGCTCGTTGGCGCGATCTTCGCGTTGCTCGCTGGTAAGATCGTCGCGAATTTGCAGTACCGCCATCAGGTTATCGAACACGCTCAGGCGGCGGAAGATCGATGCTTCCTGCGGCAGATAGCCAATACCGCGGCGCGCGCGGGCGTGCAGCGGCAGCAAACTGATGTCTTCATCATCAATGATGATGTTACCGGCGTCGCGCGGCACAATGCCGACCACCATATAGAATGTGGTGGTTTTACCCGCGCCGTTAGGCCCGAGCAGACCGACAATTTCGCCTGAGTTAACGGTCAGACTGACATCTTCCACGACGCGGCGGCCTTTGTAGGCCTTCGCCAGATTCTTTGCAGTTAATGTTGCCATAACGAATTAGTTACTCTTTTTCTGAGCCGGAGCCTGGTCTTTATTTTTGTCCTGTAGCTGGGACGGTACCAGAACGGTGGTCACGCGCTTGCCTTTCTCGCTGAACGCCTGCATTTTTTGCTCTTTCACCAGATAGGTAATCTTGTCGCCGGTGATGTTGCTGTCGAGCTGTTCCAGGTAAGCATTGCCGGTAAGCACGACGAAGTCTTTCGCCAGCTCGTAGTGCATCTTCGAGGCGCGGCCTTTGACCGGCTTCCCGTTGTCCTGCATTTGATAGAAAGTGGCCGGGTTGCCGAAGCCGTCAATGACCTCTTTGCCTTCTTCGCCGCCCGGGCGGGTCACGACAACTTTATCGGCGTTGATTTTAATGGTGCCCTGGGTCACGACGACATTGCCGGTGAAGGTGACGACGTTACCTTGCATATCCAGAGACTGCTGGTCCGACTCGATATGGATCGGCTGCTCGGTATCGCCGGTGACGGCGAACGCTGGAATGCTGGCGGCCAGAAGGGCGCTGGCAAGCACAAGATTAAGGCTGAGTTTGTTTGTTTTGAATTTCATAGGAGGTTCTAACCTTTTCAATCAGCTCGGCGTTCTTGCTGCGTAAGTTGCCGCGCATTTTCAGTCCGCTGGAGTTAAATGTTGTTCCGTATAACGTGACAAGATCCTCAGACGTGACATCCTGCGTCACGAGGTTGATCTGCGCGTTATCGGTGGTAATTTTGCGAAGTTGAGCGTCAGGCACCAGCGCGTTGACTTCAACGTGACCATACAGATACAGCATCCGATCGTCGGTCAGCTTGGCTTTATCCGCCTTGATTGACCACGTAGGGACCTTGTCCTTATCAAAGGTGGTTAATACCGGTTGAGTAAACCACGAAATGGCTTCATCCGAGAAATACTCAACGTTCTGCGCAATTAAACGATAGCTCAGCGCGCCTTCCGGGCTGTACACGACGGTATCGGTATGCTCGCTCTTATAAGTGGGATCGCTCGTGTTCACCACCACCTGCGCGGTATCGTCTTTATCGGCCAGATTAATACCAATCAGCACCAGCACGGCCAACGACAGTAGAATGATAACCCAACGTCTGGCTTTACTCATATCGATTGCCCTTTGGCCTCATCAAGCTTACCCTGCGCCAGCAGGAGTAAATCGCACACTTCCCGTACCGCACCGCGTCCGCCAGCGATTTTCGTGACGTAATCCGCGCGCGGAATCAGTAACGGATGCGCATCCGCGACCGCGACGCTCAGGCCGATTTTTTCCATCACTGGCCAGTCGATCAGGTCATCGCCGACGTACGCCACGTTTTCCGGAGCAATCGCCAGCTTATCCAGCAGATCGTGAAACGCCAGCAGCTTGTCAGACTGGCCCTGATACAGATGGGTGATCCCCAGGGTGGCGCAGCGATCTTCTACCAGTTTAGCCTTTCGCCCGGTAATAATGGCAACGTCGATATCAGACGTCAGCGCACAGCGGATGCCGTAACCGTCGCGTACGTTAAAGGCTTTCAGCTCTTCACCGTTGTTACCCATGTAAATCAGCCCATCCGACAGCACGCCGTCGACGTCAAGAATCAGCAGCCGAATGTTCTCTGCTTTGGCGATGACTTCAGCGCTAACGGGGCCATAACAGGTCGCAAGCGACGCACCTGCTTTACTCATTTCTTTTATCCTTGAATTGCTACACAACGCCTGCACGCAGGAGATCATGCATATGTAACACACCGAGTAACTGGTCGCCATCGGCAACCATTACTGAGGTGATATGGCGGGACTGCATTAAGTTCAGCGCATCGACCGCCAGAATCCCGGGACGCACGCGGATACCGCCCGGCGTCATCACGTCGGCGATACCTAACTGGCGTACGTCAACGCCCATATCAAAGACGCGACGTAAATCGCCGTCGGTGAAGATACCGTCGATCTTCATCGCATCGTCGCAAATCACGGTCATACCGAGATTTTTACGGGTGATTTCCAGCAACGCCTCGCGCAGGCTGGCGTCTTTGCGTACATGGGGGATTTCATCCCCGGTATGCATAATATCGTTAACGCGCAGTAAAAGTTTACGCCCCAGCGCGCCGCCCGGATGAGACAACGCGAAATCCTCGGCGGTAAACCCGCGCGCTTTTAACAATGCCACCGCCAGCGCATCGCCCATGACTAATGTGGCCGTGGTGCTGCTGGTCGGTGCCAGCCCCAATGGGCAGGCCTCTTTCGGTACTTTAACACACAGATGCACATCCGCGGCACGCGCCATGCTGCTTTCTGGCCGGCCAGTGATACAGATGAGCTGCACCTGGAGGCGTTTGAGGACGGGAATTAACGCGGCAATCTCGCTGGATTCGCCGGAGTTGGAGATGGCAATCACCACATCCTGCGAGGTTACCATGCCGAGATCGCCATGGGCGGCTTCACCCGGATGCACAAAAAAGGAGGACGTGCCGGTGCTGGCGAACGTCGCGGCCATTTTGCGTCCGATATGCCCCGATTTTCCCATGCCCATGACTACCACTTTGCCAGTGCAGTTGAACATCTTCTCACAGGCGAGGGTGAAGTCCTGATTGATATACTGATCAAGCTCCGCCAGGCCTTCACGTTCAATCGCCAGGACCTCTTTACCGGCCTGCTGAAAGTCAAAACCCGGTTGTAACGCTAAGTGCGACATAATCTGTTTCCAGTTATCCAACGAGGAGCGGCGACAGCCAATACAACATCGCCAGCCATATGATAAAACCGCCGGTCAGCAGTACGCCCGCGCCGCGACCGGACTGGCGGGGGCGCCGCCAGCAGAGTAATGCAAAGATGACGCTTACCAGTAGCATCACGCTGTAATCGCGGCTAAACGCCAGCGGGTTGACCTCGCCGGGCGTCAGCAGCGCGGGCAGGCCAAGGACCAGAGCGAGATTAAAAATGTTCGCCCCAATAATATTGCCTACCGCGATATCGTTCTCACCTTTACGCACGCCGGCAATCGCGGTCGCCAACTCCGGCAGACTGGTGCCGATAGCGATAACCGTCAGGCCGATGGTCAGTTCGCTCATCGCAAAGTAATTGGCAATAACGGTGGCGTTATCAACCACCATGCGGGTGGCCATCGGCATTATGATAAGCGCGATGCCCAGCCATAAAAACGCCACCGGCAGCCCGCCTTCGCGCGGTAGCTCCGCCAGTTGTTCGCGGGTGAGGCTGTCATTGCCCTGGCGTTCGGCCAGACGGGCGATTTTAACAATGAACAGCAGCCATAACACCGCTAACAACAGCAAAAATATGCCATCGCTACGGCTTAGCTGACCGTCGTAAAGTACGGAACCGGCCACTACGCTGACCAGCAACATTAACGGTAATTCGCGACGCAGAATATCGGAATGCACGGTAAAGGGGTGGATCAGCGCGGCAAGCCCCAGGATCAACAGGATATTGGTGATATTGGATCCGATCGCGGTGCCAACGGCGAGATCCAGCTGCCCGTGCAGGGAGGCGGCGAGCGAAACGATGATCTCTGGTAACGACGTGCCGATACTGACCACCGTCATGCCGATGATCAGCGGCGGGACCCCCAACGTTCGGCATAAAATAGACGCGGCGAACACCAGACGGTCGGCGCCGTAGACGACCAGAAGTAAACCAATAATTAACAGCGCCGTTGCTAAAAGCATCTAAAGTCCTTTCTTCAGGTATACTCGCCGGTCACCGGGATCCTCTGGAAACCGTAACGAAGTCTTAATTTTGACTTTATGCAGCTAAAAAGTAAAACAAATGCCAGCTTTAGCTAACCAGGGCAGGTAATATTCTGTAAATATGTTGGGTTCATGGCGCCATTCAACGCCATGCTTTGATCAACACGTAATACAAAGGATGAATGAATGGGTGAGTCTGCGGCGAATTTAGTCGATATGCGCGACGTCAGCTTTACGCGTGGCGACCGCTGCATCTTCGATAATATCTCCCTGACGGTGCCGCGTGGAAAGATCACCGCGATCATGGGACCATCGGGCATCGGTAAAACGACGCTCCTGCGCCTGATCGGTGGTCAAATTTCCCCAGACAAGGGCGAGATCCTGTTTGATGGCGAGAATATTCCCGCCATGTCGCGTTCGCGGCTCTACACGGTACGTAAACGGATGAGTATGCTGTTTCAGTCGGGCGCGCTCTTTACCGACATGAACGTTTTCGATAACGTCGCCTATCCGCTGCGCGAACATACCACGCTGCCCGCGCCGTTACTGAAAAGTACGGTCATGATGAAGCTCGAAGCGGTCGGTCTGCGCGGGGCGGCCAGACTGATGCCGTCCGAACTCTCCGGCGGGATGGCCCGGCGCGCCGCGCTGGCGCGCGCTATCGCGCTGGAACCGGACCTTATCATGTTCGATGAACCGTTCGTGGGGCAGGACCCCATCACGATGGGCGTACTGGTTAAATTGATCTCTGAATTAAACAGCGCGCTGGGCGTCACCTGCGTGGTGGTTTCTCACGATGTGCCTGAAGTCCTGAGCATTGCCGATCACGCCTGGATCATGGCGGACAAGAAAATTGTCGCTCACGGTAGTGCGCAAGGACTACAGGAGAACGCCGATCCGCGCGTCCGTCAATTCCTGGACGGTATTGCCGACGGGCCGGTCCCGTTCCGCTATCCGGCGGGCGATTATCATTCTGATCTACTCGGAACAGGGAGTTAAGCCACACATGCTGTTAAATGCACTGGCGACGCTGGGACACAAAGGTATCAAAACCGTCAGCTCGTTTGGGCGCGCCGGGTTAATGTTATTCAATGCGCTGGTCGGCAAACCGGAATTTCGTAAACATGCGCCGCTGTTGGTGCGCCAACTCTATAATGTCGGCGTCCTGTCGATGCTTATCATTCTGGTGTCGGGCGTGTTTATCGGCATGGTGCTGGGGCTACAGGGGTATCTGGTGCTCACCACCTACAGCGCGGAAACCAGCCTTGGCATGCTGGTGGCGCTGTCGCTGCTGCGTGAGCTTGGCCCGGTTGTCGCGGCGCTGCTGTTTGCCGGACGCGCGGGTTCCGCGTTAACCGCGGAAATCGGTCTGATGCGCGCCACCGAGCAGTTGTCCAGTATGGAAATGATGGCAGTTGATCCGCTACGCCGGGTGATTTCGCCGCGCTTCTGGGCTGGCGTGATTTCGCTGCCGCTGCTAACCATTCTGTTTGTCGCGGTCGGTATCTGGGGCGGCTCCCTGGTCGGCGTAAGCTGGAAAGGGATCGACCCGGGATTCTTCTGGTCGGCGATGCAAAACGCCGTCGACTGGCGTCTCGACCTGGTGAACTGTTTGATTAAAAGCGTGGTGTTCGCCATCACCGTAACATGGATTGCATTATTCAATGGATATGATGCGATCCCGACCTCGGCAGGGATCAGCCGGGCTACCACACGCACCGTTGTGCACTCGTCGCTGGCCGTTCTGGGCCTGGATTTTGTGCTGACCGCTTTGATGTTTGGGAATTGAGTTCATGCAAACGAAAAAAAATGAAATTTGGGTGGGGATTTTCTTATTAGCGGCGCTGCTGGCGGCGCTGTTTGTCTGCCTGAAAGCGGCAAACGTAACGTCGATGCGCACAGAGCCGACCTACACGATTTATGCGACCTTCGATAATATCGGCGGCCTGAAAGTGCGCTCGCCGGTGCGCATTGGCGGGGTGGTCGTGGGACGCGTCGCGGATATTTCGTTAGATCCGAAAACTTATTTACCGCGCGTCACGCTGGATATCGAAGAACGTTATAACCACATTCCTGACACCAGCTCGTTGAGCATCCGGACCTCCGGTTTGCTGGGCGAACAATATCTGGCGCTGAACGTCGGTTTTGAGGACCCGGAGCTGGGAACGTCTATCCTCAAAGATGGCGGCACGATTCAGGACACTAAATCCGCGATGGTGCTGGAAGATATGATTGGTCAGTTCCTTTACAACAGTAAGGGGGATGACAATAAGAATTCTGGCGATGCGCCAGCGCCGGCCGAAGGCAATAATGACGCTAACGGGCCTGCGGGCACAACGAATTAATCTCAGGAGATTCGACATATGTTTAAACGATTGATGATGGTGGCTCTGCTGGTGATTGCACCACTGACCGCCGCCACTGCAGCCGATCAAACTAACCCGTACAAGCTGATGAACGAAGCGGCGCAGAAAACGTTCGACAGACTAAAAAATGAACAACCGAAAATCCGTTCGAATCCGGACTACCTGCGCGACGTCGTCGATCAGGAACTGCTGCCGTATGTGCAGGTGAAATATGCGGGCGCGCTGGTGCTGGGCCGTTACTACAAAGAAGCGACCCCCGCGCAGCGCGAAGCCTATTTCGCCGCGTTCCGTGAATACCTGAAGCAGGCTTACGGACAGGCGCTGGCGATGTACCACGGTCAGACTTACCAGATTGCGCCTGAACAACCGCTGGGCGATGCGACGATCGTGCCGATCCGCGTCACCATTATCGATCCTAACGGTCGCCCGCCGGTGCGCCTCGACTTTCAGTGGCGTAAAAACACCCAGACGGGCAACTGGCAGGCCTATGACATGATCGCCGAAGGCGTCAGCATGATCACCACTAAACAAAACGAGTGGAGCGACCTGCTGCGAACCAAAGGGATCGACGGCCTGACCGCGCAACTGAAATCTATCGCACAGCAGAAAATCACGCTGGATGAGAAGAAGTAATGACGCAGTCACTCAGTTGGACGCGTAAAGGCGATACGCTGGCGCTGATGGGAGAGCTTGATCAGGACGTGGTAAATCCGCTATGGGATGCGCGCGTTGAGGCAATGCAAGGCGTCACCTGTATCGACCTGAGCCAGATTTCCCGTGTCGATACCGGTGGGCTGGCGCTGCTGCTCCATCTTATCGATCAGGCAAAAAAGCAGGGCACCCGTGTTTCGTTGCAGGGGGTGAACGATAAAGTTTACACCCTGGCGCAGCTGTATAATCTGCCTGAGGACGTTCTTCCTCGCCTGTAATTTGCGCCGGGTAGCTTACTGGCTATCCGGCCTTTTCCTGTCGTTCTGATCACCGCGTTAGCGTCACCATCAGGCAACTTTACGTTGATCGCCCTTTTGCTTATTTATGACAGCGCAACTTTGCTCTAAGATGTTGGGCTGTTTTCACTATCTGACGAATATAGAGCCCATGGAAAATAATGAAATCCAGAGCGTGCTGATGAACGCACTCTCCCTCCAGGAAGTCCACGTCTCCGGCGATGGCAGTCACTTTCAGGTTATTGCCGTGGGTGAGATGTTTGACGGTATGAGCCGGGTGAAGAAACAGCAGACCATCTATGCCCCGCTGATGGAGTATATTGCGGACAACCGCATTCATGCTCTGTCCATCAAAGCGTATACCCCCGCAGAGTGGGCGCGCGATCGCAAACTTAACGGTTTTTGAGCTACGGGAGAAATACCGGTAGCGACGATGAATTTTAACTGAGAACAACATCATGGATAAATTTCGTGTACAGGGGCCAACGAAGCTCCAGGGCGAAGTCACCATTTCAGGTGCAAAAAACGCCGCACTGCCGATCCTCTTTGCGGCGCTGCTGGCGGAAGAACCGGTCGAGATCCAGAACGTCCCGAAACTGAAAGATGTGGATACGTCCATGAAGCTGCTGAGCCAGCTTGGCGCCAAAGTGACGCGTAACGGCTCTGTGCACATTGATGCGCGCGACGTCAACGTATTCTGCGCGCCGTATGATTTGGTGAAAACCATGCGCGCGTCGATCTGGGCGCTGGGGCCGCTGGTCGCCCGTTTTGGTCAGGGCCAGGTTTCACTGCCGGGCGGCTGTACTATCGGCGCACGTCCGGTTGACCTGCATATCACCGGTCTTGAGCAACTGGGTGCGACCATTAAGCTGGAAGAAGGTTATGTGAAGGCCTCTGTCGACGGACGACTGAAAGGCGCGCATATCGTGATGGATAAAGTCAGCGTTGGCGCGACGGTCACCATCATGTGCGCAGCGACCCTTGCGGAAGGCACCACCATTATTGAAAACGCCGCGCGTGAGCCGGAAATTGTCGATACGGCGAATTTCCTGGTGACGCTGGGGGCGAAGATCTCCGGTCAGGGGACCGATCGGATTACGATCGAAGGCGTTGAACGTCTGGGCGGCGGCGTGTACCGCGTACTGCCGGACCGTATCGAAACCGGCACCTTCCTGGTCGCGGCGGCTATCTCTCGCGGTAAGATCATCTGCCGCAACGCGCAGCCGGATACGCTGGACGCCGTGTTGGCGAAGCTGCGCGACGCCGGTGCGGATATCGAAGTGGGCGAAGACTGGATCAGCCTCGACATGCATGGCAAACGCCCGAAAGCGGTAAATGTGCGTACGGCGCCGCATCCGGCGTTCCCGACCGATATGCAGGCGCAGTTTACGCTGCTGAACCTGGTGGCGGAAGGCACGGGCTTCATTACTGAAACCGTGTTTGAAAACCGTTTTATGCATGTGCCGGAGCTGAGTCGTATGGGCGCGCATGCGGAAATCGAAAGCAATACCGTGATTTGCCACGGCGTCGATAAACTTTCCGGCGCCCAGGTGATGGCAACCGACCTGCGTGCTTCTGCAAGCCTCGTGCTGGCAGGATGTATTGCAGAAGGAACCACAGTGGTTGATCGTATTTATCATATCGATCGCGGTTACGAGCGCATTGAAGATAAACTGCGTGCGCTGGGCGCGAACATCGAGCGCGTAAAAGGCGAGTAATTCGGACGCTTTCGTCACGAATAAACAGGTAGCCCCATCGCGAAAGGGGCTACCGTTCTGCCGTGTCACTCGGTGCCTGGCTTCTCCCGACGCGACGCTCTCATCAGGCGCGTTCTGTCGATGAATTCGTGCGTTTTGGCGTCGTGATAGCGCGACGGCCAGATCACCCACGGTTCCGTTCCCAGCGCTTTGGCAATAATCAGTTCGCCTTTCGGCCACGGTCGGGTTAAGGCATTGGCCAGCGTCGAAGAACTTAATCCGTTTCTGCGCGATTCAGCCGCCATTGATGTCCCTCTTTTGCGTAATCCCGCGATGATATCAGCGGGATGCCAGTCGATCAGTTTGCTCTCCATTTTTCCCTCGCTCCTTAACTTGTTCATGGGAATTTTGAACAATAAACCTGAGAAACACACTATACGCCTCAAGAACAAATGTTCTAAAAAGTTCATGTAAAGAGAGCGAATATTCAGAATATGCCAGGAGTTATTACAGCTATTGCAAGGGGTTTATGGATGAGCAAAATAATTAAAGAAATTTACTGGAATTTATATGAATCCATCCCGCGCGATACGGGATGGAGAGGATGTGTTTAACGGTCGCGCTGGACGGCGATATGCGCGAGGCCAATCAGCGCGTCGCGCCACGGCGTGTCCGGTAGGATCTGCAGGGCGGCGATGGCCTTATCCGCTTCTTCTTCCGCGCGCTGGCGTGTCCATTCCAGCGAGCCGCAGGCGTTCATCGCATCCAGAACCGGTTCCAGAAGATGTCGGCCGTTTCCTTGTTCAATGGCGGTGCGAATCATTTGCGCTTGTTCAGGCGTACCGTGACGCATCGCATGCAGCAGGGGAAGGGTTGGCTTGCCTTCGTTCAGATCATCACCCACGTTTTTACCAAGTTGCTCGCCGTCGGCGCTGTAATCCAGCAAATCGTCAATCAACTGGAAAGCGGTGCCGAGGTAACGGCCATAGTCCTGTAACCCTTTTTCCTGCGCGCCAGTACAGCCTGCAAGGATACCGGAACATTGCGCCGCCGCTTCAAACAGGCGCGCGGTCTTGCTGTAGATGACGCGCATGTAGTTTTCTTCGGTGATGTCCGGGTCGTTAACGTTCATCAACTGCAGCACTTCGCCTTCTGCGATGACGTTAACGGCTTCGGACATCACTTCCAGTACCTTCAGCGAGCCAAGGCTGGTCATCATCTGAAACGCGCGGGTATAGATAAAGTCGCCGACCAGAACGCTGGCGGCGTTACCAAACGCGGCGTTGGCGGTGGCTTTGCCACGACGCATGTCGGATTCGTCCACCACATCGTCGTGAAGCAGGGTGGCGGTGTGGATAAACTCGATCAGCGCCGCGATAGTGACATGGGCATTTCCCTGATAACCCACGGCGCGCGCCGCGAGTACCGCAATCATCGGACGGATACGTTTTCCGCCGCCGCTCACAATGTAATAGCCCAATTGGTTGATCAACTGGACGTCGGAATTAAGCTGTTCAAGGATTGTCGCATTGACACCCGCCATATCTTGCGCGGTTAACTCGTTGATTTTTTCTAAATTCATCGCAAAAGCCGGGCTTTTCGCCCTGTTTACCTGACAGTACATCAAGGTAACTTAGGGTTTAGGGTTAGAAATAAATGCTGATTGTACTGAAAAAACGCCGCAGATAAACGTTACCATACACGTTGTGTTTTTTTTCTTCATGTATTGACTGTAGCACTTGTCAAAGGCTCACGTTTTGCGTAATATTCGCGCCCTATTGTGAATATTTATAGCGCACTCTGAATCATTCAAAAGGTGTGCGCGGAAGCGGAGTTTTTTATGTACGCGGTTTTCCAAAGTGGTGGTAAACAACACCGAGTAAGCGAAGGTCAGACCGTTCGCCTGGAAAAGCTGGACATCGCAACTGGCGAAACTGTTGAGTTCGCTGAAGTTCTGATGATCGCAAACGGTGAAGAAGTCAAAATCGGCGTTCCTTTCGTTGATGGCGGCGTAATCAAAGCTGAAGTTGTTGCTCACGGTCGTGGCGAGAAAGTTAAAATCGTTAAGTTTCGTCGTCGTAAACACTATCGTAAGCAGCAGGGCCATCGTCAGTGGTTCACTGATGTGAAAATTACTGGCATCAGCGCCTAAGACCTGAGGAGAGATTTAAATGGCACATAAAAAGGCTGGCGGCTCCACTCGTAACGGTCGCGATTCAGAAGCTAAACGCCTGGGCGTTAAGCGTTTCGGTGGCGAAACCGTTCTGGCGGGTAGCATCATCGTTCGTCAACGTGGTACCAAATTCCACGCTGGTGCTAACGTAGGTTGCGGTCGTGACCACACTCTGTTTGCTAAAGCAGACGGTAAAGTGAAATTTGAAGTTAAAGGCCCGAACAACCGTAAATACATCAGCATCGTTGCTGAGTAAGTTTTTCGTGGTCCGGTAACGGATTAAAGCCCCGCACCTGTTGCGGGGCTTTTTACATTCGACGACCGGTAAATATGCTCGTGAAACCGTTCCTTTTCGGCTCACGAGCCCTTGCAGGGAAACGGGCATGAAGCAGCAGGCTGGCATTGGCATTCTTTTGGCGCTCACCACCGCGATGTGTTGGGGGGCTTTGCCAATTGCGATGAAGCAGGTGCTGGAGGTGATGGAACCTCCTACCGTCGTGTTTTACCGTTTTTTAATGGCCAGCGTTGGTCTGGGGGCGATCCTGGCGGTGAAGCGCAAGCTGCCGCCGCTACGAATTTTCCGTAAGCCGCGCTGGTTGGTGCTGTTGGCGATTGCCACCGGCGGGCTTTTTGGTAATTTCATTCTGTTCAGCTCTTCCCTGCAATATCTTAGCCCGACAGCCTCGCAGGTTATTGGGCAACTGTCGCCGGTTGGTATGATGGTTGCCAGCGTATTTATTCTCAAAGAGAAAATGCGCGGTACGCAGATCATCGGCGCAATGATGCTGCTGAGTGGGCTGGTGATGTTCTTCAACACCAGCCTGGTCGAAATCTTTACCAAACTGACCGATTACACCTGGGGCGTCATTTTTGGCGTTGGCGCGGCGATGGTCTGGGTGAGTTATGGCGTTGCGCAAAAAGTATTATTGCGGCGTCTGGCGTCACCGCAGATCCTGTTTTTACTGTACACTTTATGTACGATAGCGCTATTGCCGCTGGCGAAGCCAGGGGTGATCGCGCAGCTCAGCGACTGGCAGCTTGCCTGTTTGATTTTCTGCGGGCTGAATACGCTGGTAGGATATGGCGCCCTGGCGGAAGCGATGGCGCGCTGGCAAGCGGCGCAGGTGAGCGCGTTAATCACGCTTACCCCGCTGTTTACCTTGTTATTTTCAGATCTTTTATCTGTGGCCTGGCCCGATTTCTTCGCCAGACCGATGTTAAACCTTTTAGGTTATCTCGGTGCGTTTGTCGTGGTTGCGGGCGCGATGTACTCCGCCATTGGTCATCGAATTTGGGGCGGATTACGCAAGCATGAACCGGTGGTATCGCAACCCCGCTCAGGCGAATGATTTACGGAGAGTAAAATGAAGTTTGTTGATGAAGCAACGATTCTGGTCGTTGCAGGCGATGGTGGTAACGGTTGTGTCAGCTTCCGTCGCGAAAAATACATCCCGAAAGGCGGCCCGGACGGCGGCGATGGCGGTGACGGCGGTGACGTCTGGCTGGAAGCGGACGAAAACCTTAACACCCTGATCGACTACCGTTTTGAGAAATCCTTCCGCGCGGAGCGTGGTCAGAATGGCGCCAGCCGTGACTGCACCGGTAAACGCGGTAAAGATGTCACCATTAAAGTGCCGGTCGGCACACGCGTGATCGATCAGGGCACTGGCGAAACCATGGGCGATATGACCAAACACGGTCAGCGTCTGATGGTGGCGAAAGGCGGCTGGCACGGTCTGGGGAATACCCGTTTTAAATCTTCCGTAAACCGTACCCCGCGTCAGAAGACCATGGGGACGCCGGGTGATAAGCGCGATCTGTTACTGGAGCTGATGCTGCTGGCTGACGTCGGTATGCTCGGTATGCCAAACGCCGGTAAATCGACCTTTATCCGCGCAGTATCGGCGGCGAAACCAAAAGTGGCGGATTATCCGTTTACCACGCTGGTGCCGAGCCTTGGCGTGGTGCGTATGGATAATGAGAAGAGCTTTGTGGTCGCGGACATCCCGGGGCTGATTGAAGGCGCTTCTGAAGGCGCAGGGTTGGGGATTCGCTTCCTGAAGCACCTTGAGCGCTGCCGTGTTCTGCTGCATCTCATCGACATCGATCCGATCGACGGTTCCGATCCGGTGGAAAACGCCCGTATCATCATCGGCGAACTGGAGAAGTACAGCCAGGATCTGGCGTCCAAGCCGCGCTGGTTAGTGTTCAACAAGATCGATCTGCTGGATAAAGCCGAAGCGGAAGAGAAAGCGAAAGCGATCGCCGACGCGTTGGGCTGGGAAGGTAAATATTATCTCATCTCTGCCGCCAGCCAACTGGGCGTGAAAGATCTCTGTTGGGATGTGATGACCTTTATCATCGAGAATCCAATCGTTCAGGCTGAAGAAGCGAAGCAGCCGGAAAAAGTCGAATTCATGTGGGATGACTACCACCGCCAGCAGCTCGCGGAAGTCGAAGACGAAGCGGAAGATGACTGGGATGACGACTGGGACGAAGAAGACGAAGAAGGCGTTGAGTTCATTTATAAGCGCTAACCTGTGTAATGCGAAGCGCCGGATGGCGCTTCGCTTCTCCGGCATTACCGCCCGCCTAGTTGTTCTGATAAATATCTTTGTACAACCGGCTTTCGAAACGCACCAGCGGAATTCGGCGGTTACGCTGCTCGGCTGGCGCAACCGCATAGCCTGACAGATACTGTACGAATGCCATACGCTGCCCGCTTGCGGTAGTGATGAACCCTGCCAGGTTATAAACGCCCTGAAGCGAACCGGTTTTCGCCGACACCTTACCATCCACTCCCGCCTGATGCAGGCCCGCCCGGTATTGCAAAGAGCCGTCATAGCCCGCCAGCGGAAGCATAGAGATGAAGTTCAGCTCGCTGTCGTGCTGGGCGATATATTGCAGCACCTGCATCATGGTCGCAGGGGCTATCAGGTTGTGGCGAGAAAGACCGGAACCATCGGCGATAATGGTATTGCCAATATCTACGCCCGCCTGCTGACGAAGGATCTGGCGTACCGCATCGGATCCGGCGCGCCAGGTGCCCGGCACGTTGAAACGGGCATGGCCAATCATGCGAAAGACGGTATCGGCAATCATGTTGTCCGACTTTTTCAGCATAATCTTAAGCAGATCGTGCAACGGGGCGGACTGTTTGCTGGCAACAATGGTTCCCGGTTCATTGACCTGCGTCTGGCGTAATAACGTTCCGCCATAACTGATACCGGCTTGTTTTAACTCGGCTTTTAAAATTGCCCCGGCATAGCTGGCGCCATCCTGAATGGCGAAGGCTAATGGCAGCGGTTCGGCACGCTGCGGCAGGCAGCCGGTTAATGTGAAGCGGTTTAAATCTCCAGGCACCACGTCCAGTTCACAGTATTGCGCCTCAGCGGAGCCGCGAGCGAGCGTACGCACCTGGCTAAAGAAGGTGACAGGATAGTAAGACGCCACGCGAATATACGCCAAATCGTTGGGTTTCTGGGCGCTATAAAGCGAAATGGAGAAGCAGTTTCGGTCCACAATCGCAGCCGCAGGCGGGGCGCTAAAGCATTGAGTCATGTCATTCCACGGCCATCCCGGCGCTTTGTCATGACTGGCAAAAATCGAGGTATCAATGAGGATATTTCCGGTAATCTGCGTGACACCTGATTTTTTCAGGTTCGCGACCATATTCCGAATATCCTGACGTTTTAACGTCGGATCGGCACCGAATCGCGCCACTAAGTCACCCTTCAAAACGCCGCCATCGACCTGGCCTTTGGTCTCCAGCGTTGTCGTAAAACGGAAGTCCGGGCCAAGCTGTATCAGCGCCGCCAGCGCGGTGATGACTTTCTGCGTGCTGGCAGGTAGGGCCATTTGCTGACTATGATAATCAATCGCGGGGGCCGGCGCGCCAACCTTCTGCACCATGAGGGCAAGATTGGCTCCGGCAGGAAGCTGGTTGATGTACTCATCAACGTTCGCGGCCTGGACGCTGAACGCTATACTGGTGGTCAATCCGATGATAAATCTGGAAAATCGCATAATCTCGCGCTAACAACCTGGAAACAAGCCGTCATACTACGGCGCAATGCCCTGGAAAGTAAACGATGACCCATAGGGAACTCCAGGGTAAAATGAGTATCAAATTGAGAATTGTAGCTGACCTGGGTTTTTGCCCGGGTCGGTATTTTTTTGCTTCTGGCTCGGGTATGACGCCATACCGGGGCAGGCTTAACAGCCGGGGTGGACCATTGCCCCCTACAGGAATGTTTAAGAGGTATAACAAATGCAAGCTATTCCGATGACCTTACGCGGCGCAGAAAAACTGCGCGAAGAGCTGGATTTTCTGAAATCTGTACGCCGCCCTGAAATTATCGCCGCTATCGCTGAAGCGCGTGAACACGGCGATCTCAAAGAGAATGCGGAATATCACGCCGCGCGTGAGCAGCAAGGGTTTTGCGAAGGCCGCATCAAAGATATCGAAGCGAAACTGTCGAATGCGCAGGTGATCGACGTTACAAAAATGCCTAACAACGGTCGCGTGGTTTTCGGTGCGACGGTCACCGTGCTGAATCTTGATAACGATGAAGAGCAGACCTGGCGCATCGTGGGCGATGATGAGGCCGACTTTAAACAAAACCTGATTTCGGTGAATTCGCCGATTGCCCGCGGTCTGATTGGCAAAGAGCAGGATGACGTTGTGGTCATCAAAACGCCGGGCGGCGAAGTTGAGTATGAGATCACCAGGGTCGAATACCTGTAAGAATTTCCCAATACTCAAGATGTTGATGTATTGTAAAGAAAGGAAAAAGGCCGCATAGCGGCCTTTTATCAACGAACAGAGCGTGGCATTTTGCTCTCCTGCCAGCGGAAAATCCCTCGTTTTACACAGAATTTGTGTTCAACGTCAGGATATTCTTAGCGCGGCAGCGAGATTTTACGTTCTTTACTTGGGCGATAAAGCACCAGCATTTTACCGATGACCTGTACGTTACAGGCGCCGGTTTCGCGCACGATAGCGTCCACGATCAAGGTTTTGGTTTCGCGATCTTCTGATGCGATTTTCACCTTGATAAGTTCATGGTGCTCTAACGCTTGTTCAATCTCGGCCAGTACCCCTTCGGTCAAACCATTATTGCCAAGCATAACGACCGGCTTGAGCGGATGTGCCAGACCTTTCAGGTGCTGTTTTTGTTTAGTACTCAGATTCATCGTATATTTTTGCTTACGTTGGGATTGAAAACGGGTCATTCTACCGCCATCTCCCATATATCACCAAATAGTGCGTTGAAATTTACGCCGTATGGCAACGATGTTCTGCCCGGATGGGAAAGTTAAATGACAGGTAAAAAGCGTTCTGCCAGCTCGAGTCGCTGGCTTCAGGAACACTTTAGCGATAAATATGTTCAAGAGGCACAGAAAAAGGGGTTACGTTCCCGTGCCTGGTTTAAACTTGATGAAATACAGCAAAGTGACAAACTCTTTAAGCCGGGAATGACGGTTGTCGATCTCGGTGCCGCGCCAGGAGGCTGGTCACAGTATGTGGTCTCGCAAATTGGCGGCAAAGGCCGCATCATCGCTTGCGATCTTTTACCTATGGATCCTATTGTTGGTGTGGACTTTCTTCAGGGCGACTTTCGTGATGAACTAGTGATGAAAGCGCTGCTGGAACGCGTGGGTGACAGTAAAGTACAAGTTGTCATGTCAGATATGGCACCAAACATGAGCGGAACACCGGCGGTGGACATCCCCCGCGCCATGTACCTGGTGGAACTGGCGTTAGAAATGTGTCGTGATGTGCTAGCGCCGGGTGGAAGTTTTGTAGTGAAGGTGTTCCAGGGCGAAGGTTTCGATGAGTACCTAAGGGAAATTCGCTCCCTGTTTACGAAGGTGAAAGTTCGTAAGCCGGACTCTTCTCGCGCACGTTCGCGTGAAGTGTATATTGTAGCGACCGGGCGTAAACCATAACTGGTCGATTTCAGACGAAAGTTTGAAAGACGCTGGATATAGAGTATCCTGACGCTGTTTTTAACACAGTTGTAATAAGAGGTTAATCCCTTGAGTGACATGGCGAAAAACCTAATACTCTGGCTGGTCATTGCCGTTGTGCTGATGTCAGTATTCCAGAGCTTTGGGCCCAGCGAGTCTAATGGCCGTAAGGTGGATTACTCTACCTTCCTGCAAGAGGTCAACAACGACCAGGTTCGTGAAGCACGTATTAACGGACGTGAGATCAACGTTACCAAGAAAGATAGTAACCGTTACACGACCTACATTCCGGTTAACGATCCGAAGCTGCTTGATAACCTGCTGACGAAAAACGTCAAGGTTGTGGGTGAACCACCGGAAGAGCCGAGCCTGCTGGCTTCTATCTTTATTTCCTGGTTCCCGATGCTGCTGTTGATCGGTGTCTGGATCTTCTTCATGCGTCAGATGCAGGGCGGCGGTGGCAAAGGCGCCATGTCGTTTGGTAAGAGCAAAGCGCGCATGCTGACGGAAGATCAGATCAAAACCACCTTTGCCGACGTAGCAGGTTGTGACGAAGCGAAAGAAGAAGTCGGTGAACTGGTTGAATACCTGCGCGAGCCGAGCCGTTTCCAGAAACTGGGCGGTAAAATCCCGAAAGGCGTTCTGATGGTGGGGCCGCCGGGTACCGGTAAAACCCTGCTGGCGAAAGCCATCGCCGGTGAAGCGAAGGTACCGTTCTTTACCATTTCCGGTTCTGATTTCGTGGAAATGTTTGTTGGTGTCGGTGCGTCTCGCGTACGTGACATGTTCGAACAGGCCAAGAAGGCGGCGCCGTGCATTATCTTCATCGATGAAATCGACGCCGTAGGCCGCCAGCGTGGCGCAGGCCTGGGTGGCGGTCACGATGAACGTGAACAGACGCTGAACCAGATGCTGGTTGAGATGGACGGCTTCGAAGGTAACGAAGGTATTATCGTTATCGCGGCGACAAACCGTCCGGACGTTCTTGACCCGGCGCTGCTGCGTCCAGGCCGTTTTGACCGTCAGGTCGTGGTGGGGCTGCCGGATGTGCGCGGTCGTGAACAGATCCTGAAAGTCCATATGCGTCGCGTGCCGTTGGCGCCGGATATCGATGCGGCCATCATTGCCCGCGGTACGCCTGGCTTCTCCGGTGCGGACCTGGCGAACCTGGTGAACGAAGCGGCCCTGTTTGCTGCGCGAGGCAACAAGCGCGTGGTCTCCATGGTTGAATTCGAAAAAGCGAAAGACAAAATCATGATGGGTGCGGAACGTCGCTCCATGGTGATGACGGAGGCGCAGAAAGAATCGACCGCTTACCACGAAGCTGGCCATGCGATCATCGGTCGTCTGGTGCCGGAACACGATCCGGTGCATAAAGTGACGATTATTCCGCGCGGTCGTGCGCTGGGTGTGACCTTCTTCCTGCCTGAGGGCGACGCGATTAGCGCCAGCCGCCAGAAACTGGAAAGCCAGATTTCGACGCTTTACGGTGGTCGTCTGGCAGAAGAGATCATCTACGGTGTTGAACACGTTTCTACCGGCGCGTCAAACGACATCAAAGTGGCGACCAACCTGGCGCGTAACATGGTGACCCAATGGGGCTTCTCGGAAAAACTCGGTCCGTTGCTGTATGCGGAAGAAGAGGGTGAAGTGTTCCTTGGTCGAAGCGTCGCGAAAGCCAAACACATGTCCGATGAAACCGCGCGTATCATCGACCAGGAAGTGAAAGCGCTGATTGAACGTAACTACAATCGTGCGCGTCAGCTTCTGAACGATAACATGGACATCCTGCACGCAATGAAAGATGCGCTCATGAAATACGAGACCATCGATGCGCCGCAGATTGATGACCTGATGGCACGCCGTGACGTTCGCCCGCCAGCTGGCTGGGAAGAACCCGGTTCTAACAATTCTGACAACAATGGCACCCCGCGTGCGCCGCGTCCGGTTGATGAACCCCGTACGCCGAACCCGGGCAATACCATGTCAGAGCAGTTAGGCGACAAATAAGTCATACCATTGTTGATGACTGCGCGTTAATGAAAACCCTGGGGCTTGCTCCGGGGTTTTTTATGATTTCATACCAGGGATAACATTATGCAACTCTTCGCCCAGGGCACTTCACTTGATCTTAGCCATCCGCATGTGATGGGCATTCTCAATGTCACCCCAGACTCCTTCTCTGACGGTGGAACGCATAACACGCTGATCGAGGCCGTGAAGCATGCGAATCTGATGATTAACGCCGGTGCCACCATCATTGATGTTGGTGGCGAATCAACGCGTCCTGGCGCGGCTGATGTCAGTGTGGAAGAGGAATTGCAGCGGGTGATTCCGGTTGTTGAGGCGATTGCGCAGCGTTTTGAAGTCTGGATTTCAGTGGATACATCGAAGCCGGAGGTGATCCGCGAATCAGCCAGAGTGGGCGCTCACATCATTAACGACATCCGCTCGCTTTCTGAACCCGGTGCGCTGGAAGCCGCAGCGGAAACCGGTTTGCCCGTTTGCTTAATGCACATGCAGGGGCAACCGAAAACCATGCAGCAGGCGCCGAAATATGACGACGTTTTCGCTGAAGTTAATCGCTACTTTATTGAGCAGATAGCACGTTGTGAAAGGGCGGGTATCGCAAAAGAGAAATTGTTACTCGACCCGGGATTCGGTTTCGGTAAAAATCTCTCCCACAACTATACATTACTGGCGCGTTTATCTGAGTTTCATCATTTTAATCTGCCGCTGTTGGTGGGAATGTCGCGCAAATCGATGGTGGGCCAGTTGCTCAACGTCGGGCCTTCAGAGCGACTGAGCGGCAGCCTGGCCTGCGCGGTAATTGCGGCCATGCAGGGAGCGCAGATCATTCGTGTCCATGACGTCAAAGAAACCGTAGAAGCGATGCGTGTGGTCGAAGCCACATTGTCCGCAAAGGAAAACAAACGCTATGAGTAACCGTAAATATTTTGGTACCGATGGAATCCGTGGTCGCGTTGGCGACGCCCCGATCACCCCTGATTTCGTGCTTAAACTGGGATGGGCGGCCGGTAAAGTGCTCGCGCGCCACGGCTCCCGTAAAATCATCATCGGTAAAGATACGCGTATTTCCGGTTACATGCTGGAGTCGGCCCTGGAAGCGGGACTGGCGGCGGCGGGCTTATCCGCCTCATTTACCGGCCCGATGCCGACACCCGCCGTGGCATACCTGACGCGCACTTTCCGCGCAGAGGCTGGCATTGTGATATCAGCGTCGCACAATCCGTTCTATGACAACGGTATTAAGTTCTTTTCTATTGATGGCACCAAACTGCCGGATGCGGTGGAAGAAGCCATTGAAGCAGAAATGGAAAAGGAGATCACCTGCGTGGACTCCGCTGAACTGGGTAAAGCCAGCCGTATTGTGGACGCCGCAGGACGCTATATTGAGTTCTGCAAAGGCACATTTCCAAATGAACTGAGCCTGAATGAGTTAAAAATTGTTGTCGATTGCGCGAACGGCGCGACCTACCACATCGCGCCCAACGTGTTGCGCGAGCTGGGCGCAAAGGTCATTGCGATTGGCTGTGAACCGAACGGCGTTAATATTAACGAAGAAGTGGGCGCGACGGATGTGCGTGCTCTGCAGGCGCGCGTTGTCGCGGAAAAAGCCGACCTGGGGATTGCTCTGGACGGTGACGGTGACCGCGTGATCATGGTTGACCATGAAGGCAATAAAGTCGATGGCGATCAGATCATGTATATCATCGCCCGTGAAGCGTTGCGTCAGGGACAATTACGCGGCGGCGCCGTCGGTACGCTGATGAGCAACATGGGGCTGGAGCTGGCGCTCAAACAGTTGGGCATTCCGTTCACCCGTGCCAAAGTAGGCGACCGCTACGTGCTGGAAAAAATGCAGGAAAAAGGCTGGCGTATCGGTGCGGAAAACTCCGGGCACGTCATTCTGTTGGATAAGACCACCACGGGCGACGGCATTGTGGCGGGACTGCAGGTATTAGCGGCAATGGTGCGTAACCATATGAGTCTTCACGATCTCTGCAGCGGCATGAAAATGTTCCCGCAGATCCTGGTTAACGTGCGCTATACCGCCGGCAGCGGCGATCCGTTGGAAAACGAAACCGTGAAGGCGATCACGGCGGATGTGGAAGCGGCGTTGGGCAACCGCGGTCGCGTGCTGTTACGTAAGTCAGGCACCGAGCCGTTAATCCGCGTGATGGTGGAAGGCGAGGACGAAGCCCAGGTCACTGAATTCGCTCACCGTATCGCAGAGGCTGTAAAGGCGGTGTAAAGGTCCTTTTTACTGCATAAAAAGGCGGCAAATGCCGCCTGTTGCAGGTAGAAATGGCATGCTTTTGCTGTTTTTTTCCGCAGTTGATACAATGGCCTAAAATTGCCCTTGCGAAGGCCATTCGCTTTGGTTAGTATTCACACCCGCTTCAGTGGGAAACAGTAGCTTATCCCACTTTATTGGTTTGAAGCATTGGTATGCGGCAACTCCGCAAGGAACAGGTTGATTATGTACGAAGCTCTTTTGGTAGTTTTCCTTATTGTGGCAATTGGCCTCGTCGGTCTGATCATGCTGCAGCAAGGTAAAGGCGCTGATATGGGAGCCTCCTTCGGAGCAGGCGCTTCCGCTACGCTGTTTGGTTCAAGTGGTTCTGGTAACTTCATGACCCGAATGACGGCTGTGCTGGCGACGTTGTTCTTCATCATCAGTCTGGTGCTGGGCAATATCAACAGCAATAAGACCAATAAAGGAAGTGAGTGGGAAAATCTGAGCGCGCCGGCGAAAACCGAGCAGACTCAGCCCGCGGCACCGGCTAAGCCGACCAGCGATATCCCACAATAAGATTTTCGTGCCGAGGTGGTGGAATTGGTAGACACGCTACCTTGAGGTGGTAGTGCCCAATAGGGCTTACGGGTTCAAGTCCCGTCCTCGGTACCAATATTCCGAAAGAAAGACGCTGAAAAGCGTCTTTTTTTTCGTCTTTTATTTATGACTCTTGCCGTCTGTGGTCATTTGCCTGCCGAATAGTGGTTGCGCCGATATTCAACATTATTCACGAAGCCTGATGGCGCCACGCTTATCCGGCATACAGGGTGACGCCACGTATAAAAAAGGCCGCAAACGCGGCCTGGTGGAAAGCATCTTTTCAGATCACTTCGCTTTATTTTCCAGATTCTCTACCTGCGGCAGACCGGTCGCGGAAGAGGCGGTGAGCAAGCCAGACTGCGCATAGCCAAACAGCTTCTCACGGGTGTCGGTGATATCCAGATTACGCATAGTTAACTGACCGATACGATCGTCCGGTGAGAATACAGAGTCACCTTTTTCCATCGTCAGGCGTTCCGGTTTGTAGGTCAGATTCTCTGAAACGGTATTGAGGATGGAATAATCATTACCGCGGCGCAGTTCCAGCGTGACTTCACCGGTGATCTGGCTGGCGACCCAGCGTTGCAGACCGTCACGCAGCATCAGCGCCTGTGAGTCAAACCAGCGGCCCTGATACAGCAGGCGGCCCAGCTGACGTCCGTGCGCATGATATTGCTCAATAGTGTCTTCATTATGAATGCCAGTCAGCAAACGTTCGTAGGCGATATGCAGCAGCGCCATCCCCGGGGCTTCATAAATACCGCGACTTTTCGCTTCAATGATACGGTTTTCAATTTGATCGCTCATGCCCAGACCATGACGGCCGCCGATACGGTTCGCTTCCAGCATCATCTCCACATCGTCGCTAAACGTTTTGCCGTTCAGCGCCACCGGATGCCCCTGTTCGAAACGTACGGTGACTTCTTCCGCCGGGATTTTCACGTTTTCGTCCCAGAACTTCACGCCCATGATCGGATTAACGATCTTCACGCTGGAGTTCAGAAACTCGAGGTCTTTGGCTTCGTGCGTCGCGCCGAGCATATTGGAGTCCGTGGAATACGCCTTTTCGACAGACATTTTGTAGTCGAAGCCGCAGGCGATCATAAATTCAGACATCTCGTGACGACCACCCAGCTCATCAATAAAGTCGGTGTCCAGCCACGGTTTGTAAATCTGTAGCTCAGCGTTGGTCAGCAGACCGTAGCGGTAAAAACGCTCAATATCGTTTCCTTTATAGGTGCTGCCGTCACCCCAGATGTTCACGCCGTCTTCTTTCATCGCGGCAACCAGCATGGTGCCGGTTACTGCGCGGCCCAGTGGCGTGGTATTAAAATAGGTCAGGCCGCCAGTGGTGTTATGAAATGCGCCACACTGAATCGCCGCGATACCTTCGGCAACCAGCTGTTTACGGCAGTCAATCAGGCGAGCGTTCTCTGCACCGTATTCCATTGCGCGACGAGGAATCGCATCGTAATCGTCCTCATCTGGCTGACCCAGATTCGCAGTATATGCATATGGGACAGCCCCTTTTTGTCGCATCCACAGCAGTGCTGCGCTGGTGTCCAGTCCGCCGGAAAAAGCGATACCAATACGTTGACCTGCCGGAAGATGCTTGAGAATCGTCGTCATAAAATAAAACCCTGCTTGATAGACTGATGGTGAGATCGGCTTTCTGCTCTTATTGCATTTTTATGCAAAATAAATGAGTTTTCATTTAAACATCTTTTTCGCAAGACAGGAAGTGTTTCATGCGTTTTTCCACCATTCGCGCCGATGGCGTGTCGCGAGAGGATGCTGTTAACAAGGTTGACACAATGGGGGAGTAATCAATATAATAGCTGCAGATTTTACGTCCCGTCCTCGGTACCAAATCCCAGCAGTATTTGCATCTTTTACCCAAAACGAGTAAAATTTGCCACGTTTCAGGCGCGGGGTGGAGCAGCCTGGTAGCTCGTCGGGCTCATAACCCGAAGGTCGTCGGTTCAAATCCGGCCCCCGCAACCACTTTCCCTTAGAGTTCTTTTTCAAATATACTGTGAAGACTTAGGCCTTCGTAGCTGGATTTGAAAAAAATTCTTTCGGAAGGTTCTCCAGACCGCAGTTGCGGTTATAGGGTTCAGTTATCTAAAGCCCCGATTTATCGGGGTTTTTTGTTATCTGACTACAGAATAACTGGGCTTTAGGCCCTTTTTTTATGTCTTGGGGGTGGGCTTGTCCACATTAGAGCAAAAATTAACAGAGATGATTACAGCGCCAGTTGAAGCCTTAGGTTACGAGCTGGTCGGCATCGAATTTATTCGCGGTCGCACATCCACACTGCGCATCTATATTGATAGTGAAGATGGCATCAATGTTGATGATTGTGCTGATGTGAGCCATCAGGTGAGCGCTGTACTGGACGTAGAAGATCCGATCACGGTGGCGTATAACCTGGAAGTCTCCTCACCGGGGCTCGACCGTCCGATGTTCACTGCTGAACACTACGCGCGTTTCCTGGGTGAAGACGTTTCGCTGGTACTCCGCATGGCGGTACAGAACCGCCGTAAATGGCAGGGCGTGATTAAAGCGGTGGATGGTGAAATGATTACCGTCACAGTCGAAGGAAAAGATGAAGTGTTCGCGCTGAGTAATATCCAGAAGGCGAACCTGGTTCCCCACTTTTAACAGTCTGGATTGAGGTGAAAAGCCCGCGATGAACAAAGAAATTTTGGCTGTTGTTGAAGCCGTATCCAACGAAAAGGCGCTGCCACGCGAGAAGATTTTTGAAGCGCTGGAAAGTGCGCTGGCTACAGCAACTAAGAAAAAATATGAACAAGAGATCGACGTTCGCGTAGAAATCGATCGTAAAAGCGGTGATTTCGATACCTTCCGTCGCTGGCTGATTGTTGAAGAAGTAACCCAGCCGACGAAAGAGATTACGCTCGAAGCGGCGCGTTTTGAAGACGAAAGCCTGAACCTGGGCGACTACGTTGAAGATCAGATCGAATCTGTCACCTTTGACCGTATCACCACCCAGACGGCAAAACAGGTTATCGTACAGAAAGTACGTGAAGCCGAACGCGCGATGGTTGTCGATCAGTTCCGTGAACACGAAGGTGAAATCATCACCGGCGTAGTGAAGAAAGTGAACCGCGACAACATCTCACTGGATCTCGGAAATAATGCTGAAGCCGTGATCCTGCGTGAAGATATGCTGCCGCGTGAAAACTTCCGTCCGGGCGACCGTATCCGCGGCGTACTGTATGCAGTCCGTCCGGAAGCGCGCGGTGCGCAGCTGTTCGTTACCCGCTCCAAACCGGAAATGCTGGTCGAATTGTTCCGCATTGAAGTGCCGGAAATTGGCGAAGAAGTGATCGAAATTAAAGCGGCGGCTCGCGATCCGGGTTCCCGTGCGAAAATCGCGGTGAAAACCAACGACAAGCGTATCGACCCGGTCGGCGCCTGCGTAGGTATGCGCGGCGCGCGCGTTCAGGCGGTGTCGACCGAACTGGGCGGCGAGCGTATTGATATCGTTCTGTGGGACGATAATCCGGCGCAGTTCGTCATTAACGCAATGGCGCCTGCTGACGTCGCGTCTATCGTGGTGGATGAAGACAAACACACCATGGATATCGCCGTCGAAGCGGGTAATCTGGCGCAAGCGATTGGACGTAACGGTCAGAACGTCCGTCTGGCTTCGCAACTGAGCGGCTGGGAACTCAACGTAATGACCGTTGATGACCTGCAGGCAAAACATCAGGCTGAAGCCCACGCCGCCATCGATACCTTCACCAAATATCTCGATATTGATGAAGAGTTCGCAACAGTTCTGGTTGAAGAAGGTTTCGCAACCCTGGAAGAGCTGGCCTACGTGCCAATGAAAGAACTGCTGGAAATCGACGGCCTTGACGAGCCGACCGTTGAAGCGCTGCGCGAGCGCGCTAAAAACGCACTGACCACTCTGGCGCTGGCCCAGGAAGAAAGCCTCGGTGATAACAAACCGACTGACGATCTGCTGAATCTCGACGGTATGGATCGTGAACTGGCCTTCAAACTGGCTGCCCGTGGTGTTTGTACGCTGGAAGATCTCGCCGAACAGGGCATTGATGATCTGGCTGATATCGAAGGGTTGACCGACGAAAAAGCCGGAGAGCTGATTATGGCTGCCCGTAATATTTGCTGGTTCGGTGACGAAGCGTAATAAACTGTAGCAGGAAGGAACAGCATGACAGATGTAACCGTAAAAACGCTGGCCGCAGAGATACAGACCTCCGTGGAACGCCTGGTACAGCAATTTGCTGATGCCGGTATCCCGAAGTCTGCTGATGACTCTGTGTCCGCACAAGAAAAACAGACCTTACTGGCGCACCTGAACCGTGAAAACGGTTCAGGCCCGGATAAGCTGACGCTGCAACGTAAAACGCGTAGCACCCTGAACATTCCTGGTACCGGTGGAAAAAGCAAATCGGTACAAATCGAAGTCCGCAAGAAGCGCACATTTGTGAAACGCGACCCGCAAGAGGCTGAACGTCTCGCCGCGGAGGAGCAAGCGCAGCGTGAAGCGGAAGAGCAAGCCCGTCGTGAGGCAGAAGAAGCAGCCAAACGCGAGGCGCAACAAAAAGCTGAACGTGAGGCCGCAGAACAAGCTAAGCGTGACGCCGCTGAAAAAGCGAAACGTGAAGCTGCGGAAAAAGACAAAGTGAGCAATCAACAGACTGACGATATGACCAAAACCGCCCAGGCCGAAAAAGCCCGCCGTGAAAATGAAGCTGCTGAGCTGAAGCGTAAAGCGGAAGAAGAAGCGCGCCGCAAGCTTGAAGAAGAAGCGCGTCGCGTAGCGGAAGAAGCTCGCCGTATGGCGGAAGAAAACAAATGGACGGATAACACTGAGCCGACTGAAGACACCAGTGATTATCACGTCACCACTTCTCAGCATGCCCGCCAGGCTGAAGACGAGAACGATCGTGAAGTTGAAGGGGGCCGTGGCCGCGGTCGCAACACGAAAGCGGCCCGTCCGGCGAAGAAAGGCAACAAGCACGCTGAGTCTAAAGCCGATCGCGAAGAAGCGCGCGCAGCGGTTCGTGGCGGTAAAGGCGGCAAGCGTAAAGGTTCCGCGTTGCAGCAGAGCTTCCAGAAGCCAGCGCAAGCCGTTAACCGTGACGTTGTGATTGGCGAAACCATCACCGTTGGCGAACTGGCGAACAAGATGGCGGTGAAAGGCTCTCAGGTCATCAAAGCGATGATGAAACTGGGCGCAATGGCCACCATTAACCAGGTCATCGACCAGGAAACCGCGCAGCTGGTTGCCGAAGAGATGGGCCACAAAGTGATCCTGCGTCGTGAAAACGAGCTGGAAGAAGCGGTAATGAGCGACCGTGACACCGGCGCAGCGGCTGAACCGCGCGCACCGGTAGTGACCATCATGGGTCACGTTGACCACGGTAAAACCTCCCTGCTGGACTACATCCGTTCCACGAAAGTGGCCTCTGGCGAAGCGGGCGGCATTACCCAGCACATCGGTGCGTACCACGTTGAAACCGACAACGGCATGATCACCTTCCTGGATACCCCGGGTCACGCCGCGTTTACCTCCATGCGTGCGCGTGGCGCCCAGGCAACGGATATTGTGGTTCTGGTTGTTGCCGCAGACGACGGCGTGATGCCGCAGACCATCGAAGCTATCCAGCACGCGAAAGCGGCGGGTGTGCCGGTGGTGGTTGCAGTGAACAAAATCGATAAGCCGGAAGCAGATCCGGATCGCGTGAAGAATGAACTGTCCCAGTACGGCATTCTGCCGGAAGAGTGGGGCGGTGAAAGCCAGTTCGTCCACGTGTCGGCAAAAGCCGGTACGGGCATCGACGAGCTGCTGGATGCGATTCTGCTGCAAGCCGAAGTACTTGAGCTGAAAGCGGTACGTAAAGGCATGGCGAGCGGCGCGGTCATCGAATCCTTCCTGGATAAAGGACGTGGCCCGGTTGCTACCGTTCTGGTTCGCGAAGGTACCCTGCATAAAGGCGATATTGTGCTGTGTGGCTTCGAATATGGCCGCGTTCGTGCGATGCGTAACGAACTGGGTCAGGAAGTGCTGGAAGCGGGTCCGTCGATTCCGGTGGAAATCCTCGGTCTGTCCGGCGTACCGGCTGCGGGTGATGAAGTGACCGTGGTGCGTGACGAGAAGAAAGCGCGTGAAGTTGCACTGTACCGTCAGGGCAAATTCCGTGAAGTCAAACTGGCGCGTCAGCAGAAATCGAAACTCGAGAACATGTTCGCCAACATGACCGAAGGCGAAGTTCACGAAGTGAATATCGTGCTGAAGGCCGACGTACAGGGCTCTGTGGAAGCGATCTCCGACTCCTTGCTGAAACTGTCTACTGACGAAGTGAAAGTGAAGATCATCGGTTCCGGCGTGGGCGGTATCACCGAAACCGACGCGACCCTGGCGGCAGCATCCAACGCGATTCTGGTTGGCTTCAACGTACGTGCCGATGCGTCTGCGCGCAAAGTGATCGAAGCGGAAAACCTGGATCTGCGTTACTACTCCGTCATCTATAACCTGATCGACGAAGTGAAAGCGGCGATGAGCGGTATGCTGTCTCCGGAACTGAAACAGCAGATTATTGGTCTGGCTGAAGTGCGTGATGTGTTCAAATCACCGAAATTCGGTGCGATCGCGGGCTGTATGGTTACCGAAGGGACCATCAAACGTCACAACCCGATCCGCGTTCTGCGCGACAACGTGGTTATCTACGAAGGCGAGCTGGAATCCCTGCGCCGCTTCAAAGATGACGTCAACGAAGTCCGGAACGGTATGGAATGTGGTATCGGCGTGAAGAACTACAATGACGTTCGCGTCGGCGATATGATCGAAGTGTTCGAGATTATCGAGATCCAACGTACCATCGCGTAATCTTCGTCGTCTTTCGGGCCGCAACTGCGTTGGCTACGAGTGCTCACCCCGGTCACATAGTTATCTATGCTCCCGGGGATTCACACTCTTGCCGCCTTGTTGCAACCCAAAATACTTAGAAGATAATTTTGCGTAGGCCGGGTAAGCGAAGCGCCACCCGGCATGAATTTCAAAAGGGGGCTGATTGCTCCCTTTTTTGTCTGGAGAATTGATTATGGCGAAAGAATTTGGTCGCCCGCAGCGCGTGGCGCAGGAAATGCAAAAAGAGATCGCAATTATCCTGCAACGCGAAATTAAAGATCCGCGCCTGGGCATGATGACGACCGTTTCCGGTGTCGAAATGTCCCGCGATCTGGCGTATGCCAAAGTGTACGTCACTTTCCTGAACGACAAAGATGAAGACGCAGTGAAAGCGGGCATCAAAGCGTTGCAGGAAGCCTCCGGTTTTATCCGCTCCCTGCTGGGTAAGGCAATGCGCCTGCGGATCGTGCCGGAACTGACCTTCTTCTACGACAACTCGCTGGTCGAAGGGATGCGCATGTCTAACCTGGTGACCAACGTGGTAAAACATGACGAAGAGCGTCGTGTGAACCCGGACGACAGCAAGGAGGACTAATGAGTCGTCCTCGTCGTCGTGGTCGCGACATTCACGGTGTCCTGCTGCTGGACAAGCCGCAGGGCATGTCCAGCAATGATGTCCTGCAGAAAGTAAAGCGCATTTATAACGCCAACCGCGCCGGACACACCGGTGCGCTGGATCCGCTGGCGACCGGTATGCTGCCGATTTGCCTCGGAGAAGCGACAAAGTTTTCGCAATATCTGCTGGATTCTGACAAGCGCTATCGTGTGATTGCCCGTCTCGGGCAGCGAACGGACACCTCCGATGCCGACGGGCAAATCGTGCAGGAGCGTCCGGTAACGTTTACCCCTGAGCAGCTTGCCGCCGCGCTGGATACCTTCCGTGGCGACATTGAACAGATCCCATCGATGTACTCGGCGCTCAAGTATCAGGGCAAAAAGCTCTACGAATACGCGCGTCAGGGGATAGAAGTACCGCGGGAAGCCCGACCGATAACGGTTTACGAACTGCTGTTTATTCGCCAGGAAGGCAATGAACTTGAGCTGGAAGTGCACTGCTCGAAAGGCACCTACATCCGCACCATCATCGACGATCTTGGCGAAGCGCTGGGCTGCGGGGCGCATGTCACCTATCTGCGCCGCCTGACGGTAAGCAACTATCCGGTTGATCGGTTGGTGACGCTGGAACAACTGCGTGAGCGAGTGGCGCAAGCCGAGCAGCAGGGCATTCCGGCGGCGCAGCTGCTGGATCCGCTGCTGATGCCAATGGACAGTCCGGCCTCGGACTACCCGATCGTTAATCTGCCGTTAACCTCCTCGGTTTACTTTAAAAATGGTAATCCGGTACGCACCGCGGGCGCGCCGCTGGACGGGCTGGTCCGCGTGACGGAAGGGGATGACGGTAAGTTTATTGGCATGGGCGAGATCGACGATGAAGGCCGCGTGGCGCCTCGTCGGTTAGTGGTGGAATACCCAGCCTGATGCGGGTTCGTCTTGCGATAAGCAGGCGCTACGAGTAGAATACTGGCGCTTAACGTCGCGTAAATTTTTTAACAGTTTACGCGATGTACACTGGGACTGCTGAATTAGAGATCGGCGTCCTTTCATTCTTAATACTTTGGAGTTTTAAAATGTCTCTAAGTACTGAAGCTACAGCTAAAATCGTTTCTGAGTTCGGTCGTGACGCAAACGACACCGGTTCTACCGATGTTCAGGTTGCTCTGTTGACTGCACAGATTAACCACCTGCAGGGTCACTTTGCAGAGCACAAAAAAGATCACCACAGCCGTCGTGGTCTGCTGCGCATGGTTTCTCAGCGTCGTAAACTGCTCGACTACCTGAAACGTAAAGATGTTGCACGCTACACCGCGCTGATCGAGCGTCTGGGTCTGCGTCGCTAATTCTTGCGAGTTTCAAAAAAGGGGGCCTTCATGGCCCCTTTTTTCAAGCAGATGGCAGCAATTCACGGGAAACTATTGTATTGTTGCTATGAATGATCTTCCGTTGCAGAGGTTCGCGCGGCTAATGAGAGGCTTTACCCAATATCATGCGGGTTAGGGTTGTCATTAGTCGCGAGGATGCGCAGAAGATCGGGTCTTAACGGCGACTCAGCATAGGGTCGCCAGAATCAGGAAAGGATATTATTTTGCTTAATCCGATCGTTCGTAAATTCCAGTACGGTCAACATACCGTTACGCTGGAAACTGGCATGATGGCGCGTCAGGCCACTGCCGCTGTTATGGTTAGCATGGATGACACTGCGGTATTCGTTACCGTTGTGGGCCAGAAAAAAGCCAAACCAGGTCAGGACTTCTTCCCGCTGACCGTTAACTATCAGGAGCGTACCTACGCTGCTGGTCGTATTCCGGGTAGCTTCTTCCGTCGTGAAGGCCGCCCGAGCGAAGGTGAAACCCTGATCGCGCGTCTGATTGACCGCCCGGTTCGCCCGCTGTTCCCGGAAGGCTTTGTCAACGAAGTCCAGGTTATCGCGACCGTGGTTTCCGTTAACCCGCAGGTTAACCCGGATATCGTTGCGATGATCGGCGCCTCTGCCGCGCTGTCCCTGTCCGGCATTCCGTTCAACGGCCCAATTGGCGCCGCGCGTGTAGGCTACATTAATGACCAGTACGTACTGAACCCGACGCAGGACGAACTGAAAGAGAGCAAGCTGGATCTGGTTGTTGCCGGTACTGAAGCGGCTGTGCTGATGGTTGAATCCGAAGCGGAACTGCTGAGCGAAGACCAGATGCTGGGCGCGGTGGTGTTCGGTCACGAACAGCAGCAGGTGGTTATCCAGGCGATCAACGATCTGGTGAAAGAAGCCGGTAAACCGCGCTGGGACTGGCAGCCGGAAGCCGTAAACGAAGCGCTGAACGCGCGCGTTGCTGCTCTGGCCGAGTCTCGTCTGAGCGACGCTTACCGCATCACCGACAAGCAGGAGCGTTACGCTCAGGTTGACGTGATCAAATCTGAAACCATCGATGCGTTGCTGGCGGAAGACGACACTCTGGACGCTAACGAGCTGGGTGAAATTCTGCACGCCATCGAGAAAAACGTTGTCCGTAGCCGCGTACTGGCAGGCGAACCGCGTATCGATGGTCGTGAAAAAGATATGATTCGTGGTCTGGACGTGCGTACTGGCGTACTGCCGCGTACTCACGGTTCCGCACTGTTCACCCGTGGTGAAACCCAGGCGCTGGTTACCGCGACGCTGGGGACTGCCCGCGACGCGCAGGTGCTTGACGAACTGATGGGCGAGCGCACCGACAGCTTCCTGTTCCACTACAACTTCCCTCCGTACTCCGTCGGCGAAACCGGCATGGTCGGTTCTCCGAAACGTCGTGAAATCGGCCACGGTCGTCTGGCGAAGCGCGGCGTGCTGGCGGTTATGCCGGACATGGATAAATTCCCGTACACCGTGCGTGTGGTATCGGAAATCACGGAGTCCAACGGTTCTTCCTCCATGGCTTCCGTGTGTGGCGCGTCTCTGGCGCTGATGGACGCAGGCGTGCCGATCAAAGCCGCCGTTGCGGGTATCGCGATGGGTCTGGTGAAAGAAGGCGACAACTTTGTTGTCCTGTCTGACATTCTGGGCGACGAAGATCACCTGGGCGATATGGACTTCAAAGTAGCGGGTTCCCGCGACGGTATCTCTGCGCTGCAGATGGATATCAAAATTGAAGGTATCACCAAAGAGATCATGCAGGTTGCGCTGAACCAGGCTAAGGGTGCGCGTCTGCACATCCTCGGCGTGATGGAACAGGCGATCAACGCGCCGCGCGGCGACATCTCTGAATTCGCTCCGCGTATCCACACCATCAAGATCAACCCGGACAAGATCAAAGACGTGATCGGTAAGGGCGGTTCTGTGATCCGTGCGCTGACCGAAGAGACCGGCACCACCATTGAAATCGAAGACGACGGTACAGTGAAGATCGCCGCGACTGACGGTGACAAAGCGAAACACGCGATTCGCCGCATCGAAGAGATCACCGCTGAAATCGAAGTGGGTCGTATCTACAATGGTAAAGTGACCCGTATCGTTGACTTTGGCGCGTTTGTTGCCATCGGCGGCGGTAAAGAAGGTCTGGTCCACATCTCTCAGATCGCTGATAAGCGCGTTGAGAAAGTGACCGATTACCTGCAGATGGGACAGGAAGTACCGGTTAAAGTTCTGGAAGTTGACCGCCAGGGCCGCGTACGTCTGAGCATCAAAGAAGCCACTGAGCAGTCCCAGCCAGCTGCTGCGCCGGAAGCGCCAGCCAGCGAACAGGGCGAGTAAGGTTGTTTTTGCCCTCCGCTTTGCGGAGGGCGTTTAACCTGGCAGGACGCCTTGTTGAGCCGCCGGTGGACAGGACGTTCAGTTAATCGTTGTCTTCGGGAGTGGGAAATGAAGCCTTTTTTGCGCTGGTGTTTCGTAGCGACAGCACTCACGCTGGCAGGATGCAGTAACTCCGCCTGGCGTAAGAGTGAAGTCCTCGCAGTACCATTGCAACCGACTTTGCAGCAGGAAGTGATTCTGGCACGCATGGAACAAATCCTTGCCAGTCGGGCTTTAACCGATGACGAACGCGCGCAGCTTTTATATGAGCGCGGAGTGTTGTATGATAGTCTCGGTCTGAGGGCATTAGCGCGAAATGATTTTTCACAAGCGCTGGCAATCCGACCGGATATGCCTGAAGTATTCAATTACTTAGGTATATATTTAACGCAGGCAGGCAATTTTGATGCTGCCTATGAAGCGTTTGATTCTGTACTTGAGCTTGATCCAACTTACAACTACGCGCACTTAAATCGCGGTATCGCATTGTATTACGGCGGTCGCGACAAGTTAGCGCAAGATGATCTGCTGGCGTTTTATCAAGACGATCCCAATGATCCTTTCCGCAGCCTGTGGCTTTATCTCGCTGAGCAGAAGCTCGATGAGAAGCAGGCGAAAGAAGCGTTAAAACAGCGCTTCGAGAAATCGGATAAAGAACAATGGGGATGGAACATTGTCGAGTTCTACCTGGGCGACATTAGCGAATCCACGCTAATGGAAAAGCTTAAGGCAGACGCAACGGATAACACCTCGCTCGCTGAGCATCTCAGTGAAACCAACTTCTATTTAGGTAAGTACTACCTAAGTCTGGGGGATTTGGACAGCGCTACGGCTCTGTTCAAACTGGCGGTGGCTAACAACGTTCATAACTTTGTTGAGCACCGATATGCATTGTTGGAATTATCGCTCCTGGGCCAGGACCAAGATGACCTGGCAGAATCGGACCAGCAATAGCTGACGTACACATCAGCCCGTAATCTTATTGATTGCCATCACCTTCACGGGTGAGGGCGTTGTTGTTCGTTAATACACCTACTTTGAGCCGGTTCACACTTTTCAATGAAAATTGCAGATCAATTTCATGATGAGTTATGTAGACTGGCCGCCATTAATTTTGAGGCACACGTACTACATGGCTGAATTCGAAACCACTTTTGCAGATCTGGGCCTGAAGGCTCCTATCCTTGAAGCCCTTAACGATCTGGGTTACGAAAAACCATCTCCAATCCAGGCAGAGTGCATTCCGCATCTGCTGGGTGGTCGCGATGTTCTGGGTATGGCCCAGACCGGTAGCGGCAAAACCGCAGCGTTCTCTTTACCGCTGCTCAACAATCTTGATCCTGAGCTGAAGGCACCTCAGATTCTGGTGCTGGCACCGACCCGCGAACTGGCGGTTCAGGTTGCTGAAGCCATGACAGATTTCTCTAAACATATGCGCGGCGTAAACGTGGTAGCCCTGTACGGCGGCCAGCGTTATGACGTGCAGTTACGCGCCCTGCGTCAGGGGCCGCAGATCGTCGTCGGTACGCCGGGTCGTCTGCTTGATCACTTAAAACGCGGTACCCTTGACCTGTCTCGCCTGAGCGGTCTGGTACTGGACGAAGCCGATGAGATGCTGCGTATGGGCTTCATCGAGGACGTCGAAACTATCATGGCGCAGATCCCGGAAGGTCATCAGACCGCGCTGTTCTCTGCCACCATGCCGGAAGCGATTCGTCGCATTACCCGCCGCTTTATGAAAGAGCCGCAGGAAGTGCGCATTCAGTCCAGCGTGACAACCCGTCCTGACATCAGCCAGAGCTACTGGACCGTCTGGGGCATGCGTAAAAACGAAGCGCTGGTGCGTTTCCTGGAAGCAGAAGATTTTGATGCGGCGATTATCTTCGTTCGTACCAAAAACGCGACCCTGGAAGTGGCGGAAGCGCTGGAGCGTAACGGCTATAACAGCGCCGCGCTGAACGGTGACATGAACCAGGCGCTGCGTGAGCAGACGCTGGAACGCCTGAAAGATGGTCGTCTGGACATCCTGATCGCGACCGACGTTGCCGCCCGCGGCCTGGACGTTGAGCGTATCAGCCTGGTCGTCAACTACGACATCCCGATGGATTCCGAGTCTTACGTTCACCGTATCGGCCGTACGGGCCGCGCCGGTCGTGCGGGTCGCGCGCTGCTGTTCGTTGAGAACCGCGAGCGTCGTCTGCTGCGTAACATCGAACGCACCATGAAGCTGACCATTCCGGAAGTGGAACTGCCGAACGCAGAGCTGCTGGGCAAACGCCGTCTGGAAAAATTCGCCGCGAAAGTACAGCAACAGCTGGAAAGCAGCGACCTGGATCAGTACCGTGCGCTGCTGGCGAAAATCCAGCCGACCGAAGAAGGCGAAGAGCTGGATCTCGAAACGCTGGCCGCTGCGCTGCTGAAAATGGCGCAGGGTGAACGTACCCTGATCGTTCCGCCGGATGCGCCAATGCGTCCTAAGCGTGAGTTCCGCGACCGCGATGACCGTGGTCCGCGTGACCGCAACGATCGTGGTCCGCGTGGCGACCGAGAAGATCGTCCGCGTCGTGAACGTCGCGACGTAGGTGATATGCAGCTGTACCGCATTGAAGTGGGCCGTGATGATGGCGTGGAAGTGCGTCATATCGTGGGTGCGATTGCCAACGAAGGTGATATCAGCAGCCGTTACATTGGTAACATCAAGCTGTTCGCTTCTCACTCCACCATTGAACTGCCGAAAGGCATGCCGGGTGAAGTGCTGCAGCACTTTACGCGTACCCGCATCCTGAACAAGCCGATGAACATGCAGCTGCTGGGCGATGCACAGCCGCACACTGAACGTCGTGGCGGTGGTCGTGGCTTCGGTGGCGAACGCCGTGAAGGCGGTCGTGGCGAAGGTCGCGGTTTCGGCGGCGAGCGTCGCGAAGGCGGTCGCGGTGATGGACGTCGCTTCAGCGGCGAGCGTCGCGAAGGTCGTGCTCCACGTCGTGAAGAGGGTTCAAGCCGTCGCCGTTTTGGTGACGCGTAAATCCCGCGCTGACTAACGTAAAGTAAAAGATACAGGCCCCGATAAAATTATCGGGGCTTTTTTTATTCCCTTTGTACTATTGTACTGGTACAGTGCAGCGTATTAAAATTCAGTCGCAAAAGAATTCACTGGAGATCGGGCTGTATGGCAACACTAACCACCACCCAAACGTCACCGTCGCTGCTTGGCGGCGTGGTGATCATCGGCGGCACTATTATTGGCGCAGGGATGTTCTCTCTGCCGGTGGTTATGGCAGGTAGCTGGTTTTTCTGGTCCATGGCAGCGCTGGTCTTTACCTGGTTTTGCATGCTGCATTCCGGGCTGATGATCCTTGAAGCCAACCTGAACTACCGTATTGGCGCCAGCTTTGACACCATCACCAAAGACCTGCTGGGTAAAGGCTGGAACGTGGTCAACGGCATTTCGATAGCCTTTGTGCTTTATATTCTGACCTATGCCTACATTTCGGCGAGCGGCTCGATTCTGCATCACACCTTCGCTGAAATGTCGCTGAATGTGCCAGCTCGGGCGGCAGGCTTCGGCTTTGCGCTGTTGGTGGCGTTTGTGGTGTGGATAAGTACAAAAGCAGTAAGCCGGATGACGGCAATTGTACTGGGCGCGAAGGTGATCACCTTCTTCCTGACTTTCGGCAGCCTGCTTGGGCACGTCAACCCAACCACGCTGTTTAACGTCGCGGAAAGCAACGCCACCTATACGCCGTACCTGTTGATGACGCTGCCGTTTTGTCTGGCGTCATTTGGCTACCACGGCAACGTGCCGAGCCTGATGAAGTACTACGGCAAAGATCCGCGCACGATTGTGAAGTGTCTGGTCTACGGTACGCTGCTGGCGTTGGTGCTGTACAGCGTCTGGCTGCTGGGGACGATGGGCAATATTCCACGTCCGGAATTTATCGGCATTGCGCAGAAGGGCGGCAATATTGATGTGCTGGTGCAGGCGCTGAGCGGCGTACTGAACAGCCGCAGTCTGGATCTGCTGCTGGTAGTCTTCTCCAACTTCGCGGTGGCGAGTTCGTTCCTCGGCGTCACGCTTGGTCTGTTTGATTATCTTGCGGATCTGTTTGGCTTTGACGACTCAGCGATGGGGCGTTTCAAAACCGCGCTGTTGACCTTTGTTCCGCCGGTGGTGGGCGGCCTGCTGTGGCCGAACGGATTCCTGTACGCGATTGGCTACGCAGGTCTGGCGGCGACGATCTGGGCGGCGATTGTCCCGGCGCTGCTGGCGCGTAAATCACGTGAACGCTTCGGTAGCCCAACATTCCGCGTCTGGGGCGGCAAACCGATGATTGCGCTGATCCTGGTGTTCGGCGTGGGCAACGCGCTGGTGCATATCCTGTCGAGCTTTAATTTATTGCCGGTGTATCAATAGCGATAATGCCCGGCAGGCGTAGCGCCACCGGGCAAACCCCTGTTTACCCCACCAGTTCTTCTTTCACCTGCATGGCAAGATCGAAGGAGTGCAGACGCGCCTGATGATCGAAAATTTGGCCATTAACCATAATCTCATCGGCCTGCGTTTCCCGCAGAATGGATTCCAGACCGTGGCGGACTTTCGCTTTATCCCCCACCAGCGACATGCTCAGCGCCTGTTGTACGCCGTACTGTTCTGACGGCGACCAGAACTGATCCATATTCTGGATGGGCGGTGGAAGCTGGCCCGTTTCGCCACGGCGAAGTTTCACAAACGCCTGCTGCATTGAGGTAAACAGATATTCCGCATCACGGGTGCTGTCGGCGGCGATGATATTAATGCACACCATCGCGTACGGTTTTTCCAGTCGCGCGGAGGGTTTGAACTGAGTACGGTACAGATGTAGCGCCTGGAATAGCATATCCGGCGCGAAGTGCGAGGCGAACGCAAACGGCAGACCAAGCTGCGCCGCCAGCTGCGCGCTGTACAGGCTGGAACCCAACAGCCACACCGGGATCTGTTCGCCGTAGCCGGGCACCGGACGTACTTGCGGGTTGGGGTGGCAGGCGTCAAACCACTCCACCAGCTCCGCCACGTCGCGCGGGAAGTTATCGATATCGCCGCCCATATGACGACGCAGCGCGCGCATCGTGGGCTGATCGCTGCCCGGTGCGCGGCCGAGACCCAAATCAATGCGTCCCGGATACAGGGTGTTGAGCGTACCGAACTGCTCGGCAATCACCAGCGGTGAATGGTTGGGTAGCATCACGCCGCCGGACCCCAGATGCAACGTGGTGGTATTCGCCGCCAGGTAACCAATCAGCACCGAGGTTGCCGCACTGGCGATGCCGGTCATGTTGTGGTGTTCCGCCAGCCAGTAGCGATGATAGCCGCGCTTTTCCGCCAGACGTGCGAGGTCCAGCGAGTGTGAGAATGCCTCTTTGGCCGAGGCCCCTTCAGGGATCGGCGCCAGATCCAGCACCGAGAATGGAATGGTTTTGTCAGTCATAACGGCTCACTTTGTTCCGGTTAATCTTGTCATACTGCATTAAAGATTAGCGAATGTTGTTAACAAAGTGAGCTGTTTTATCAGGCTTCCAGCGTCAGCCCGGCGAGCCGCTTCCAGTAGCCGTTGCAATCGCTGTGCGCAGCGAGCGGCAGCGGCGACGCGCCGTTTTCGTTGGCGCGGAAGGCGTCCAGCATGGCGAACGTCCCGGTGTCGAGCGGCGACAAACGAACGATATCCACCAATCCCTGCATCGACGTCAGTTCGTTACCAAGGTTATAGACATAGCCGCTCATGGTCTGAATGCCATTTAGTACAAACACCTGCTGATTCTCCTGGGAGAGCACGTCGCGGCCATTCGGATACTTGATGCAGCAGGTTTCACACTCATCTTTCGGGCGGTCTTCCGAACGGGCGGTAAAGCAGCGAGCGGAATATGCCAGCGGCAGATGGCCGTAGCTCAGCACCTCGACTTCAAACTGGTTGCGAATGCCCAGTTCATCGCACTGTTCCAGCAGGTTAGCCAGCCAGTCGCGGGAAAGCTCTACCGGCATACACCAGCGTACCATTCCCTGTTTAAGCAGCAGACGCAGCGTTACCGCGTTATAGCAGTTCAGCGCATGTCCGGCGACAAACGGCAGCTTGCGCTCGGCGCACATGTTTACCACGCCGAGATCGCTCGCTTCCAGCAAAAACTCGCCGTTTTCCACGTAGCGTTTCAGTTCGTTCAGCTCAGACGAGGCCTGCACCAGCGCCAGCGTCGAAAGCACCACCTGCTTGCCGCTGCCGGCGAGCGATTTCGCCATCTCCAGCCAGTCGCCCACTTTAGTGGCGCGGCGTTTGCTGCACACCGCTTCACCCAGATAAATCACGTCAGCGCTGCTTTGCGCCGCCTGTTGATAAAAATCTTCCAGTGTTTCTTTCGGCCAGTAATAAAGCACCGGCCCCAGGGAATATTTCATTGCTTCTCTCACTGCCATTTCCGGTGATACGCGCCAAGCGTGGTCTGGGTGCCTTCGGACATCGCGCCGAGCGTCTCCATCCATGCGCTTTGCGGCGCAAAGTTTTGCGGGTCGGCCAGACAGCGGTCGATCGCCTGACGCCACACTTTCGCCACCTGGCTTACGTATGCCGGGCTGCGCTGGCGTCCTTCGATTTTCACCGACGCAATGTTCGCCGCCAGCAGTTCCGGCAGCAGTTCCAGCGTATTCAGGCTGGTGGGTTCTTCCAGCGCGTGATAGCGCTCGCCGCCGACGAGATAGCGGCCTTTACACAGTGTCGGATACCCGGCGTTTTCGCCGTCCTGGTAGCGGTCTATCAGCACATCGTTCAGGCGGGATTCCAGTCCCTGCCCGGTTTGCTGCCAGCGAACAAAACGGGCGGGGGAGCAGGCTCCTACCGTATTCGGCGATTCGCCGGTTAAATACGACGACAGGTAGCAGCGACCCTCCGCCATAATGCACAGGCTACCGAACGCAAAGACCTCGAGTGGTACTGGCGTGGCGCGGGCAAGTTGCTTCACCTGGTGAATGGACAGCACGCGGGGCAGCACCACACGTGCGACGTCGAAGTTGCGATGGTAGAAGTTCACCGCTTCTTCGTTGGTCGCTGATGCCTGAACGGAGACATGGCGCTCAATATGCGGATAACGTTCTGCGGCATACTCAAGCATGGCCAGGTCGGCGAGGATCAGCGCGTCGGCGCCCAGTTGCGCCGCCATATCGACAGCGCGCTGCCAGCGGGCATAGCCGTCCGGATGCGCAAAGGTGTTGATGGCGATATGCAGCTTGCGGCGATGTTGATGGACAAAACTCACCGCTTCCTGCAGTTTCTTCTCGGTAAAGTTAAGGCCGGCGAAGTGACGGGCATTGGTATCATCTTTCAGCCCGATATAGACGGCGTCAGCGCCGTTTTCGATGGCCGCCTTAAGCGCCGGGAGATTTCCGGCAGGGCAGAGCAGCTCCATAATTTATCCTGAAGGTAGCGCCGCCTGGGACGCATAATTGTTAACGAACTGGGATTTTAGTTAACCTTGCTGCGACAATTTTTGATTTAAGGCAGTTAAAGTCGTATTGATATCAGCAATAAAGAGGTACGGTTAACGCATACAATTGTTGATTTACGCCGCTATGTCGTTTATCTGATATGGCAAAATGGCAGGACTACGGAAACAGGGAGTAAAGCTCGTGTTAGATAAACTGCGTTCACGCTTAGTGCATTTTGGTCCGTCTCTGATGAGCGTGCCGGTTAAACTGACGCCCTTTGCGCTGAAGCGCCAGGTTCTGGAACAGGTCCTGAGCTGGCAGTTTCGCCAGGCGCTGGCAGACGGGGAGCTGGCGTTCCTCGATGGCCGTTGGTTAAGCATTACGGTTAGCGATATTGGCCTTCAATGGTATACCTCTGTTGAAAATGACAAGCTGATCGTCAGTCAGCACGCGCAGGCCGACGTCAGTTTTCGCGCCGAAGCCAGCGATCTGCTGATGATCGCCGCGCGTAAGCAGGATCCGGATACGCTCTTTTTCCAGCGTCGGCTGGTCATTGAAGGGGATACGGAGTTAGGGTTGTATGTGAAAAACCTGATGGACGCCATTGAGCTGGAGCAGATGCCAAAAGCCTTACGCGTGCTGCTGCTACAGGTGGCGGATTTTGTTGAGGCGGGACTGAAGCACTCGCCGGAAACCAAACAGACATCGGTAGGTGAACCATGCTGATTCGAGTAGAAATTCCAATTGACGCGCCGGGGATTGATGCCCTGTTGCGTCGTTCATTCGAAAGCGATGCGGAAGCAAAACTGGTTCACGATCTGCGTGAAGATGGTTTTCTGACGCTCGGTCTGGTCGCCACGGACGACGAAGGTCAGGTGGTGGGTTACGTCGCGTTTAGCCCGGTCGATGTACAGGGCGAAGACCTGCAATGGGTGGGGATGGCGCCGCTGGCGGTGGATGAACACTACCGTGGGCAAGGGCTGGCTCGTCAACTGGTCTACCAAGGACTCGATTCCCTCAACGAATTTGGCTATGCCGCCGTCGTCACGCTGGGCGATCCGGCACTGTATAGCCGTTTTGGTTTTGAACTGGCCGCCCATTACGATCTACACTGCCGCTGGCCGGGCACGGAGAGCGCGTTCCAGGTGCATCGTTTAGCTGAAGATGCGCTGAAGGGCGTGACGGGGCGGGTTGAGTATCACGAACACTTTAATCGCTTTTAAGCGCCGTGGTTTGCAGGTCGTTGAGTAACGCTGCAAAACCGTCGCCATTCGCCACCAGGCGCTCTTTTTGACGCTTGGTGAGCTGTTTAATGCGGTATTCCATGCGCAGCGCCAGCGAGCGATCGCCCACCTGCGCGGAAAACGCCAGCGTCAGCTCGCCCTTTCCCCGCAGCGCCTTCGCGCCTTTTCCACTCTGATGCTGTTGATAGCGGCGCGCCACATCGGTGGTGATACCGGTATACAGCGCATTATCCGCAGTACGGATCAAATAGAGAAACCAGGGTGTCATCGTGACCTTCTGCGTGTTACGTTTCTGGCTCCCAGTATAAAAGAGAACAGCAATGGAAACACTCACTGCGATTAGCCGCTGGCTGGCAAAACAACACGTTGTGACCTGGTGCGTCCAGCATGAAGGGGAACTCTGGTGCGCCAACGCGTTTTACCTTTATGATGCGCAGAAGGTGGTTTTTTACCTGCTGACAGAAGACAAAACCCGCCACGCGCAGATGTCGGGGCCGCGAGCGAAGGTCGCCGGGACGGTAAACGGTCAGCCCAAATCAGTAGCGCTTATTCGCGGTGTGCAATTTACAGGTGAAATTCGCCGGCTGGACGGTGATGAAAGCGACGCGGCGCGTAACGCCTATCATCGCCGCTTTCCGGTTGCCAGAATGCTGTCAGCGCCAGTCTGGGAGATCCGACTGGATGAACTCAAGTTCACCGACAACACGCTGGGCTTTGGCAAAAAACTTCACTGGTTAAGGCAGTCAGGCGCCGAGGATACGTAACGCCTCGCGGTTAAACGCCGGCAGATCGTCAGGGGTTCGGCTGGTGACCAGTTGGTCTTTATCCACCACCACTTCCTGATCGAAGAATTCCGCCCCGGCGTTCTTCACGTCAATCACAATGGGTTTAACGGCGGTGAGCTTGCGCCCGCGAATGACGTCCGCGCTGATCAGTAACTGTGGGCCGTGGCAAATGGCAAAAACCGGCTTTCCGGTGTTCACAAAGTCGCGTGTGAAGGTGACGAAGCGATCGTCGCCGCGCAGGTAATCCGGTGAATGGCCGCCGGGCAGCAGCAGGGCGTCAAAGTCGGCAGGGCTGACATCATCAATGGCTTTATCGATGGTGACGCTGGCGTCGCCTTTTTTCCCTTTTACCGTTTTCCCCGCCTGCTTCTCAATGGTGATGACCTCGTGTCCGGCCTGACGAAATTCTGCTGCAGGTGAAGTAAATTCGGAATCTTCAAACTCGTCAGTGATTAAAACGGCTATCTTCTTGCTCATGCTTCCTCCGCGGTGTTGGCATTGGATAAGGCAAATTTTCCATGATGAGGGATAATTACCTTGTGAATGAATAAGTCTGGTCGATGAGACTGAGAGTGCAAGTTGGACAATTCTGTAAAGGGGTGAGGATGAGTCAGGTATTGATTACAGGCGCGACGGGGCTGGTAGGCGGTCATCTGCTGCGAATGCTGCTTAATGAACCGAGAATCCATTCGATTGCCGCACCCACGCGTCGTCCGCTGGCTGACATGCCTGGCGTGTACAATCCTCACGATCCGCAACTGACCGATGCGCTGGCGCAGGTGACGGATCCGGTGGATATTGTTTTCTGCTGCCTGGGGACCACCCGGCGCGAGGCGGGAAGCAAAGAGGCGTTTGTCCATGCAGATTATACGCTGGTGGTGGATACCGCGCTTACCGGACGGCGGCTTGGCGCACAGCACATGCTGGTAGTCAGCTCAATGGGCGCTAATGCCCGCTCGCCCTTTTTCTACAATCGGGTAAAAGGGGAGATGGAAGAGGCGCTCATCGCCCAGGACTGGCCGCGGCTGACCATTGCACGCCCGTCGATGCTGCTGGGGGACCGGGCGAAACATCGAATGAACGAAACCCTTTTTGCGCCGCTGTTCCGGCTGCTTCCGGGTAACTGGAAGTCGATAGAGGCGAGGGATGTGGCGCGGGCGATGCTGGCAGAGGCGCTGGCGCCCGAAAAAGAGGGGGTAACAATTCTTAGTTCTGCGCAGTTGCGGGAAAAAGCGGCGCAATAGGCTTTCGCATTGTGCCGGAAGCCAACGCGTTGCGTCTTATCCGGCATTCGGCATCAGGCAAAAAAACGACATTTCCAAACATTTCCCAAAGGCGTAGTATTCACCGGCAAAATATTCTAACACTCCCTGGGGAATGCTATGACTGGTCAGTCTTCATCTCAGGCGGCAACGCCAATGCAATGGTGGAAACCCGCTCTTTTCTTTCTCGTTGTTATCGTCGGTCTCTGGTATGTGAAATGGCAACCGTATTACGGTAAAGCTTTTACTGCCGCCGAAACTCACAGTATCGGCCAATCCATTCTGGCGCAGGCGGATGCGAATCCGTGGCAGGCAGCCTGGGATTACGCCATGGTCTATTTCCTCGCCGTCTGGAAAGCGGCGGCGCTGGGCGTGATTCTCGGCTCATTAATCCAGGTGTTGATCCCGCGAGACTGGCTGCTGCGCACGCTGGGGCAATCGCGCTTTCGCGGTACGCTGTTTGGCACGCTGTTTTCTTTGCCCGGAATGATGTGTACCTGCTGCGCCGCGCCAGTGGCGGCAGGAATGCGCCGTCAGCAAGTGTCAATGGGCGGCGCGCTGGCCTTCTGGCTGGGAAACCCACTGCTTAACCCGGCGACGTTGGTCTTTATGGGCTTTGTGCTTGGCTGGCATTTCGCGGCGATTCGCCTGGTTGCCGGGCTGGCAATGGTGCTGGTGGTGGCGACGCTGGTACAAAAATGGGTGAAAGAGCCTGCGCAAACCGATCTGCCGATCGAGATCGCCGCGCCGCAAGCGCAGGGTGGGTTCTTTGCGCGTTGGGGTAAAGCGCTGTGGACGCTGTTCTGGAACACTATTCCGGTCTATATTCTGGCGGTGCTGGTTCTCGGCGCGGCGCGCGTCTGGTTGTTTCCGCACGCCGATGGCGCCATTGATAACAGCCTGATGTGGATCATCGCGTTGGCGGTAGCCGGATGCCTGTTCGTGATCCCGACGGCGGCGGAAATTCCGATTGTGCAAACGATGATGCTGGCCGGTATGGGCACCGCGCCCGCGCTGGCGCTGTTGATGACGCTTCCGGCGGTGAGCTTGCCGTCGCTGATCATGCTACGCAAAGCATTCCCGGCAAAAGCGCTGTGGCTGACGGGGGGGCTGGTGGCGATATCGGGGGTGATTGTCGGCTGTCTTGCGCGAGTGTGACGTGGGATTGCTACCCTGCCTACGTGAGCCATCACGTAGGCAGGTTGATGTGTTATTTAATAAAGGTAAACGCGGTGGTGACACGCTTCACGCCGCTCACCCGGCTGGCGATGTCGGCTGCGGCTTTGGCTTCACGTTCAGTCACCAGACCCAGCAGGAACACTTCGCCGTTTTCGGTGGTCACTTTCACGTTAGAGGATTTCACCTGGTCGCTGGTGAGTAACTGAGAGCGTACTTTGGTGGTGATCCAGGTGTCGTTGGAGGCGGTTCCGAGGCCAATTGGCTGGCCCTGACGGATCTCGTTAAAGACTTCGGTTGTGCCTTCCACGCCCATTGCGATCTGTTTGGCGCGCGATGACAGTTCGCTGTTAGGCGACTGACCCACCAGCAGCACCTTGCCCTGATAAGCCGTCACGTTAATCCGCGCTTCTTTCTTAATTTGTTCGTCTTTCGACAGCGCGCTGTTCACGCGCAGTTCCAGGGTTCCATCATCCACCTGGGTGCCGACGCTACGCGGGTCGGTTGCTGCTTTGGTTCCCACCGCGGCGGTACCGACTACGGCGGCAGCGACACAGCCTTGCAACAGCAGCGCAGAAATAAGGACTGCGATTGGCGATAAAGCCTTCATGTAAACTCCTTAATCATCCTGGTGAGGGAAAAGCGTGTTATCGATCAGATCGCACAAACAATTTACCGTCAGCATATGCATCTCCTGAATGCGCGCGCTATGGTGAGACGGTATGCGGATTTCAACGTCCTGCGGCCCTAACAGCCCGGCCAGCTCTCCTCCGTCATACCCGGTCAGCGCCACAATCGTCATATCACGCGTGACGGCGGCTTCTACGGCTTTTACGATATCGCGACTGTTGCCGCGCGTCGAAATAGCCAATAAAACATCGCCCGCATGTCCCAGCGCCCGGACCTGTTTTGCATAGATTTCATCATGCAGGCGATCGTTGGCAATCGCAGTTAAGACCACGTTATCGGTATTTAGTGCGATAGCGGGTAAACTGGGACGCTCTGTCTCAAAACGGTTGATCATGCTGGCAGCAAAATGCTGTGCATTGGCAGCGGATGTCCCATTACCACAACAGAGGATTTTGTTGCCATTCAGCAGCGAGTGTACCAGCGTCATGGCGGCGCGGGAGATCGCATCCGGGAGCGCTTCAGCCGCAGCTATCTGAGTTTGAATGCTTTCTGTAAAGCAGACTTTAATTCTGTCTAACACGCGAATCCTTAAGTCCCTGCTATAAGGCTATTTTATTTGCCATTTGTCCCTGGCAAGCGCTTACCCTCCGCACGTACGCTCCGGGTGTTCCGCGCTGTCCGCCCGGACTGGCGGCAACAATGACGCCTTATAAGCAGGAACTGGTTTAAGTATCATGAGCAGTCGTTAAAGGCATCCCTTAACCACTCAACATCATTTCCGGTGAAGGCTAACACATCGAACCGGCAATCCACAGTATCAAAACTCCCATTGTGGCGCGCGAGCCACAAGCGGGCAGTGTGTAATAATTTGCGTTGTTTGCTCCGGGTCACACTGGCCGCCGCGCCGCCGAAGGCTGCTGAGCGGCGGTAGCGGACCTCAACAAAGACGGTCGTTTTACCTTCACGCATAATCAGATCAATTTCGCCGCCACGTTCGTTGACGTTGGCGGCGATAAACTGCAGTCCCTTGCGCTCGAGCCAGCGTCGCGCGGTGACTTCCCACGCGCCGCCGGTCTGTTTGCTCGTTAACTGGCCGGGACGATCTGCCCTTGCTGGTATTTGAGCCATGATAACTTCCTGTTAATCACACAGTCCTGATTAGCGGTCAGCGCGCCGGTGTTGCCGTTGATTTCAAAGCCCTGAACCTGACGCATCTGCGAGAAATGGTTCGCCAGCGTCCAGGCGTCAACGCCCATCGCGTACATGCGCGCCAGAGAGTAGTCGTTGCGTACCGCGCCGAGCGCCTGTTGCATCAGCGACGGATTGCCGCCAGCGAGCATTGGGATTTCGCTGTACTGTAAGCCTTCCATTTCCAGACGGAAGTCCGGTCCGGCATTTCCCTGTGCGCTACGGGAGCTGGCGTAAAGCGTTGCGCCGCTCTGGCTGCCGTTGCGCATGGCGATCATCGGCTTAATAAACGCGATCTCGTTCGGCGTCGCCAGTATATAGACCGCGTCGACACGACCGCCGCTACCGGTAATTTGGGCCTCGGTTGGCGGCGCCGGAATGGTCAGATCGCCAATGGTCACCCCAGGCTGCGATCGCGCGCTGGCGGCAACCGGGCTACCGGTTAACGCGATGCCGGCGCCGCCGTTGACGCCCATCCGTAGCTCTGCGGTAGAACCGAATTTTTGCTGTAGCACGGTACCGCCGCCCAGCTTCAGCCATTCTTCAGCAAAAGCGTTGGCCACGCGATCGCCCAGCGCGCTGCGTGGGATCAGCAGCAGCGGCGACTGTTTACCCTCGTCACGAATGTGACGGGCGGCGTCGCGCGCTTCATCTTCCGGCGAGAGGGCGAAATAGCAGATATTGACGCGGTTCTGCACCGCTTCCGGCTGGTTTAGCGCCAGCACGTTCAACGGGGTATTGCTCTTGATCAGCTCATCGACATTGCTTTTCAGCAGCGGGCCTACCACGATGCTCGCGCCATCCTGCTGAACCTGATTCAGGATCTGCGTCAGCGGCTGTGAGCTGGTGTCATAAATTTTGAGTTCCGCGGAGGGATTCGCCGCCGCGCTTGCCGTTACAGGCTGCGCAGGCGCTGTTTGCGGGGCGCTGGTCGGCGTGGGTTGCTGTGCTGGCTGCTCGTTGGTCAGATCGTTCACCGACGCCTGAGACGGGCTGGCGACGCCATCGGTTACCTGCGGCTGTTGTTCGGCTGGCGCAGGCGCCTCTACCGGCGCGGGCTGGGCGGCTGGCTGCGCGTCTACGGGCTGCGTGCCCTGGTTTTTCGCCGCTTCAAACCCTTGCTGGATGGTGCGGCCAAAAACGGCGGCCTGACCGTTCAGCGGCAGCAGCAGGGCGATTTTACTGGTGGACGCTGGCTTAAAGCTCTGCACATTCACCAATTGCGTCGGCAGCATTTTCGCTCCCGGGTTCTGTGGATAGCGTTTTTGCCAGTCTGTAATGCCCGCTTTCATCATGTCCGGATCGCTGCGGTTATCAAACCAGACCCGCTGCAGATCCAGCCAACCCTGCAGTACGTTTTCATCCGCATTGATAACCAACGCTTTCGCCTGATCCTGACTCATGGAAGTCAGGGCCTGCCAGGTGGCATCGATGTTCGCCTGTTTTTCTTTTGCGCCGAGCAGTGGTTCCTGGGCGATCAGCGCACGCAGGAGCGTCAGGGAAGGCTGTCCCTGTTCCGCGGCGATGCCGATTTGCCAGAAACGCAATTGTTGATTTTTATCCAGCGCGGAAAGATCGATCTCGCCTAACTGTTTTTTCGCGCCGGCAACGTCCTGCTGCACGACCTTCACTTCTGCCCCCAGCAGCGCCTGCTCACGGCGCTGGGCGTCGTTCAGGTTCTGCGGCAGTTGGTTAAACAGTTCGATAGCCTGCTGGTTTTTGCCCTCTTTCAGCAGGGCACGAATGGCGAGTAATTGCCAGTTGGTCTTGCTATCATCTGCGCTCTGCTGCATTTGCTGTAAATAAAAGCCAGAGTCAGCTTGCGCGCTGCCCTGCATGTGCGCAGTGCTTTGATCGGGCGCCTGGGTGCCACAGCCGGCGAAAATCAGTGCTGCCAGAATGACGGGCAGACAGCGCGCGGCTTTTAAACGAGAAAATGTTAAGGGTACCATACTGTATCCAGTGATATTTTTTATACGCAATGCTCAATATTAAATCGGCAATACGGACGACACAATGAAACAACACGAATCGGCGGATAAATCTCCCGGCCAACTCTTTATTGTACCTACTCCCATCGGGAATTTGTCCGATATTACCCAACGTGCGCTCGAAGTTTTGCAAGCCGTTGATTTAATTGCCGCTGAAGACACACGTCATACCGGTTTGCTGTTGCAGCATTTCGCGATTACCGCCCGCCTGTTCGCCCTGCACGACCATAACGAGCAACAAAAAGCCGATACGCTGGTGGCAAAGCTGAAAGAAGGGCAGAACATTGCGCTGGTATCAGATGCCGGAACGCCGTTGATTAACGATCCGGGTTATCACCTGGTGCGCACCTGCCGGGAGCAGGGGATCCGCGTGGTGCCGCTACCGGGGCCCTGCGCGGCCATTGCGGCATTAAGCGCGGCGGGCTTGCCTTCTGATCGCTTCTGCTATGAAGGCTTTTTACCTGCAAAATCAAAGGGTCGGCGTGATGCACTCAAAGCCCTCGAAGCGGAACCGCGGACGCTAATTTTTTATGAATCGACTCACCGCCTGCTCGACAGTCTGGAAGATATGGTGGCGGTATGGGGAGGAGCCCGTTACGTCGTGCTGGCGCGAGAGCTGACCAAAACCTGGGAAACGATTCACGGCGCGCCGGTCGGCGAGCTGCTGGCGTGGGTGAAAGAGGACGAAAACCGCCGCAAGGGCGAGATGGTATTAATTGTCGAAGGGCATAAAGCGCAAGAAGACGAATTGCCCGCTGACGCCCTGCGCACGCTGGCGTTACTCCAGGCGGAGCTGCCGCTGAAGAAAGCCGCCGCGCTGGCGGCTGAAATTCACGGCGTGAAGAAAAACGCGTTGTATAAGTATGCGCTGGAGCAGCAGGACTAACGCTGCTACTTCACCACCACGGTAATGGTGGCGGTCCCCTTAAAACGCCCTCCGGCAAGCGTGCCCCCGGTGAGATTGACCGGGTAAGCCTGTAAATGCGCGGTCCCGCTGCCGGAACTGTCCATCAGAAGTGCGCCGGGGTTAAAAGGAATATCTATGTTTGTGGTGGTGATATCCACCAGGCGGATTCCCACATCCGGCTCGTTGTCAGACTCTCTGCGTCTTGCGACGAGCACATATTGGCTGGCCAAATCGCTGCCCTCGATATACATATACAGGCTGTTCTTTATTTCAGACATATCCCCGCAGTCATAGGTAATGTCGAAGTTAATGGGTGTGTAATGCTCAGGCATTTGGTCCTTAATTGTAAAATGTGCAGCACTGATTGTTCCAAGATTCACCTGGATGACGTCTCCTTGATTAATCTTACAGTGTTGTGGAACCGTAATTCGCCCCTGGATATGCAGCTCAGCAATATTATTGAAGGTTTTTGGATAGGTCGACGAGCTGCTCCATGCCGCCTGGATGTAGGCGACAAGGGTGTCAGGAATAATCATTTCGCCTAAAAACGGTTTGCGGACATACAGCGTAAATGTGGTATCCATACCAATTGAAATCGCTGACGATCTTTGCTCGGCAGGATCGTCATTACAGACGCTGTTACTGGTTTTTGTACTGTAAGAACCGCTGGTATCCTTGATGGGCGAACCAATTTTCGTGGGAACAAGTACGGTACCTGCGTTGGGAATATCGTTAATCTCGGTTTTAATGTCCAGACTGTCGTTTAAACGATAAAAACCACTTAAATGTCCGGTGGTGGTGATTGCGCTGACGGTAGAATAATAAAGGTTTACCTTGGTGTTAGCACTGCAGTCGCATCCTAATTGATAGGCATTGCCCCTGGCTGCCGAAGGGATCTGCCAGACTGAAGCTGTCACATTCTGTTCTTTTGTCCAGTCGGTTGCGATATCTGTCATAAAATTTCCATTCGCTTCGCAAATACCTGTCGCTGACTGAGCCGGTGAGACAGAAGCCAGGGCGATAAGCGCGGTAATCACAGATAAAATATAAATTCTCATCGAATACACCCTTAACGACATACCGTTGTGTCTTTTAGAACAGATGATGCGCTCTGCCGGTTATCTGACAGGCTATAAGTAAACTGACATTGCTGGCTGGCTTCTTTACCCCAGCGAATCGTCCAGGTTTGCGGCAACTCGTTAACCCCAGTGAGATAAAGCACGCCGCCCTCGTCCACGATGCTTTGCGTTCCCGCACTCTGGTTATTCGCCATAGCACCGAAAGGTAAAGGGGTATTCTGCGCATCGGTCACGGTGAGTAAAACTCTGCGCCCCGTCTGCGCACTAAAATAGGCACTCACGGCAGCGCCCTGACCTGGCACGACGATTTTTGCTGTTTCCGTTACGTCAACGTCATCCGGCATGGTGGTCGTGTCCAGCGTAATTCGGTTTTCCTGATACGGCGTGAGAAAAGGGATAACGGCATTGCCAAAATAGTCGGTTGCGATTCCCGGGTAGTTCTTAATCCGTATATTGGCGGCGCCATTGGCGTCAATAAGCGCAAAGGCATTACCAAGCGGCTGGGACAGCGTTACGCCATGAGAATGCGCAACGACGCCGCCAGAAAGGCCATAGCTGAGCTGGCGATTATCTGGACTGTAGTCGTAGCTACTGCTGACGGTACCGTATGCGGAGCGGTAATTTGCGGAAAAACTGCTACTGGTGTTGTCGTTATCTTCGCTTTGCCGTTGCTTAAGGCTATAGCTCAGACGATAGTCATCCAACAGCGAACCATTAATTCCTACCTCATGCTGCGTCGCTTTATTTTTATCTTCCGTAACACGCCATGTCGCCTGCGCATGGGGAAGCCATCGATCCAGCGGTACGCTAATACTGAGCGAAACGGAGCGCTCGCTCTCGCGGTCCGTTGAATCGGTGAATTGTCCGTTAAGGTTATAGCTGACGCCGTAGAGGCTGCCATTCAGTCCTGCGGAGAAGTTGTTATCTTTTTGGCTGTCGTTCCAGTAGGTACGTTGAGAACCGGAAACATAAAAATTGATGCTGTTGAGTAGCGTCTGGCTGATGCTGAATTGTGCTTCACTTTTTTGACGGTAACTATTGTTTATATTCTTTGCATTGGCATCAGAAAACGTAAAATAGCCATTGCTGGTATAGCGATAATATCCCAGCGATAAATTCGTGCCAGTTTCTGGCAAATCTTTAATATATTGGGTACGCCAGGTATAGCCTTCAAAGGTATTGCCATCGTCAAATTGCGTCTCTGCCCTGCCAATATCCACTGAAACGGCGCCGAATTCTCCCAGAGTGCCGCCAACGCCGACGGTTTGCGACCGATAATTTTCAGCGGTTAGCATTCCGCCATACACCGTCAGGGCGTTGCTCAGACCATAGATGCCGGTACTTTCAATAAATTGGGGTTCTTTACTCTCTGCTGATTGGGCGGCGCGAAAGCGACCCGCAGTAAGGCTGTATTTCAGATGCCCCAGCCTTTGCATAACGGGAAGCGACGAGAAAGGTTGAATGAAATGGCGAACTGTCCCGTCGGCTTCTTCGATACTGACGTCCAAATCGCCCCCGAAGGAGGAGGGATAGAGATCGTTAATCTCAAATGCGCCCGCAGGGACGTTGCTTTGGTAAATCGTATAACCGTTCTGGCGAACCGTGACGATAGCGCTGGAATTGGCGATGCCACGAATGGTTGGCGCAAAGCCTTTTTGACTGTTTGGCAGCATGTTGTCGTCGGAGTAAAGGCGAGCGCCGGTAAACTGGTAGCCCGGAAAAATGGCGCCGTCTGTTGAGCTTTCGCCAATCACCAACTGTGACCTGAGGGACTTTATGTCCCGTTGCAACCAGCTGTTGATGCTGTCCCAACGAGCGTCATCCTCATTGTGCGTCCAGGTGGAGTAGTTACGTAATCGCCACTCGCCGAAGTTCGCGCCACTTTGCAGGTTCATGTACTGGCGTTCACTTTGTTCGTTATTGTCGTAGCGGCTTCTGGAACCGGTGAAACTGTAGTTGGTGAAAACGACCGGAACACCGTTATCCCAGCGCGAAGGATCGACATAGCCTCTGGCATCGCGATAAAGGGCAATTTGCGGAACGCTTAATTTGAGTTTGCTGTGGTTAAAATCAAATATCGCAACGCTACCGGGAACGGCTTTAGCGAGATCGGGAATGCGCGTACCGTCATTAGCATTGGCAAATACCGGATTCTCATCGACTTTAAAGCCTAATTCGCGTAGTTGCCCTACTGTAAATTGTGGTTGAAGCTGGTGATTATTTGCGATGACAAAAGGCAGCGTTCGTTGCATCATCTTTTTATTATTGATGTAAATATCGACAGAATATTCACCAGGTTGCTGTGCATTCTTATGAGAAAAAAGTGACAGATCGACGGGGCGTTGACCACTTTTGGCGGTTTCCAGTAGAGCGGGGTCGAAAAAATAGTCATCGGCAAAAACAGTACCTGAAACCAGGTAACCGCTGGTGATGGTAAACGGCAAAAGGTACCTGATGCAGTGGCGCAAATATTTCTTTGCGTACAGTACATCGATTTTCTCCGTTAAATCCTTTTTCCGCTTATAGCTCATATTTCCCTTATCACTGAAGCGTTGCCTGTTTTATGGAATCAGGCGTGTTTCTGGCGCTGTACTGCCACCAAAATCATTTATTGCCGCCCATTTCACCGTTCTTCCAGTCGTGGCATTGATGGCAATTATTTTTCTTTCCTGCGGCGCGATGTATTCAATTTTGTCGGTGAGGTTGACATTGTCTAAACTTAATCCCGCAAAAACGACATGATATGCCGATGGGTTATAAATAGTCAGTTGGTTCGCTGAGATGCCAAACTCGAGCGCTTTGAAAGCATCTCTGGCTTTACCGTTGAGTCCTTTTGGTCGGTAAAAAAGTTTGATTCGGGTTTTAAACACTAACGTTAATGTATTGGTATTGGCGAGATCGGCTTTGTTCTGTGCAGGAATGGCTCGCACATTGATAAAATACATCGACTCTCTGTCATTAGGCACTTGTCCATCAGCCTTAATAATACGTAGCGTAGAGTCTTCTCCGGCATCAAGTCGAAACAGTGGTGGCGTGACAATAAACGGGCCGCGCGAGCTGTTGTTGCTGTTTTCTACCCATGATTGCAGCAGATAAGGCATTTTTTCGCTGTGGTTAGCGAGCGGCAGAGCGGCCTCTTTTTTACTGGCGTCATAAATAACGCGCGTCCTTTCCAGTACGATACCCCCTGCGAAAGCTGTGCTTGCCAGAGTGGTAAGCAAGATAAAAAATGCCAGTGTCGCCAGTCTCTTCATTATTTACTCCCTGAAATGTTAATATCTCTTTATCCCTGTAAAAAGGGATAAAGAGATATGATGAAGGGATTAACGGTAATCAAGAGTGACATCAACCGAAGCGTTTGCTTCACCTGGGGTAATGTCTTTAGACTCTACGGTTGAAACGTAATAAGCCAGTAAATTGATATCCATCGTCGCCCCGGTAATAGGGAAAGACACTTTAGGATCGTTGAGTTTGTTAATGGCCATTTGTGTCCCCTGGTCATTATCGATACGAATACCGACACCCGTCGCAGGTTCGTCCATACCCGTCACCGCAACCAGTTCGTCATTTGTTCCGGTCGTTCCGCCATTTCGTGTTTCTAACCATAGCTGGAAAGACGCATCTTCAACACCATCAACATGCTCCCACGGGTCAGTTGGACAATTTTTTAATGGGATAGTGACTGGAATACTTGGCGTTTTATCGCCAACGGTTTTGAACTGAGAAGCGGCGTAATGACCAAGTTCAACATCAACCGTGTCGCCATTAGCAAATTCACAGGTGCTGGTTAATATTTGCCCGGTAAATTCAATCGTTCCATCTGTCGCCCACGCGTGGCTTGCGGAAAGCGTGAGTAAACCCGCAATAACGGATTTCGTATAGCGTTTCATTACTAATTCCTTATCCTTGCTTAAAATACAATGAAATATTTCATTAGGCAATATATCTGCATGCTTTAAGGATTATACAGTTCCTGACGGCTTAGAATGGCGTAATGTTATGTTTTCGGAATATATTTATATTAATAAAGTCTATTTGGCTGGTGGTTAATTGATCTGTCAACAGGGGGTTTTAAAAATTCATACTTAATGCTGTTGCTCATAACTGGTTGATTTTAAGTCATAATGAAAGTGTAAGGTTAAATAAAAGTGAGCAGTCTATTTAATATAAGTCAAATAAAAATATTCATATTATTGATATGAGGGGGCGATTCATCTCAAAAAAGACTTTTTAATATTATTTTTGTGCAATATCTTTATATAAATTTCTTTCGGGATAAGATACCATCAAGCTAAAGATATAATCTTAAACTAAACAGTATTTTTAATTTGTATAACCGGATAAAAAGTAGACTCGCTGCAGGCAGGCGCAGGCCTGCCTTTATTAAGTGAAGCTCTAAACAATAATAAGCTCAACGCCGGTTTTGAGCACCGCCGCTTTATCCTGCTTACTGATGCCATCGTCAGTGATCACGCAGTTGATCTTCTCCATGGGAAGAACCTGGTTGAATCCGCGGCGGTTGAACTTGGTGGCGTCCAGAACGGCGACAACTTTGTGTGCCGCAGCGGCCATCACTCCGCTTATCGAATACCCTTCATTAAAGGTGGTGATCCCGTTGGTGGCGTCGATACCGTCCGCACCGACAAACATCAAGTCTGCGCTGATGCCCTGTAACGAACGTTCGGCGATGGTGCCATGCATGGAATGTGTTTTATGCCTTACCGTGCCGCCGCAAACCACCAGCGTCAGGTCTTTGTTGTCGGACAGGGTAAATGCCGCCGGTAAGCTGTTGGTAATCACGGTAATGTTGCTCTTACGGTTCAACGCTTCGGCGATCAATAACGTGGTGCTGCCGCTATCCAGAATCACGGTCATCCCTTCTTCCACCATCGCCGCCGCTGACTGAGCAATGCGCTTTTTCGGATCGCTGGCAAGCTGGTAACGGTCCTCGAGTATAACTTCCTGATTATCGCCTTCCGCCAGATGACTTCCGGGTTTAGCCGCGCCGCCGTGAAACCGCGTAACCAGACCCTTTTCCTCCAGCAAACGCAGATCGGCACGGATAGTGACTTCAGAAATACCAAAGGTATTCGAAAGATCAAGCACCAACACGCTGCCCTGCGAATTAATCAGGTCGACAATTTTGTTCCTTCGCTCAAATGAGTTCATATTGATTTGCCTGATAATTAACTGTGACTAGTTTAATCGAAGGATTGCGAAAGGTGAACGCTAAATTTCGAAAGTAAATGTGAGCCAGCGCAGGTTGCTGGCTCGTACGATCAGGAGAAGTCCAGGAGGATTTTTCCCTGCATAGGTGCGCCGTTTAGCGCTTTCACGGCTTCTGCGAAACGCTCTGGGTTACCCCGATGGGCAATCAGCGGGATGAGCTGCAGGCGTTTCTCGGTCAACAAGCGTGCGGCCGTTTCCCACTCTTCTCCTGGCCACGGGCTGGAGTAGTTCATCCAACTGCCCTGCACCGTGAGCTCTTTGCGCAGGATCAGCCCAAAAACGTGACTGGTGAGCGTCAGATCATGGTGCAGCGTGCCGACCAGCGCTACCTGCGCACGCGGTCCGGCAATTTCAATTGAGAGTGAGACGGTCTGCGGCGTGCCTGCCGTTTCCAGCACCAACTGGTCGAACTGCGCGTCGTTCTGCGCTGCCTGAATCTCTGCTGCGCTCATCTCCCGGCTGTTATACACCCGCGTGGCTCCCAGCGCTGTTGCCAGCGCCAGTTTCTGTGGATTAATGTCGATGGCGGCGACGCTTTTCGCACCGAGCTCTTTTGCGCACTGAAGCGCGAGCAGGCCGATGGTGCCCGCGCCAACGATGATAACGTTTTTCCCTTCACATCCCCGCGCCAGATGAAACGCATGCAGACCAACGGTGATCGGCTCAATGAACGCGCCGTCTTCGACAGGCATATCGGAAGGTAAGCGGAACAGATTGGCGCGCTTTACGACAACGAACTCCGCATTGCCGCCTTCACTGCGCGAACCGACAAACTGGTACTGTTTACACAACGAGTAAAAACCACGCTCGCACTGGGGACAGTGAAAGCAGGGCAGAAGCGGCACGCAGGCAACCGCGTCGCCCGGCTGCATGTCCTTCACGCCCTTGCCATACGATTCAACGTAGCCGCTAAATTCATGGCCGAGGGTAATGGGGTAATAATGCGCGCCTTTAGCAAAAATACGCGGAATATCAGAACCACACAGACCAGAACTGATGACTTTCACCAGCACGTCGTCGTCGTTTTGCAACTGGGGCATGGGGCGTTCTTCAACGCGCACGTCTCCCTCAGCGTGAATCACCACTGATTTCATAACATTCTCCAGAAAGATAGCGGGGAGCGAACGCTCCCCTGAAATTACACGGTGGGCTGACTTTCCGTCAGCGTTGCGTTTTGCTCCGCGGCTGCAAAATGACGCGCCCGACGCCAGGTCAGCAGTACGCCGGTGAAATAGAGGGCGGCAATCACCACGAACCCTATAACGTTCTGCCAGGTAAAGAGCTGGATCAGAAGCCAGGTTACCGGCGATCCCCCCTGGTCCATGGAGGCCACCATGCCACCGGCTTTCAGCGCCCCGGCATTGGCGGCAAGCTGGGTATGCAGACCGATGGTTTGCGTGGCGATCCACAGCGTAATGCCCATAATGATGACGCCGGATATCAGCGTGCGGAAAAGGTTGCCCTGATGCACCGCCACCGCCATCGCGACAAAGAAACCGATAGTCGCAAGGTCGCCGAACGGCAGCACCTGGTTACCCGGGACCAGCACCGCAATCAGGATCGTCAGCGGGATAAAAATCAGGCTGGCGGAAACCACAGAGGTATGGCCGAGGAGCAGCGCCGGATCCAGTCCAATCAGAAACGCCTGGCCGCCAAATCGGGCCTGCAGACGTTTACGCGCCTGTTTGGCTATCGGCGTTAAGCCATCCATGATCGGCTTGATCACGCGCGGCATTAGTAGCATCACTGCCGCTGTTTTGACTGCCAGTTGCAGGACGGCTTTCACGTCGTAGCCTGCCAACATGCCAATCACCAACCCCATCACAAAACCGACGGTCACCGGCTCGCCAAACGGACCGAAGCGTTTTTGCACATCGTCCGCGCTGAAATGAATGCGGTTAAGGCCCGGTATTTTGTCGATAACCGTATCGACCAGTACCGCGACAGGACCGAGGTAGGCTGAGGTGCCATGCGGGATAGCTATTCCTTCCAGACCGAAGAAGTCGCGGGTATCTTTTGCGAACCAGTCGCCAAGTTTGTAAACAAAGGCAGCATGGACAATCACGCCGAGGATCCCCAGCCAGTACGATCCGGTCGCCAGATGCAGCATCGCACCGGTAAAGGTCATGTGCCAGATATTCCAGATGTCGACGTTCACAACGCGGGTCATACGCGTCACCAGCATCAGAATATTGACGCCAATGGCGACCGGGATGGCGATCAGCGCAATTTGCGAGGCCCAGGTCATGGGTGACGAGCCGGGCCAACCAACATCAATGACGTGAAGATTGATTTGAAATTGTTCGGCCATCGCTTTCGCCGCAGGGCCAATAGAGTCAAGCATCAGACCGATCACCAGGCCGATTCCGACAAAGCCAATGCCAATATGCAGACCCGATTTAAAACAGTCCCCGAGCTTCATCCCCAGCAGTTTTGAGAAGATGATGATCACCAGCGGCAGCATTACCGTTGGGCCTAAGTCGAGGATATAACGCATAATTTCGCTAAACATGGCGTCACCCCACGAGGATCGTCAGTATTTTTTGCTGCAACGCTTCGATACCCACCCCGGAAACAAAAGGCATACCGTGAACGACAGGAATATCGCCAAAGGTGCGGTCGACGCGGGCGGTGGTGCAAATGAGATCGGCGCCGTCCATATAGGTTTCGATTTCCGTGACCCGACATTGCACCAGGTCGAGTGTGATATCGTTGGCTTCACATAGCTCTTTAATTTCTTCCGCGGCCAGCGTAGAGGTCGCGACAGCACCGCCACAGGCCACAATCACTTTACGTTTCATAGGGTATTCCTTTTATTATCAGTATATTATCAGGCCTGTTCGCAAGGCTCAGGCATCAGGATAGTTTCCTGAAAACGGGCTGCCAGCGCTGTTTCAGGGGCACTCAGTAACGCTTCAAGGGTGTCCGGGTTTTGCAGTTCGCTAAACAGACGACGCAGGAGTTTCAGCTGCGCCGTCGGGTTTTCAACGATCAGCGCGATGATCAGCGAAACGGCAATTTCGCCGTCGTCATCGGCCTGCTGAAACGCCACCGGAGTATCGGGACGGATGAGGTAGATCGCCGGCGATTTGGCGTGAACCGCTTCGCAGTGTGGAATCGCAACGGCATGGCGTTCCAGCGCGATGCCGGTTGGAAAGTTTGCTTCACGTTCGAGAAGCGCCTGCGGATACGTGTCATGCACCACGCCTTTGGCCAGCATCTCCTCGGCAATGTGCGCGAGCGCCTGCTGGCGCGAGGTAAAATGAATTCCAGTACGGACAAAAAGTTGGCTCATAGCGTCTCCGGTTTTCAGGCTGTTTCTGACGCGCAACCGAACCGGTATGCACGTAAAACATCCTGAATTTTGTCAATAATCAGGCTGTGCGGCGTGGCGTTTAGCGCGCCTTCCGACAGCCGTTCAAACTGTACAGGCATAAACTGGCTGATTAATCCCAGCGGTAATGAGACGCCACTCAGATTGGCGATCAGTTTTTCCACACTTTGCCGAATACGCGGGTGCGGCCAGTAGTAACGGATACGGTCTGACAGGCTGAAATGGATATCGACCATCGCCTGGCTCCAGGTCGGCCGGTAATACTTCTTCCAGTATCCAGGCTCGTTAAGCATCACTTCATCGATCACCTCCAACACCCGGCTGCGTTGTTCCGGCGAAATCAGGGCGTCTTCCATCTGCGCCAGCGCAAAAACGGCTTCACGCAGAGCGAAAGTCAGGGCCGGGCCGACCTTGAGAATGGCGTAGTGATCACGAACCAGCGCGCGGTAGGCTTGTCGGGTCTGGTAGTCTGTGGAGTGCGCTTCGTAAACCATTGGCGTGGCCTTGATCCAGGTAGTGAGCGCTTCGGCAGCCTGAGGCTGGTAGTGGATAATTTGGGTGTGATCGAATTCCACGCCGGGCTGCACGACGATGGCGATAACGCGGGTTAAGGCCTCATCAAGCCCCCGAGCGTGAAAGGCAACCTGATGCGTTTCCAGCGTGCGGGCGGCATCGTCGGCGCGGGTGACGTGAACCGTCCCAATGCTGCTGGCTTCCCCGCCCGGTACCGGAACTTCAGTGCCGATTACATAGGTCAGTCGGCGTTTTTGTTCTTCCGTTGCCGTCGCTTCAGCCGCCTGGCAAAGTACCGCTGCGCGTTCGGCGACCACCATCGGGTCGAGCGGCGTGGGGTCATCGGCGCAGGACATAGAGGCGTCCAGGTGGATTTTACTGAATCCTGCGGCGACGTAGGCCTGAATCAACACCACCGATTTTTCCATCGCATCCGCTGCGGGTTCATCCTGCCAACAGTTCGGGCCCAAATGATCCCCGCCAAGGATTAAACGCTCACGCGGGAAGCCAACCTCCTGGGCAATGCCATAGACAAAATCGCGGAAATCAGCGGGTTTCATGCCGGTATACCCGCCGAACTGATTGACCTGGTTAGAGGTCGCTTCAATCAGCACTTTGTTGTCGCTGTGCAGATCAAAGCGCAGGGCCGCTTCAATGACCAGCGGATGGGCTGAACAGACAGAACAGATCCCGACATGTTCACCGGCTTTATGACGCGAGATAATTTCTTTCACTTCTGACTCCGATATCTTTCGTTTGTATTGAATGCGAATGCGCTATCTGTCAAAGCTTGCCTTCGCAGCCGCAGTCGGCGATGACTTTGCGCACGACGGCTTTCATGGCGGCTTTGGCTGGCACCATGTAATGTCGGGGATCATTGGCCTTGGGATGCTCACTAAGATAGGTTTTCAGGGCATCGGAAAAGGCAATTTTAAGTTCGGTGGCAACGTTAACCTTGCAGATGCCGAGTGAGATTGCGCGTTGGATATCCCCGGTGGGCAGGCCCGAGGCGCCGTGCAGCACCAGTGGAATATCCACGTGTTGCCGAATCTCCGCCAGGCGCTCAAAATCCAGTCGCGGTTCGGCGGTGTAAAGGCCGTGAGCCGTTCCAATTGCTACGGCCAGAGAATCAATGCCGGTTCCGGCGACAAACTCCCGGGCCTGCTGCGGATGGGTATAAAGCGCGTCTTTTTCGTCAACGTTCAATTCGTCTTCCTGTCCACCCAAACGGCCCAGTTCGGCTTCGACGCTAACGTCGTAACGATGGCAGTAATCGACAACATTTTTCACCAGGGCAATATTGTCGGCAAACGGAAGGTGCGAGCCGTCGATCATGACGGAACGCACGCCAGCAGCGACTTTCTGTTCTATATCTTCACGTTTTTCATGATGATCAAGATGGATCGCGAGAGGGTGGTTCCATGACTTCGCCAGTTCCCCGGCGATGGCGACGATATTGCTCACGCCTGCATAGCGAAACGTGCCTGGCGTCCCCGCAACGATCAATGGTGAACGTAATTCTGCTGCGGTTTCCACGACCACCTGCAGGGTTTCAAGATTATGGATGTTGAAAGCCGGTACGGCGTAACCCTCGCGCTGGGCCTTCCTGAGCATGGTCTTGCTGGAAATAATAAACATCCTTCCTCCGAAATCTTTCGTTTGTCTTCTTCGAAAGAATGTATAGGCTTTCGTAATGTTTTTATGTGATTTCGATCGGATAAATGAAAGCTACGAAAGTAAAAGAAGGTTTGCGAAAGATTACGGCCGAAAAAAAAGCACGCCCGCCGGGCATGCTTTATGAGAAGAGAAGGGGGGGCGTCACGTCACCGGCGCCGGGTTAAACACTGCCAGTTGGTTATGAAGGCCCCATTGATCCGAGAAGGTTTTCTTCCGTCCGCTGGCTACCTCCAGGATAAACGCAAACAGCTTCTGACCGACCTCTTCAATGGTTTCTTCCCCGGTGGCGATGGTCCCGGCGTTAATATCCATTAAGTCATACCAGCGGTTTGCCAGCTCGGTGCGGGTAGCCATTTTGATCACCGGTACCGCCATCAGCCCATACGGGGTACCGCGCCCGGTAGTAAAGACCTGGACGGTGATCCCTGACGCCACCTGCTGGGTGCCGCAGACAAAGTCGCTGGCGGGGGTTGCCGCGTATATCAGGCCGCGCTTCGTTGGCCGCTGGCCCGGCGACAGCACTTCAACAATCGCGCTCTTACCTGACTTGGCAATGGAGCCGAGCGCTTTTTCGACCACGTTCGCCAGCCCGCCTTTTTTGTTCCCCGGTGACGGGTTGGCGCTGCGGTCGGTTTTCCCCATGTCGAGGTAGTTATCGTACCAGGCCATCTCTTCGAGCAGGCGCTTGCCCACCTCTTCGTTGACCGTGCGCGGGGTCAGCAGATGGATGGCGTCACGCACTTCGGTCACTTCGGAGAACATCACCGTGGCGCCGCAGCGAACCAGCAGGTCCGAGGCATACCCTACCGCCGGGTTCGCCGTGACGCCGGAAAACGCATCGCTGCCGCCGCACTGCATCCCGACGACCAGTTCAGAGGCCGGGCAGGTTTCGCGCTGGCGCTGATTGAGTTTCGCGAGATGGCGCTCAGCCACCTGCAAAATGTCATCCACCATCGAGCGGAAACCGACGTGTTTTTCATCCTGCAAGCTCACGATGCTGGCGCTGTCCACCGGGATACTCTGCACATCGTCGGTACCTTCCAGCAGGCGCTCAGGTTGCAGTTTTTCACAGCCGAGGCCGATGACCATCACTTCGCCGCCAAAGTTCGGGTTCAGCGAAATGTTGTGAATCGTGCGAATGGGCACTACCGCTGCCGGGGCGTTGATCGCCACACCGCAGCCGTACAGATGGTTCAGGCCGACGACGCCGTCGACGTTCGGGTAGTCAGGCAGCAGATCGCGCTCAATGATCTTCACCACATAATCGACCACACCCGCCACGCAGTGGACGCTGGTGGTAATGCCGAGCAGATTTTTGGTGCCCACGCTGCCATCGGCATTGCGATAGCCCTCAAAGGTATAACCTTCCAGCGGCGGCAGCGGCTCCGGCACTTTGGTCGCCAGCGGCAACGTGTGCAGTGGCGGCGCCTTCGGCAGTTCCACCATGGACTCATCGATCCAGCTTCCGCGCGCGATATTGCGAACGGCATAACCAATCACCTCGCCATAGCGAACGATTTCACCATGCGCGGGAATATCCACCAGCGCCACTTTGTGCCCCTGCGGAATATGTTCGATCAGTTCAAGCCCGTCCGGGAAACGCGTTCCGGCTTTTAAACCATTGTCGTTGACAATGATTGCCACATTATCGATGTCGTGAACTTTAATATAAAACGCCGTCGGCGATTGCTGTCGGATGTCGATGTTAGCCATTGCTCAGTATTCTCCAGCTAAAAATAATTCGTTCAGTGAACCTGAAAAAAGAGAATGTCATTTTGATAAAATAAGCATGTCAGGCGCGCTGGAATAAGAATGTGATCGCGATCACCCGTTGTGGCGAACGCCACGCCCGCAGGGTGAGCAAAGCGTAAATCTGTGCATCAGCGCCCAGGCTTATGTGCATATGCACAAAATAATATTTAATGCTCGTTTCTTTAATGAGCGTTTGCACAATGCCTAATACACCGCGGCTGATTATACTGAACCACGAACTTATTACACCCGTCGGTTATTTTAATTAGCATCGGTAAATGTCAAACAATAATAAAATACCGGCTTAAATATCTGGGTAAATAAATAGTGACCCGTCCGTCGGTTTATAAAACTCTCTATATAACGGTTAAGTGACAAGGTAAACGTGATGAATAACGACATCTTCCCCAACAAATTCAAGGCAGCGCTGGCTGCGCATCAGGTGCAGATCGGTTGCTGGTCGGCGCTGGCAAGCCCCATCAGCACCGAAGTGCTCGGTCTGGCGGGCTTTGACTGGCTGGTGCTGGACGGCGAACATGCGCCGAACGATGTCTCAACCTTTATCCCGCAACTGATGGCATTAAAAGGTAGCGCCAGCGCGCCGGTTGTGCGCGTGCCGACCAACGAGCCGGTGATTATCAAGCGTCTGCTGGATATCGGCTTTTACAATTTCCTCATCCCGTTTGTGGAAACAGAACAAGAAGCCGTAAACGCCGTGGCGGCGACCCGCTATCCGCCAGAGGGGATTCGCGGCGTATCCGTATCACACCGCGCCAATATGTTTGGCACCGTAGCGGATTACTTTGCGCAGTCGAATAAGAACATCACCATCATTGTGCAGATCGAAAGCCAGCAGGGCGTCGATAACGTGGACGCGATTGCGGCAACCGCAGGCGTTGACGGTATTTTTGTCGGGCCAAGCGATCTGGCTGCCGCGTTAGGCCACCTTGGCAACGCGTCGCATCCTGACGTTCAGAAAGCCATTCAGCACATTTTTGCCCGTGCGAAAGCGAACGGTAAACCCTGCGGCATTCTGGCGCCGGTTGAAGCCGATGCGCGCCGTTATCTGGAGTGGGGAGCGACGTTTGTGGCCGTGGGCAGCGATCTGGGCGTATTCCGTTCCGCCACGCAGAAGCTGGCAGATTCCTTTAAGAAATAACCACCACCGCAACAAGAGAGAATAGTGATATGACGATGAAAGTTGGTTTTATTGGCCTGGGTATCATGGGTAAACCAATGAGTAAAAACCTCCTGAAAGCAGGTTACTCGCTGGTGGTTTCTGACCGTAACCCTGAAGCGATTGCTGAAGTTATTGCTGCCGGGGCAGAAACCGCCTCTACCGCAAAAGCGATCGCTGAGCAGTGTGATGTGATCATCACCATGCTGCCGAACTCCCCGCACGTGAAAGACGTTGCGCTGGGTGAAGGCGGCATTATTGAAGGCGCGAAGCCGGGCACCGTTTTGATCGACATGAGTTCGATCGCGCCGCTGGCAAGCCGTGAAATCAGCGACGCGCTGAAGGCCAAAGGGATTGATATGCTCGACGCGCCGGTCAGCGGCGGCGAACCGAAAGCCATCGACGGCACGTTGTCCGTCATGGTGGGCGGCGACAAAGCGATCTTCGACAAATATTACGATCTGCTGAAGGCGATGGCGGGATCCGTGGTGCATACCGGTGAAATCGGCGCGGGTAACGTCACCAAGCTGGCAAACCAGGTGATTGTGGCGCTGAATATTGCCGCGATGTCAGAAGCGCTGACGCTGGCGACCAAAGCGGGGGTAAACCCGGATCTGGTATATCAGGCGATTCGCGGCGGTCTGGCGGGCAGTACCGTGCTGGATGCGAAAGCGCCGATGGTTATGGATCGCAACTTCAAACCGGGCTTCCGTATCGATCTGCATATTAAAGATCTGGCGAACGCGCTGGATACGTCGCACGGTGTCGGCGCGCAGCTGCCGCTGACCGCTGCGGTGATGGAGATGATGCAGGCGCTGCGCGCGGACGGGCTGGGGACGGCCGATCACAGCGCGCTGGCATGCTATTACGAAAAACTGGCGAAAGTGGAAGTCACTCGCTAATCACGTCGTGCCTTGTGGCACGCAGCAATCTGGCCTGCCTGGCGCAGGCCGGAACAGTGAAACGCTAATTGGCGTTATGCAGTAACAGGCTACCCCTATGAAAATCGTCATTGCCCCAGACTCTTATAAAGAAAGCCTTTCTGCCAGTGAGGTAGCTCAGGCAATAGAAAAAGGATTCCGGGAAATTTTTCCGGATGCGCAATATGTTTCTGTTCCCGTCGCCGACGGTGGTGAAGGAACAGTTGAAGCCATGATTGCCGCCACGCAGGGAACTGAACATTCCGCTTGGGTTACCGGCCCGTTGGGGGAAAAGGTCAATGCCAACTGGGGCATGTCAGGAGACGGAAAAACCGCGTTTATCGAAATGGCGGCAGCCAGCGGACTGGCGTTGGTTCCCCCGGAAAAACGTAATCCGCTGATCACCACCTCTCGCGGCACGGGCGAGCTGATTTTGCAGGCGCTGGAAAGCGGGGCGCGAAACATCATCATCGGTATTGGCGGCAGCGCCACCAATGACGGTGGCGCGGGTATGATACAGGCGCTGGGTGCGAAACTGTGCGACGCCAATGGCACCGAGATCGGTTATGGCGGAGGCAGCCTGAACAGCCTCAACGCAATTGATATTTCGGGTCTTGATCCACGATTACGCGCCTGCACGATTCGCGTTGCCTGCGACGTCACCAATCCGCTGGTGGGGGAGAAGGGCGCATCGCGAATTTTTGGACCGCAGAAAGGCGCGACCGAGGCGTTAATTGTCGAACTTGACGCCAATCTTGCCCATTACGCCGATATCATCAAAAAATCGCTACGGGTGGATGTCAGAGAGGTTCCTGGCGCAGGCGCGGCGGGCGGTATGGGCGCGGCGCTGATGGCCTTTCTCGGCGCGGAGCTGAAAAGCGGTATCGAGATTGTGACCCAGGCGCTGAATCTGGAAGAACATATCCACGACTGTACGCTGGTGGTGACTGGCGAAGGACGAATTGACAGTCAGAGCATTCACGGAAAAGTACCGGTCGGCGTGGCGAGCGTGGCGAAGAAATACCACAAGCCGGTGATAGGTATTGCCGGCAGCCTGACGCGTGACGTCGCGGTGGTGCACCAGCACGGTATTGATGCCGTGTTTAGCGTATTAAGCAGCATTGGCACGCTGGAAGAAGCCTTCCGGGGCGCATTTGACAATATTTACCGCGCTTCGCGAAATATTGCGGCCACGCTGGCGATGGGAATGCGCAGCGCGGGGTGACAAGGGCGCGTAAACCCTCTATACTTCGCGCCGAAGCTGACCAGACAGTCGCCGCTTCGTCGTCGTCCCTTTCGGGGGAGACAGGCGGAGGGGAGGAAAGTCCGGGCTCCATAGGGCAGGGTGCCAGGTAACGCCTGGGGGGGAAACCCACGACCAGTGCAACAGAGAGCAAACCGCCGATGGCCCACGCACGTGGGATCAGGTAAGGGTGAAAGGGTGCGGTAAGAGCGCACCGCGCGGCTGGTAACAGTCCGTGGCACGGTAAACTCCACCCGGAGCAAGGCCAAATAGGGGTTCATAAGGTACGGCCCGTACTGAACCCGGGTAGGCTGCTTGAGCCAGTGAGCGATTGCTGGCCTAGATGAATGACTGTCCACGACAGAACCCGGCTTATCGGTCAGCTTCAACTCATTACTGAAACCCCGCCATCAGGCGGGGTTTTTGCTTCTGTGAAGCAGATGAATGCCTGTCCACGACGCTATACCCAAAAGAAAGCGGCTTACCGGTCAGCTTCAACTCATTACTGAAACCCCGCCATCAGGCGGGGTTTTGCTTTTGTGAAGCAGATGAATGCCTGTCCACGACGCTATACCCAAAAGAAAGCGGCTTACCGGTCAGCTTCAACTCATTACTGAAACCCCGCCATCAGGCGGGGTTTTTGCTTTTGTGAAGCAGATGAATGCCTGTCCACGACGTTATACCCAAAAGAAAGCGGCTTACCGGTCAGCTTCAGCTCACTACTGAAACCCCGCCATCAGGCGGGGTTTTTGCTTTTGTGAAGCAGATGAATGCCTGTCCACGAGGATAACCATTCGGCAGGGGAGCGTATTGAACGCAAGAGATTTCCCGATATGTGACAGGAAACACAAAACGCTGGCTTTGATTCTTTTGGCGACAGAAACAAAAAGCAAACGATCGCCTTCACAAAATTACTTGCTATAAAATCTATAAAAACTAGTGTTAATGGTTTGTTTGTAATGATAATGAATTGTATGCTTATATTTAATTATTGATAAAAGTAATGTTTATTTACAAACAAATACGGCAAAAAAATGTGATATGCCACAATATTTAACGTCATTTATGTTTTATATATAATTATATTTGATAAATTGCACATTAAATTTAATGACATATTTGAACGTTAATTGCACGATAATTGATTGAAATATCATCATTCGCCGATTTTGAAAATAACCACAAGTTTATCGATGTTATCGCCATAAAATATTGTTATCCCCCCTATTTTTTTGACTAAAATCAGACTAAAGCGACATTGTAATTATATAACTGTTTGAAAAATATAAATTTAATAATTTATTTGCCAGCTTCATAAAATAATGGCAAGGCAATTTGTGAGTGGTCGCACATATCCCCCATTACGTAATTTGTTACACTCCACGCCGTCAACAAAGTTATTTGCGCAGGTCGATATGAATACGTTTGCTCTCCCAAAAACTCAGCAGTTGGTGGTCTTTCAGGAAGTAATCAGAAGTGGTTCGATCGGATCTGCGGCGAAAGAATTAGGGTTAACTCAACCGGCGGTCAGTAAAATCATTAACGATATTGAAGCGTATTTCGGCGTTGAGTTGGTGGTACGGAAAAACACCGGCGTCACCTTAACCCACGCAGGGCAGGTTTTACTCTCGTGGTCAGAGTCCATCACTCGCGAGATGAAAAACATGGTGAATGAGATGAACAGCATGACCGACAGCGCGGTGGTGGACGTCTCCTTCGGATTCCCGTCGCTGATTGGATTTACCTTTATGTCCGATATGATCCAGAAGTTCAAAGAGGTCTACCCGAAATCGCAGGTCTCTATGTATGAGGCGCAGCTCTCCTCGTTTCTGCCAGCGATTCGCGACGGACGACTGGACTTTGCTATTGGCACGCTCAGCGATGAAATGAAGTTACAGGATCTCCATGTCGAGCCGTTGTTCGAGTCAGAGTTCGTGCTGGTGGCGAATAAGTCCCGAACATGCACCGGCACCACCACGCTGGAATCGTTGCAAAACGAACAGTGGGTGCTGCCACAAACGAATATGGGCTACTACAGCGAACTCCTCACCACCCTGCAAAGAAATGGCATCAGTATTGAAAACATCGTTAAAACCGACTCCGTCGTCACCATTTATAATCTTGTTCTTAATGCCGATTTTTTAACTGTTATTCCATGTGACATGACCGCGCCTTTTGGTTCAAACCAGTTTATTACGCTCCCTGTAGAAGAATCATTACCCATTGCGCGATATGCTGCAATATGGTCTAAAAATTATCGTATTAAAAAAGCCGCCTCGGTGTTGGTGGAATTAGCGAAAGAGTATTCATCTTATAAAGGTCGCAGACGAAAGCAATTAATTGAAATCGATTAACCCAAATAAATTTAGTTAATCCAATATTAACGCCATCGCGCTGTATTTCAGCCGTTGGTCACGATCATTTATTACTTTACAATAAGTAAGAGGTTACAATGCACATTACTTACGATCTACCGGTTGCCATTGACGATATCCTCGAAGCCAAAAAACGCCTGGCAGGAAAAATATATAAAACAGGCATGCCGCGTTCGAACTATTTTAGTGAGCGCTGCAAAGGTGAAATATTTCTCAAGTTCGAAAATATGCAGCGTACCGGTTCTTTTAAAATCCGCGGCGCGTTTAACAAATTAAGTTCGCTGACGGATGCGGAAAAACGCAAGGGCGTGGTGGCCTGTTCCGCGGGCAACCACGCGCAGGGCGTATCGCTCTCCTGCGCGATGCTCGGTATTGACGGCAAAGTGGTAATGCCAAAAGGCGCGCCGAAGTCAAAAGTTGCCGCGACCTGCGACTACTCCGCGGAGGTGGTGCTGCACGGGGATAACTTTAACGACACCATCGCCAAAGTCAGCGAAATTGTAGAAACCGAAGGCCGTATTTTTATTCCACCGTATGACGATCCGAAAGTCATTGCCGGGCAAGGCACAATTGGTCTGGAAATCATGGAGGATCTTTATGACGTCGATAACGTTATTGTGCCTATTGGCGGAGGCGGTTTAATTGCCGGGATTGCCATCGCGATTAAATCCATTAACCCGACAATTAAAGTCATCGGCGTTCAGGCTGAAAACGTACACGGTATGGCGGCATCTTATCAGGCCGGAGAAATAACCACGCACCGAACGACCGGCACCCTGGCGGATGGTTGTGACGTTTCCCGCCCGGGTAATTTAACTTACGAAATTGTGCGTGAATTAGTGGATGACATAGTCCTCGTGAGCGAAGACGAAATACGCAACAGCATGATTGCCTTAATTCAGCGCAATAAAGTGGTGACAGAAGGCGCTGGCGCACTGGCTTGTGCCGCTTTATTAAGCGGGAAATTAGATAGCTATATCCAGAACAGAAAAACGGTCAGCATTATTTCTGGCGGCAATATCGATCTTTCTCGTGTATCGCAAATAACGGGTTTAGCAGACGCTTAACACCGGCTATTCATCTTTTCGTTGAGGATAGGATATGAGTACTACTGATAGCATTGTATCCAGCCAGACAAAACAGTCGTCCTGGCGTAAATCGGACACCACCTGGACACTGGGATTATTTGGTACCGCCATCGGCGCCGGAGTGCTGTTCTTCCCCATTCGCGCCGGATTTGGCGGCCTGATCCCCATTCTACTGATGCTGGTGCTGGCGTACCCCATCGCCTTTTACTGCCACCGGGCGCTGGCGCGCCTGTGCCTGTCCGGCTCGAACCCGTCCGGTAACATTACGGAAACGGTAGAAGAGCACTTTGGCAAGACGGGCGGCGTGGTGATCACGTTCCTCTACTTCTTCGCCATTTGTCCGCTGTTGTGGATTTACGGCGTGACCATTACCAACACCTTCATGACTTTCTGGGAAAACCAGTTGCAGTTGCCAGCCCTGAACCGCGGCTTTGTGGCGCTGTTCCTGCTCTTGCTGATGGCGTTTGTCATCTGGTTTGGTAAAGATCTGATGGTAAAAGTGATGAGCTATCTGGTCTGGCCGTTTATCGCCAGCCTGGTGCTGATTTCACTGTCGCTGATCCCGTACTGGAATTCGGCGGTGATCGATCAGGTCGATCTGAGCAACATCGCGCTGACCGGTCACGATGGCATTCTGGTCACCGTATGGCTCGGTATCTCCATTATGGTGTTCTCGTTCAACTTCTCGCCGATCGTCTCCTCGTTCGTGGTGTCGAAGCGCGAAGAGTATGAGAAAGATTTTGGCCGCGACTTTACCGAGCAGAAATGTTCACAGATCATCTCCCGCGCCAGCATGCTGATGGTCGCCGTGGTAATGTTCTTCGCCTTCAGTTGCCTGTTTACGCTCTCGCCGCAAAACATGGCGGATGCGAAAGCGCAGAACATCCCTGTGCTCTCTTACCTGGCGAACCACTTCGCCTCAATGTCCGGTACTAAGTCAACGTTCGCGACCACGCTGGAATACGGCGCGTCGATTATCGCGCTGGTCGCCATTTTCAAATCGTTCTTCGGGCACTATCTGGGCACGCTGGAAGGGCTGAACGGTCTGATCCTTAAGTTTGGCTATAAGGGCGATAAAACTAAAGTCTCGATGGGTAAACTCAATACCCTCAGCATGATCTTTATCATGGGGTCCACCTGGGTTGTGGCCTATGCCAACCCGAATATTCTTGACCTGATTGAAGCGATGGGCGCGCCGATTATCGCCTCGCTGCTCTGCCTGCTGCCGATGTACGCCATTCGTAAAGCGCCTTCGCTGGCGAAATACCGTGGCCGTCTGGATAACGTGTTTGTCACCGTCATTGGTCTGCTGACCATCCTGAACATCGTGTACAAACTGTTTTAAGCCTTAGGCTCAGGATGAGCGGAGTAGTGAAATGACTGAATTTCCTGTAGTTCTGGTAATTAACTGCGGTTCGTCTTCAATTAAGTTTTCAGTGCTGGATGCAACAAACTGCGACGTTTTAATGGCAGGTATTGCTGACGGCATTAACACTGAAAGCGCCTTCTTGTCGGTAAACGGAGGAGAGCCAGCAACGCTGGCTCACCACAGTTACGAAGGGGCATTAAAGGCGATCGCCTTCGAACTGGAAAAACGTAATTTAAACGACAGCGTGGCCTTAATTGGCCACCGCATCGCCCACGGTGGAAATATCTTTACCGCGTCGGCCATTATTACCGATGAGGTCATCGACAATATCCGCCGGGTTTCACCGTTAGCGCCGTTACATAACTATGCGAATCTGAGCGGAATAGAATCCGCACAGCAGTTATTTCCCGGCGTCACGCAGGTCGCTGTTTTTGATACCAGTTTTCATCAGACGATGGCGCCTGAGGCCTACCTGTACGGCCTGCCGTGGGAATATTACGAACAACTCGGCGTGCGGCGTTACGGCTTTCATGGCACGTCACATCGCTATGTGTCTCTGCGGGCGCATGCGCTGCTGGATCTTGCTGATGACGATTCAGGTCTGGTGGTGGCGCATCTTGGCAATGGGGCGTCTGTCTGCGCGGTTCGTAACGGGCAGAGCGTGGACACCTCAATGGGCATGACGCCGCTGGAAGGGCTGATGATGGGCACCCGCAGCGGCGATGTCGACTTCGGGGCGATGGCGTGGGTCGCCAGCGAAACCGGTCAGACCCTGAGCGATCTGGAGCGGGTGGTCAACAAAGAGTCCGGTCTGCTGGGAATTTCGGGTTTATCGTCCGACTTAAGAGTGCTGGAAAAAGCCTGGCATGAAGGACACGCGCGGGCGCAACTGGCGATCAAAACGTTCGTCCACCGTATCGCCCGCCATATCGCCGGGCATGCAGCGTCGTTACATCGTCTGGACGGCATTGTTTTCACCGGCGGTATCGGCGAGAACTCGGTCTTAATTCGTCGCCTGGTAGCAGAGCGTCTGGCGGTGCTGGGCGTTACGCTCGACAGTGACAGAAATAGCCTGCCGAATTCCCACGGCGAACGCATTATTTCCGCCAGCGATGCCCGGGTCATGTGCGCCGTTATTCCGACCAATGAAGAAAAAATGATTGCGCTTGATGCGATCCAGTTAGGCCGTATTCACGCGCCAGTGGAACTCGCTTAATTCATTGTTGTTCTGTAGAGAGATTATTTTTCATGAAGGTAAATATCGATACCAGCGATATGCTGTACGCCGACGCATGGCAGGGTTTTAAAGGTACGGACTGGAAAGAAGAAATTAATGTCCGTGATTTTATTCAGCACAACTATACGCCTTATGAAGGGGATGAATCTTTTCTCGCGGAAGCGACGCCAGCCACAACGGCGCTGTGGGAAAAGGTGATGGCGGGGATTCGCATCGAAAACGCGACCCATGCGCCGGTTGATTTCGACACTAATATCGCCACGACGATCACCGCGCATGACGCGGGCTATATCGAGCAGTCGCTGGAAAAAATCGTCGGTCTGCAAACGGACAAACCGCTCAAGCGTGCCCTGCATCCGTTTGGCGGCATCAATATGATCAAAAGCTCGTTTGAGGCTTATGGTCGCGAGATGGACCCACACTTCGAATACCTGTTCACCGAGCTACGAAAAACCCACAACCAGGGGGTTTTCGACGCCTATTCGCCGGACATGCTGCGCTGCCGTAAATCCGGCGTCCTGACCGGTCTGCCGGACGGCTATGGCCGCGGGCGAATCATTGGCGACTACCGCCGCGTGGCGCTGTACGGCATCCGCTATCTGGTGCGCGAGCGTGAACTGCAGTTCGCCGATCTCCAGTCAAACCTGGAGTGGGGGCAAAATCTCGAAGCCACCATCCGTCTGCGCGAGGAGCTGGCGGAACATCGCCGCGCGCTGCTGCAAATGCAGGAGATGGCGGCAAAATATGGTTTCGATATCTCGCGTCCAGCGCGCAACGCTCAGGAAGCAGTACAGTGGCTCTACTTTGCCTACCTGGCGGCAGTGAAGTCGCAAAACGGCGGCGCGATGTCGCTGGGGCGTACCGCGTCATTCCTCGATATCTACATTGAACGTGACTTCAAAGCGGGGATCCTGACGGAGCAACAGGCGCAGGAGTTGATCGATCATTTCATTATGAAGATCCGCATGGTGCGCTTCCTGCGTACGCCGGAATTCGACACCCTGTTCTCCGGCGATCCGATCTGGGCGACGGAAGTGATCGGCGGGATGGGGCTGGATGGTCGCACGCTGGTGACGAAGAACGCTTTCCGTTACCTGCATACGCTGCACACTATGGGTCCCGCGCCGGAACCAAACCTTACCGTGCTGTGGTCGGAAGCGCTGCCGGTGGCCTTTAAAAAGTACGCTGCGCAAGTGTCTATCGTCACGTCGTCGCTGCAATACGAAAATGACGATCTCATGCGTACTGACTTTAACAGCGACGACTACGCGATCGCCTGTTGTGTTAGCCCGATGGTAATCGGTAAGCAGATGCAGTTCTTCGGCGCGCGCGCCAACCTCGCCAAAACGCTGCTTTACGCGATCAATGGCGGCGTGGATGAGAAGCTGAAAATCCAGGTTGGGCCAAAAACCGCGCCGCTGATGGACGATGTGCTGGATTACGACACCGTGATGGAAAGCCTCGACCACTTTATGGACTGGCTGGCGGTGCAGTACATCAGCGCGCTGAACATCATTCACTACATGCACGACAAGTATAGCTATGAAGCCTCGTTAATGGCGCTTCATGACCGCGACGTGTATCGCACCATGGCCTGCGGTATTGCCGGGCTGTCAGTGGCGGCGGACTCCCTTTCCGCCATCAAATACGCGAAGGTAAAACCGGTGCGCGACCATAACGGCCTGGCGGTCGATTTCGTTATCGAAGGCGACTACCCGCAGTACGGTAATAACGACGAGCGCGTCGACAGTATCGCCTGCGATCTGGTCGAACGTTTTATGAAGAAAATTAAGGTGTTGCCGACCTACCGCAATGCGGTGCCGACCCAGTCCATTCTGACCATTACCTCAAACGTGGTGTACGGGCAGAAAACCGGGAATACGCCGGACGGACGCCGTGCCGGTACGCCGTTCGCGCCGGGAGCCAACCCGATGCACGGACGCGACCGCAAAGGCGCGGTCGCCTCGCTGACCTCCGTGGCGAAGCTGCCATTTACCTATGCCAAAGACGGTATTTCGTACACCTTCTCCATTGTGCCAGCGGCGCTGGGCAAAGAAGATCCGGTGCGGAAAACCAACCTGGTCGGGCTACTTGATGGCTACTTCCATCATGAAGCGCATGTGGAAGGCGGTCAGCATCTGAACGTCAACGTCATGAACCGGGAAATGCTGCTGGATGCCATCGAACATCCGGAAAGCTACCCGAACCTGACGATTCGCGTTTCCGGTTATGCGGTGCGCTTTAACGCGCTCACCCGCGAGCAGCAGCAGGATGTCATCTCGCGGACTTTCACCCAGGCGATGTAACATTATCGGGGCGGTCAGCCGATCGCCCCTGGTCATAATGCGTATCAAACCTGGTCTCCACTGAACGGCATTCCGAGGGTGTAGATATGATTAGCGCATTCGATATTTTTAAAATAGGTATTGGTCCTTCCAGTTCCCACACCGTAGGGCCAATGAATGCAGGTAAGCGTTTTATCGATCAACTGGTCAACAGCGGTGACTTGCTGCGTACAACGCGCATCACGGTGGATCTGTATGGGTCGCTGTCGCTGACCGGAAAAGGTCATGCTACCGATACCGCCATCATCATGGGGCTGGCGGGTAACAGTCCGCAAAACGTCAATATTGACGTCATTCCCGGGTTTATAGAGGCGGTCACTCGCAGCGGGCGTCTGCCGCTGGCGGAAGGCGCGCATGTCGTTGATTTTCCAGTGACGGACAGCATTCTGTTTCACGGCGAAACGCTTCCCCGTCACGAAAACGGTATGCGCATCAGCGCCTGGGAACACCAGCGCCAGTTGTTGAGTAAAACCTACTATTCGATTGGCGGTGGGTTTATCGTCGATGAAGAGCATTTTGGTCAGGCCCACGATGTCGAAGCCCCTGTGCCTTACGATTTCCATTCGGCGAGCGAACTGCTCAGGCTGTGTGAGCGCAACGGGCTGTCGGTCTCCGGACTGATGATGCAAAACGAACTGGCGCTGCGCAGTAAGGCGGAAATCGACGACGGATTTGCCTGTATATGGGACGTTATGCACGCCGGAATCGAGCGCGGCATGAATACCGAAGGCGTACTGCCCGGTCCGCTCAACGTACCGCGGCGGGCGGTGGCGCTGCGGCGCTTGCTGGTTTCCAGCGATAACCTTTCCAGCGATCCAATGAACGTTATCGACTGGATCAACATGTTCGCCCTCGCGGTCAGTGAGGAGAACGCCGCGGGCGGACGTGTGGTGACAGCGCCCACTAACGGGGCGTGCGGGATTATCCCGGCGGTGCTGGCCTACTACGATAAGTTTCGCCGTCCGGTGAACGCCAATTCTATCGCCCGCTACCTGCTGGCGGCAGGCGCTATTGGCGCGCTATATAAGATGAATGCGTCGATCTCCGGCGCGGAGGTGGGCTGTCAGGGAGAGATCGGCGTAGCGGCGTCAATGGCGGCGGCAGGGCTGACTGAGCTGCTCGGCGGGAGTCCGGCGCAGGTGTGCATTGCGGCAGAAATCGCCATGGAACATAACCTCGGCTTAACCTGCGATCCGGTGGCCGGACAGGTGCAAATCCCCTGTATTGAACGCAACGCGATCAATGCGGTAAAAGCGGTTAACGCCGCGCGCATGGCTCTGCGTCGCACTTCGCAGCCGCGCGTGTCGCTCGATAAAGTCATTGAAACTATGTACGAAACCGGCAAAGACATGAACGACAAATACCGCGAAACGTCACGCGGCGGGCTGGCGATCAAGGTGGTCTGCAGTTAGCCTACGTCCCGGTCCGGTAAAAAAAAGCACACTTCGGTGTGCTTTTTTTATTGTGATCGCTATCAAATTAAGAAATTAATGCCTTTAAGATGCAGTTAAGGGGAAAATTTTTCTTAACACAGGGAAAATACAGGGGTTTGTTTGTGAAGTTTTTCTCTGCGCCCGGGCGTATGATTTTTTTCATACTAACAACTCGCCTGCACACCTGTACCGCGTATCGCCCTGATGCGGCACGACAAAAATATAAAAACTTACCCTACATATTGAGCGAGAATTTTATGGAAACGGCAACGAACAGCAGTGTGATACCTGGTGCCTCCAGCCCGGCGCGCCGGGCCGGTATGACCGAAAGCGAATGGCGTGAAGCGATCAAATTCGACAGCACCGACACCGGCTGGGTCATTATGAGTATCGGGATGGCAATTGGCGCGGGGATTGTTTTTCTCCCGGTCCAGGTGGGGCTGATGGGGTTATGGGTCTTCCTGCTCTCTTCGGTCATTGGCTACCCGGCAATGTATCTGTTCCAACGACTGTTTATTAACACCCTGGCGGAATCGCCGGAATGTAAAGATTATCCGAGCGTTATCAGCGGCTACCTCGGCAAAAACTGGGGTATTTTGTTGGGCGCGCTGTATTTTGTGATGCTGGTGATCTGGATGTTTGTTTATTCCACCGCAATCACCAATGACAGCGCCTCTTATCTGCATACCTTTGGCGTCACGGAAGGATTACTCTCCGACAGCCCGTTTTATGGTCTGGTGCTCATCTGCATCCTGGTTGCCATCTCCTCGCGCGGTGAGAAACTGCTGTTCAAAATCTCCACCGGTATGGTGCTGACCAAACTTTTGGTGGTCGCGGCGCTGGGCGTGTCGATGGTGGGGATGTGGCATTTGTACAATATTGGCGCGCTGCCGCCGATGGCGCTGCTGGTGAAAAACGCGATCATCACGCTGCCGTTTACCCTGACCTCAATCCTGTTTATTCAGACCTTAAGCCCGATGGTGATTTCCTATCGCTCCCGCGAAAAATCCATTGAGGTCGCGCGCCACAAAGCGCTGCGCGCGATGAACATCGCCTTCGGCATTTTGTTTGTGACCGTTTTCTTCTACGCCGTCTCCTTTACGCTGGCGATGGGCCACGATGAAGCGGTGAAAGCCTATGAGCAAAACATTTCCGCGCTGGCGATCGCCGCACAGTTTATTAGTGGCGCGGGCGCAGGCTGGGTAAAAGTGGTCAGCGTGATCCTCAATATTTTTGCCGTAATGACCGCGTTCTTTGGCGTTTACCTGGGCTTTCGTGAGGCTACCCAGGGGATTGTGATGAATATCCTGCGCCGCAAAATGCCCGCCGAGAAGATCAACGAAACGCTGGTGCAGCGCGGCATTATGCTGTTCGCCATTTTACTGGCCTGGAGCGCCATTGTGCTCAATGCACCGGTGCTCAGCTTTACCTCAATCTGTAGCCCCATTTTCGGCATGGTGGGCTGTCTGATCCCGGCCTGGCTGGTTTACAAAGTTCCTGCACTGCACAAATACAAAGGGGCGTCGTTATATCTGATTATCGTCACCGGTTTGCTGCTGTGCGTATCTCCGTTCCTGGCATTCTCCTGATTGACTTTGAAGGTTGTTGTTATGTTTGAGACTACAGAAAATCCGTTGTGGCAGCGTTTTATCCTCGCCGTACAGGAGGAAGTCAAACCGGCGCTGGGCTGTACGGAACCTATTTCACTGGCGCTGGCGGCGGCGGTTGCCGCTGCCGAACTGGATGGCGCGGTTGAACGTATCGACGCCTGGGTCTCGCCAAACCTGATGAAAAACGGGCTGGGCGTAACGGTTCCCGGAACCGGAATGGTAGGACTGCCTATCGCCGCCGCGCTCGGCGCGCTGGGCGGAAACAGTCAGGCCGGGCTGGAGGTGCTGAAAGACGCCTCCGCACAAGCTATCCATGACGCGAAAGCGATGCTGAGCGCCGGAAAGGTATCGGTGATGCTGCAACAGCCCTGCGACGAGATCCTTTTTTCCCGTGCGAAGGTCTACAGCCGCGACGGTTGGGCCTGCGTGACCATCGTCGGCGGACATACCAACATCGTGCGCATCGAAACGCACGCTGGCGTGAAGTTTGCTCAGGACACGCGGACGGACGGCGATGAGCAGGACTCTCCGCTGGCGGTGTTGTCCACGACCTCGCTCGAGGAGATTCTGGCGTTTGTGAATAACGTCCCGTTTGACGATATTCGTTTCATTCTCGACGCTGCCCGGCTCAACGGCGCGCTGTCGCAGGAAGGGCTGCGCGGGAGTTGGGGGCTGCACATCGGCGCGACGCTGGAAAAACAGTGCGCGCGCGGACTGCTGGCGAACGATCTCTCTACGGCGATTATTATTCGCACCAGCGCGGCGTCCGATGCGCGCATGGGAGGGGCGACGCTGCCGGCCATGAGCAACTCCGGCTCCGGCAATCAGGGGATTACCGCCACGGTACCGGTGATGGTGGTGGCGGAGCACTTCGGCGCCGACGAGGAAAAACTGGCGCGCGCGCTGATGCTTTCTCACCTGAGCGCGATCTACATCCATCATCAGCTTCCGCGTTTGTCGGCTTTGTGTGCGGCGACTACGGCGGCAATGGGGGCGGCGGCGGGGATGGCGTGGCTGGTGGATGGGCGCTACAGCACCATCTCCATGGCGATCGGCAGCATGATCGGCGACGTTAGTGGGATGATTTGCGACGGTGCGTCAAACAGTTGTGCGATGAAGGTGTCGACCAGCGCGTCGGCAGCGTGGAAAGCCGTGTTGATGGCGCTGGACGACACGGCGGTAACCGGCAACGAAGGCATCGTGGCGCATAACGTGGAACAGTCCATTTCCAACCTGTGCGCGCTGGCGTGTCATTCTATGCAGCAAACGGACAAGCAGATCATCGAGATCATGGCCCGTAAAGCGCAGTAAGGGAGGCAACAGGCGGAAGGGATCAGGCGGTGGCCTCTTCCTCGGCGAGCCGCACTTCGGCGTCGGCGACAATCGCCTCCAGCTCGGTCAACATCTCCTCGTAGCCAAAACGACGGGAAGCGACCGGGGTTTCTGCTGCCGCGGTAGGTTTCGCGGCAGCCTGTTTTTTGATTTTCTTACTCATAAGCAACTCCATTTACCGGCTACACCGGCAAATCTATCAGCAAAGCGCGCAGCGGCGAATCGGCGACGAGCGTAATGTTAGCTTCATCACGAATAAACGCGCCGTCGCCGCAGGTCAGCGCCTCGCGGGCTTCATCGTGCGTGACCGCGTGAAACGTACCGTGAATCGACTGCAGATAGGCACGGGGACCATGCAGTTGAAAGCGCAGGGATTCTCCCTGTTCCAGTTCAACATGATGCACCCACACCTGTTGACGCAGTTGCAGACTGCCATTCTCGCCGTCAGGAGAGGCGATCAGCTGTTGCTTCGCTTTTTCAAGCGTGGTTTTCTGCACAGACGCGTTTTCGCGTTCAGGACAGGCGTCAAGCCACAGCTGCATGCGTGTTAACGGCTTGTCCTTACTGATGTTATGTTCGCTGTAGCTAATACCCGGCTGCGTGGCGAGCAACAGCGCTTCGCCCGCTTTGGCCTGGACATGGTTGCCGTCGCTGTCGCGATATTCGGCAACCCCTTCCAGAATCAGGTTTAAAATATCCACCTTCGGGTAGGTGCGCGGCTGAAAAGCGGCGCCGGGCGCCAGCACTTCCTGATTGAGTACGCGCAGTGAGGCGTAGCCCAGCAGTTTCGGGTCGAAGTAGTGTCCAAAGGAAAAAGTGTAACGGGCCTGCAGCCATCCGTAGTCCGCTTGTCCGCATTGTTTGGCTGTTCGGGTAGTAATCATAATTCTTGACCTCTCTTTACTCCCTTTTATGTTAAGGGGCTGGACGCTACATTGTTAGCCAGATATTCTGCCCGGTATGTTCAAATTTCCTGAATGAGAACGATATGGCCAAAGAAAGGGCATTAACGCTCGAAGCGTTGCGCGTGATGGATGCGATAGACCGTCGCGGCAGCTTTGCGGCGGCGGCGGATGAACTGGGGCGCGTGCCGTCTGCGCTCAGTTACACCATGCAGAAGCTGGAAGAGGAACTGGATGTGGTGCTGTTTGACCGCTCCGGGCACCGCACAAAATTCACCAATGTCGGACGCATGTTGCTGGAAAGAGGCCGCGTTCTTCTCGAAGCGGCGGATAAACTGACTACCGATGCCGAAGCGTTGGCCCGGGGATGGGAAACGCATTTGACCATTGTAACGGAAGCGCTGGTGCCGACGCCGTCCTTTTTCCCGCTTATCGACAAGCTGGCGGCCAAAGCCAACACGCAGCTATCGGTCATTACCGAAGTGCTGGCAGGCGCCTGGGAACGTCTGGAGCAGGGGCGGGCAGATATCGTTATCGCCCCGGACATGCACTTTCGCTCGTCGTCAGAAATCAATTCGCGCAAATTATACACTCTGATGAATGTTTATGTGGCTGCGCCGGATCACCCTATCCATCAGGAGCCAGAACCGCTTTCTGAAGTGACGCGCGTGAAATATCGCGGCGTGGCGGTGGCGGATACCGCCCGCGAGCGTCCGGTGTTGACCGTACAACTGCTGGATAAGCAGCCGCGTCTTACCGTCAGTACGATTGAGGATAAGCGTCAGGCGCTGCTGGCGGGGCTTGGGGTGGCGACGATGCCTTATCCGTTGGTGGAACACGATATCGCTGAAGGGCGACTGCGGGTTGTCAGTCCTGAATCGACCAGTGAGATCGACATTATTATGGCCTGGCGGCGAGACAGTATGGGCGAGGCGAAAGCCTGGTGTCTGCGTGAGATTCCGAAACTGTTTATTGGAAAGTAATATTTGCTGGAACAATGAAATTCGGGGCAAATATATTGCCCCGAAAAATCTTAATTAATCTCACCCTGCTTAGGGTCTGCGCCGAAACGGTTATTTCCGGCGGTGCCGTTCTGGCACATAAAGACGATAAGCACAATCGCCCCGACAATCGGAATCAGGCTAATCAGCAACCACCAGCCAGAGCGCTCGGTATCGTGCAGACGGCGAACCGCCACGGCAATACTCGGCAGCAGAACGGCGAGGCTATAAATTATCGTGATGTACGGCGTTTCCATGCCGATAACGGCTTGAATAACGTTCAGAATTGCGCTGATGATCATGTTGATCAGCACAAACATCCAGTACTCTTTCCTGCGCGCACGTCCCGTAAAAAGGGCATAATTTTTTAATACACCTATATACCAATCCATTAAATATCCTTATTAGTGCTAAAAAAAGTCGCAGAAATATATCACGCTATATCGCTGAGGTCATTTTTATTATGCAAACTTAGGAATATTTCATGTTAATATTCGTATTAATAATAATATGATTAGATATAAATAAGATGTGAATGGATAAACGCACAGACAACAAAAAGAATATTTATCGTGTAAAAATTAAAAAGGCAGCTTTTTTTTCTGCCTTTTTGGGTTCTTATGGCAGGGTTTTCGGATCCGGGCCGAAGCGGTTTTCGCCAGACGTACCGTCCTGACAGTTAAAGATAATAATAACCAGCCAGCCGATGACGGGAATGAGTAACAGTAACAGCCACCATGCAGATCGATCGGTGTCGTGCAGGCGTCGGAACTGAACCGCCCACCACGGCAGAAACACGAGGATCCCATACAGGGTTGTGAGTACGCCTTCTCCGCCTGCGCGTTGCCAGCCCAGGATTTTATCCAGCACGCCCAGAACGAACGTTAAGATGACGTTGACCAGAATAAACATCCAGTACTCTTTGCGCCGGGCGCGACCACCGAACCCGATGTAGTTTCGTAGAACTTTTAAATACCAATCCATTTTCGCCTCAACCTTGGGTCAATCACTTGTTTTTAAAGCAATCAAATTAAGAATAGCTGCGAATGATCGGGGGGTAAATATTTGTGAACGGAATGAGGCCTGGTAGGCAGAAAAAGAAAGAAGCGCCGCCATCCGCGATGGCGGCAGGGTGTTACGCGAAGCGGGTGTCGCGCCCGTGAGGCTCGCTGAGATCCTGCCACGGACCGATGGAAATGATCCCCGTCGGGTTGATGGTCTTATGGCTTCGGAAGTAGTGCGTGCGAATATGGTCAAAATTCACCGTTTCCGCAATCCCCGGCATCTGGTAAATATCGCGCAGGAAGCCGTAAAGGTTGAGATAGTCGCTGATGCGATGCTTATCGCATTTAAAATGCGTCACGTACACCGGATCAAAACGGATCAGCGTGGTCCACAGACGAATATCCGCCTCAGTTAAGCGATCGCCGGTAAGAAAACGATGCTGACTGAGGATCTGCTCCAGGCGCGCCAGATGGGTAAAGACATTGTTAACCGCGTCGTCATAGGCCTGCTGGCTGGTGGCGAAACCGGCTTTATAAACGCCGTTATTGACGTTGTCATAAATCCAGCCGTTCAGTTCGTCGATCTTACCGCGGAGATCGGCAGGGTAGTAGTCGCCTGCTTTGGCGCCCTGCGCATCAAACGCCGTATTAAACATGCGGATGATTTCTGCGGATTCATTGCTGACGATAGTGTGGTTCTTTTTATCCCACAGTACCGGTACGGTCACCCGACCGCTGTAATGCGGGTCGGCGTGTAGATACAGTTGATACAGAAATTCGTGTTGATACAGAGTATCACCTGTCGCAGCCGGGAAGTTATCGTCAAAGGTCCAGCCATTTTCCAGCATTAAGGGATTGACGACGGAAACGGAAATAAACGGCTCCAGCCCTTTTAACTTGCGCAGGATCAGCGTACGGTGCGCCCACGGGCAGGCGAGCGAAACGTACAGATGATAACGATCTTTTTCCGCCGCAAAGCCGCCTTCACCGGAAGGACCGGGTGCGCCATCGGCAGTGAGCCAGTTACGGAATGCCGATACCGAACGCTGAAATTTGCCGCCGGTGGATTGGGTGTCGTACCAGGTGTCATGCCAGACGCCGTCAATCAGTTGTCCCATGTTACTCTCCTTTACACGCTTCGTTGTAGGCCGACTCGAAGCAACGCGAAATCCATTAGGTATGGATAGCAAAAACGAGGAGAAGGTCTCCTCGTTTTACGTTCATCAAGTATAGTGCGTTTACCACTTTTTATTCAGCACGCGGTCGATACTGAACGCGCCCGGACCGGTGATGGCCAACAGCAGGAAGCCGCCAGCGATGGTCAGGTTTTTCATGAACATCAGCGAGTTCACCCCTTCCGCGAAATTACTGTGGAACAGAAACGCGGTCAGAAGCGTAAAACCGGCAGTAAACAGGGCGGTGGTGCGGGTCAGGAAACCAAACAGAATCGCCAGGCCGCCGCCAAACTCAAGCAGGATTACCAACGGTAACATAAAGCCAGGCACGCCCATGGCTTCCATATACTGTTGTGTACCCGCGTAACCGGTAATCTTTCCCCATCCTGCGGTAATAAACAGGATTGGCATCAGAATACGCGCGACCAGTACACCAACATCTTCTAATTTTTTCATTTTACTCTCCAGGAAACCACTCAGGCTGCTGATTATGTTTTTTAGCGCAATGGCGCGGTACTCCGCGTCATTGCTGTCGATGGAGAGAATCATAAACGTGAGTAATGAGAATTGTTAGCAAGGAAAACTGTCAAATTTCTTCAATAATTTTGATGAATATAAGATTGGGTGCTGAACAGCGACGATGGCGTAATGTGCCAGTGGGGGTTATGCGCTCAATAAGTGGGGAAAAAGGAGAGGCCCGATAAGCGAAGCGCCATCGGGCAGAAGGCGTTCGGCCTACGCATTCAACGTCTTTTTGAATAACCGCCAGGCCGTCCAGGCACCGAATCCACGTCTTGCCCAGCGTACCAGCATATTTGGATGACGCACGGTCCAGATCGCCATCACGCTGCTGCCCACCAGCGCCCATGAACGCAGACTCAGGAGCGTGTTCCAGCCGCGATCGTAGGCGCCCGTGGCTTCCAGCCAGTCACGGCGACTGGCTGAAAGATCCAGCCTTTGCTGCTGGATCTCGCTAAGCAGTCGGGCCTTACGCTGTGCACGTTCGACTTTACCGCTCACGGCTCTCCTCCTCGAGAATTTGCCTGTCGTTCGCCAGTTCATGCCGCGTATGGCGAAGCAGCGTGGACTGACGCGCTTTGCGTAACGTCCATATGCCGCCAATCAGCGCCAGAACCAGCAGTACGACCGTGGTGGCAATCATCGCGTTGAGCCGGTACTGCGGATCAACGGCCCAGATCACCAGCACCATCAGGCTCATCAAACCAAATGCAGCGAAAAGCATGGTGAGTCCCAGCATCAGCAGCAGCTGAAAGAGGTTAGCCTTTTCTTCTTCAAGCTCAACCACCGCCAGACGCAGCCGGGTTTCCACCATCTCTACCAGAATAGAGACGATTCGCTGCCCGATGCCCAGAACGCTTTTACCGGGCCCTTGCGCGTGATGAGTGTCCGCCATAATTAGCGACGCGACAGCAGTACGCCCAGCACTACGCCAACCGCAGCACCAATACCTACGCCAGTCCATGGATTTTCGCGAACATAGTCGTCTGCACGGGCAGCGGCTTCACGGGTCTGCTTCGCGATAGCATCACCGGTTTCACCAAGACGATAACGGCTCTCTTTCAGCGCACGTTCGGCTTTGCTACGGATCTTACTCAACTCTTCTTTCGATTTTTCGCCAGAGGAGTTCAGCACTTCTTCCAGCGTATCGGTCAGGGATTTCAACTCAGCGCGCAGATGTTCCGAAGTAGTATCTTTCGACATAGTTTTTCTCCAGATGAGTAAGGGGTTAGGGTTGCTTAGTAGTCGCGAGCTTCCAGCTCTTTCAGCTCGGCCTCTGCTTCAGCCAGCTTGCGCTCACGTTTGGCAATTTTGTCCGCATCGCCTTTTTGCTTCGCTTCCACGAGATCCTGTTTACGCTCAGTAATCTCTTCTTTTTGCTCAGCAATCTTTTCCTGATGTTCCGCGCGCAGTTTACTGTCAGTGCAGTTGGCTTTGACTTCACTGAGCGCTTTCTTCAGCCCATCGATACGGTGTTGATTATTGTGTTTCTCGGCATAGCTGATTTCCCGTTGAATATCCTGCTCCTTCTGTTGACAGAGCGTATTGGCGTAACTGCCAGCACTAAGAGCAAAAAGGGTAATAGCTAAAGCGATGCGGTGTTTCATTCTTGAACCTTCCATTGTGATTCGTTCCCGTGAAGTCAGGAACGAGAATCCAGATGACAACGCGATGGGGTGACCCACCGCTTTATTAATCATAGACATTAAACGGGGAAATCACCAAAGTGGGTGACGGGATTCGGATTCCTGGCGATATTATCCTACCCGATGTGGGGTATCGCGCAAACGCGACAGCCACTGTACGGCCTGGCTGTCATTATCCTGCTGAGCAATGATATAGCCCTGCGGCAGGGTTTTATCGAGCACCGCTTTTGCCGCGGCGCTTTGGGCGCTGGAATCGAACGTGATCAGCAGCGTATCTTTCTGTGGCGTGATGCTTTTAAAGCGAATACCGTTGGCGTCAAGATGATGCCAGATAGAGAAACCGTCGGGCACGCTTGCCCCCTGATGAACGGCGCGGATCGCGAGAGTTGAATCCTGCTGGCGAATGGCCGACCAGACCAGTAGCAGACTGCCCAGCACCAGCAGGAACGCGGTACTCAAGGCCAGTTGCTTCAGCGTTATGCGCGGTTTCAGCATCCCTTACCCTCGGTTCCCGTATTTCTTTTTCCACAAGACCACCAGCGAACCGGCAAGGCCAAAGACCAGCAGGACGACCGGCAGCAGCATCAGGCAGGACATCAGTTGGTCTTCATATTTCAGAAAGACCGGTGTTTTGCCCAGCAGATAGCCCAACGTGGTCAGGATAAGCACCCATAGCAGGCCGCTCATCCAGTTGAAAAACTGAAAGCGCGCATTATTAAGGCCGGACAACCCTGCGATGGTGGGCAACAGGGTACGCACAAATGCAATAAAACGGCCAATAAGCAGTGCTGAAAGCCCATGCTTATGGAACAGATGGTGCGCGCGCTGATGATAGTGCGCGGGCAGATGCGAGAGCCAGTTTTGCACGGTGCGGGTATTCCCCAGCCATCGTCCCTGAATATAGCTCAGCCAGCAGCCCAGGCTGGCGGCGGTGGTGAGCAGCAAAATGGTTTGCGGATAGCCCATTGCGCCTTTCGCAATCAGTACGCCGACCAAAACCAGCAGACTGTCGCCGGGTAAAAAGGCGGCAGGCAGCAACCCGTTTTCCAGGAACAGAATCATAAATAAAACAAAATACAGCATGCCAATCATGGAAGGATTGGCCAGAGTTTCAAAATCCTGCGCCCACAGAGCGTGCAGTAATTGGGTCAAAAGTTCCATTCAGTATTCCTGGTGAATCGGTTAACGTCACGCCGGTTTCAGGAGTTTGCTATGCCGCATCATTTATCAACTTTTTTGTATGGTGTGCGAACGGCGCAAAGCCACGGCCTGAACTAATCCCTGTAAAGTGGTGAAGTAAGCAAGCACTAACAAACATAAATTCGATTTGCATCTAATTGTAACAAAGGTCAACGGAGTCCGTTATAGAAATTACGCGTCCCTGAGGTCTGATTTTGCTTATCGTAGTGGAGTGAGGCGAGAGGATTTACACAGGCTGACACTTTATACCTTTCGCTTACTGTCAGGCGTGCAGACAGGCGCAGCGGCGCGCCTGTCGGAGAAAGAACGTTTATTTTGCCGCGTTGACGGCGGTATCAAGATGAACCACCGGATTTTCAGCAAAAAGATAACGGTCAGCGTTAAATTCGAAATCGTCGCTGGTTTCGTTAAACAGCATGATTTTGGTGTTTTCGAGATGCTGCCACATTGCCAGTTTGGCGGCGTTCGGATCTTTACGAATCAGCGCCTTAAGGATTTGATCGTGATCGTCGCACCAGTTGTCCACGGTACGCGCATCAATGTGTTCGTGCAGTTTTTTCCAGTAGGGGTTATGGCTGCGCTGGGTCCACATTTTTTCGACAATCGCCGCCAACGCGGAGTTTTGCGTCGCTAACGCCACCTGAATGTGAAACTGCAGATCCCATTCGGAATCGCGAAAGCACTTTTCATTGCGCGCTTTCTCCTGGATCTCCATCAACTTCATGATGTCCTGCTTGGTCACCTGGGTCGCGGCAAATTCAGCAATATTGCTTTCAATCAGCTGACGCGCCTGTAGCAGTTCGAACGGTCCGTAATTGGCGAACTCCAGCGACTCGTCGGCCGCCTGATGATAGCGAGGCTGATTAGAAATGACGTGAATACCCGAACCTTTACGCACTTCCACAAAACCTTCCACTTCCAGCATGATAATGGCTTCACGAACCACGGTGCGGCTGACGTTCTTTTCATCGGCAATAAAACGCTCTGCGGGCAGTTTATCGCCCACCAGGTAAACGCCCTGCTCAATACGCTCTTTCAGGTCAGCGGCAAGTTGTTGATACAAACGACGGGGTTCAGTGATTTCCATATGCGCTCCAGGCATGATACGGCAGACTCTATTTGTTATACCACTTTCGCGAGTTTCGCTCCACTCACAGAGACGAAAAAGCCGCCCTGGAGCAGGCGGCTTAGGTCAGCCGGGCAGGTAAAGCGCTCCGGCACAGGCTCTGGATTGCAGGTTAGCTTTGCGTAGCCGGTTTATTCACCTGCGGACCGGCATCGACATCGCTGGCCGGTTTGTTTTGCAGAACGGTCCAGATGACCAACGCGCCCAGCAGGTCAAACACCGCCAACACAGCAAACAGCGGGCTAAAGCCGATGGTATCCGCCAGCGCGCCTACCACCAGGGCGAACAGGGTGCTCGCCAGCCAGGCGGACATCCCGGTCAGGCCATTCGCGGTGGCCACTTCGTTGCGGCCAAAGACGTCAGAGGAGAGGGTAATCAACGCGCCGGACAACGCCTGGTGAGCAAAACCCCCTACGCACAGCAGCATGATGGCAATGTACGGGCTGGTGAACAGGCCGATCATCCCCGGACCAATCATCAGTACCGCGCCGAGGGTGACCACCATTTTACGCGACACGATCAGGTTTACGCCGAACCAGCGCTGGAACAGCGGCGGCAGATAGCCCCCGACGATACAGCCCAGGTCGGCAAACAGCATAGGCATCCAGGCGAACATGGCGATTTCTTTCAGGTTAAAGCCATACACCTTAAACATGAACAGCGGGATCCACGCGTTGAACGTACCCCATGCCGGTTCCGCCAGGAAGCGTGGCAGGGCGATCCCCCAGAACTGGCGGTTGCGCAGGATCTGCAGCAGCGACATTTTCTTTGCGCTGTTGGTCTGATGCTGAGCTTCCTGACCGTTAATAATGTAGTCACGCTCTTCGTCCGTCAGTTTTTTCTGGTCGCGCGGGTGTTTGTAGAAAATCAGCCATGCCATCGCCCAGATAAAGCTCAGGGCGCCGGAGATGATGAACGCCATCTGCCAGCTGTGCATCACAATCGCCCAGACGACCAGCGGCGGGGCAATCATCGCACCGATAGAGGAGCCAACGTTAAAATAACCCACCGCAATGGAGCGCTCTTTCGCCGGAAACCACTCAGAACTGGCTTTCAGGCCAGCCGGGATCATCGCGGCTTCGGCTGCGCCGACCGCGCCACGCCCGCCCCAGCTTCCCGCCAGTGCCGTTGCGCCACAGAAAACGGCCCACAATACGGCAAACATCGCGTAACCCACTTTGGTGCCGAGGACGTCAAGCACGTAACCGGCAACGGGTTGCATAACCGTGTAAGCAGCAGAGTAGGCTGCGATGATATAGGAATACTGTTGGGTGGAGATGTGTAACTCTTCCATCAGAGTCGGCGCAGCTGCCGCCACAGTGTTACGCGTCAGATACCCGAGCACGGTGCCAAGCGTCACCAGTGCGATCATGTACCAACGTAACCCTTTAATTTTACGCATGTAAAACCTCATCGTTTTGTTATTTCCGCCAGGAACGCGGCCATCATCCAGCGTAGGGCGGAGGATGTTCTTCTCACGAAGGGCGTAACCGAAAAAAGCCGGTACTCCCCGAACGTTGCCATTAAGTCGTTGTGCTCATTCGGTTTCCGTACCGGTCAATCCGATGATGAATTCATCGGTAATAATGCATTCCGTCAGCTTATGTATCGCGACGGCAGAAAGATAACTTGTCATACAACTTTAAAAGGTGAGAGCCATCACAAAAGTGCTATTCTTAGCAGGGTCATTATTTCTTTACAGGAAGGCCAGTCGTGGCGCGGCCTGGGACGGTTTTTACCTCCAGAAGGGTAACGTTTTTGTCAGGGTTTATTGATCTGGCTCACGAAAATATCTTCGGATAGTGGAAATTGGTGTGATAACTTTGTCAGCATCGCAACATAAGCAATCTGACGCACTCGATGAGAGGAAGACGATAATGACCCCGTTTATGACTGAAGATTTTCTGCTGGATACCGAATTTGCCCGCCGCCTGTATCATGATTACGCTAAAGAACAGCCGATCTTCGACTACCACTGCCATTTGCCGCCGCAGCAAATCGCCGAAGACTACCGTTTCACGAACCTGTATGACATCTGGCTGAAGGGCGATCACTACAAATGGCGCGCGATGCGAACCAACGGCGTGCCTGAGCGGCTGTGTACCGGCGACGCGTCCGATCGCGAGAAGTTCGACGCCTGGGCGGCAACCGTTCCGCATACCATCGGCAATCCGCTGTATCACTGGACTCACCTCGAACTGCGTCGCCCGTTTGGCATCACCGGTAAGCTGCTGTCACCGTCTACCGCTGATGAGATCTGGAATGAGTGCAACGACCTGCTGGCGCAGGATCGCTTCTCCGCGCGCGGGATCATGCAGCAAATGAACGTGAAAATGGTCGGCACTACCGACGATCCGATCGACTCGCTGGAGCACCATGCGAAGGTGGCGCAGGACAGCAGCTTCGCCATTAAAGTGCTGCCAAGCTGGCGTCCGGACAAAGCTTTCAACATTGAACAGGCGACCTTCAATGATTACATGGCGAAGCTGGGTGAAGTGTCCGATACCGACATCCGCCGCTTTAGCGATCTGCAAAGCGCGCTGACCAAACGTCTGGATCATTTCGCCGCCCACGGCTGTAAAGTCTCTGACCACGCGCTTGATGTGGTGCTGTTTGCGGAGGCGAATGAAGCCGAACTGGACGGCATCCTGGCGCGCCGTCTGGCGGGCGACGCCCTGAGCGAACACGAAGTGGCGCAGTTCAAAACGGCGGTGCTGGTGTTCCTCGGCGCGGAATATGCCCGTCGCGGTTGGGTCCAGCAGTATCACATCGGCGCGCTGCGCAATAACAACCTTCGCCAGTTCAAACTGCTGGGGCCGGACGTGGGCTTTGACTCCATCAATGACCGTCCGATGGCAGAAGAGCTGTCTAAATTACTCAGCAAGCAGAACGAAGAAAACCTGCTGCCAAAAACCATTCTCTACTGCCTGAACCCGCGTGATAACGAAGTGCTGGGAACGATGATCGGTAACTTCCAGGGCGAAGGGATGCCGGGCAAAATGCAGTTCGGTTCCGGCTGGTGGTTTAACGATCAGAAAGACGGGATGGAACGTCAGATGACACAACTGGCGCAGTTGGGCCTGTTAAGCCGCTTCGTGGGCATGCTGACCGACAGCCGCAGCTTCCTGTCGTATACCCGTCATGAATACTTCCGCCGCATTCTGTGCCAGATGATCGGCCGCTGGGTGGACGCGGGCGAAGCCCCGGCAGACATTCAGCTGTTGGGCGAGATGGTAAGAAACATTTGCTTTAACAATGCGCGTGACTACTTCGCCATTGAGCTCAACTAAGGTTCGGGGTTGATATGCAATACATCAAGATCCATGCGCTGGATAACGTTGCGGTAGCGCTGGCCGATTTGGCGCAGGGCACGGAAGTGAACGTTGATAACCACACCGTAACGCTACGTCAGGCTATCGCACGTGGTCATAAATTTGCGTTGAGCAATATTACGCGTGATGAATACGTCATTAAGTACGGGCAGCCTATCGGCCATGCTCTGGCGGACATTGCGGCGGGTGAACACATTCATGCCCATAATACACGCACCAACCTGAGCGACCTGGATGCGTATCGCTATCAACCTGAGTTTCAGGATCTCCCGCCGCAGCCCGCGGATCGCGATGTGCAGATCTACCGTCGCGCCAGCGGGGAGGTCGGCGTACGTAACGAGCTGTGGATCCTGCCGACCGTCGGCTGCGTCAACGGGATCGCCCGGCAGATCCAGAATCGCTTCCTGAAGGAGACCAATAACGCCGAAGGCACCGACGGCGTTTTCCTGTTCAGTCACACCTATGGTTGTTCCCAGCTCGGGGACGACCACATCAACACCCGCACCATGTTGCAAAACATGGTGCGTCATCCGAATGCCGGGGCGGTACTGGTGATTGGCCTCGGCTGTGAAAACAACCAGGTCGATGCGTTTCGCGAAACGCTGGGCGAGTTCGATCCTGAACGCGTGCATTTTATGATCTGCCAGCATCAGGACGATGAAGTGGAAGCAGGGATTGCGCATCTGCATCAGCTTTACGAAGCGATGCGCCACGATAAGCGCGAACCGGGTAAACTGAGCGAACTGAAGTTTGGTCTGGAGTGCGGTGGTTCTGACGGGCTTTCCGGTATTACCGCGAATCCGATGTTAGGACGTTTTTCTGACTATATGATTGCCAATGGCGGCACGACGGTGCTGACCGAAGTGCCGGAGATGTTCGGCGCGGAGCAACTGCTGATGAGCCACTGCCGCGACGAAGAAACCTTCCACAAGCTGGTGACGATGGTCAACGACTTTAAGCAGTATTTTATGGCCCATAACCAGCCCATCTACGAAAACCCCTCGCCGGGCAACAAAGCCGGGGGCATTACCACGCTGGAAGATAAATCGCTGGGCTGTACCCAGAAAGCAGGTTCCAGTCAGGTGGTGGACGTGCTGCGTTACGGCGAGCGTCTGAAAACGCACGGGCTGAACCTGCTGAGCGCGCCGGGTAATGATGCAGTGGCTACCAGCGCACTGGCCGGGGCGGGGTGTCATATGGTGCTGTTCAGTACCGGACGCGGCACGCCCTATGGCGGTTTTGTGCCGACAGTGAAAATCGCCACCAACAGCGAACTTGCAGCGAAGAAAAAGCACTGGATCGACTTCGACGCGGGTCAGCTCATTCACGGTAAAGCGATGCCGCAGTTGCTGGATGAATTTATCGACACCATTGTTGAGTTCGCCAACGGCAAGCAGACCTGCAATGAACGTAATGATTTCAGAGAGTTGGCTATTTTTAAAAGCGGCGTTACCCTCTAATTACCCTTCGTTTTGAGTCAGGTTGTAAAAACAGGCCGGATACGCGCAGCGCTATCCGGCCTGGGGATGTCACATTAGCTACGCAGTGCGTTGTTGGCCAGACGCTCATCTTCCGCCTGGCAAGCCGCCGCGGTAAACAGTACGTCGGTAGAGGAGTTCAGCGCCGTTTCGCAGGAGTCCTGCAGTACGCCGATGATGAAGCCAACCGCCACAACTTGCATGGCAATATCGTTCGGAATGCCGAACATGTTACAGGCCAGCGGGATAAGCAGCAGTGAACCGCCCGCCACCCCGGATGCGCCACAGGCGCACAGAGAAGCCACCACGCTCAGCAGCAGCGCCGTCGGCAGATCCACCGGCACGCCCAGCGTATGTACCGCCGCCAGTGTCAGTACGGTGATGGTGATTGCCGCACCCGCCATATTGATGGTCGCGCCCAGTGGAATTGACACCGAATAGGTATCACGGTCCAGATTCAGCTTTTCACACAGCGCCATGTTTACCGGAATATTGGCCGCGGAACTGCGGGTGAAGAAGGCGTAAACGCCACTTTCACGCAGGCAGGCGAACACCAGCGGATACGGGTTGCGCCGAATTTTCCAGAACACCAACAGCGGGTTGATCACCAGCGCCACCAGCAGCATACAGCCAATCAACACCACTAACAGCTGAGCGTAGCCCCACAGTGTAGAGAAACCGGTGGTGGCCAGCGTAGACGACACCAGACCAAAAATACCAATCGGCGCAAAACGGATGACCAGCTTCACCATAAAGGTGACGGCATTGGACATATCGTTCACCAGGTTTTTGGTGGTCTCATTACCGTGACGCAGGGCAAAGCCCAGACCGACAGCCCACACCAGAATACCGATATAGTTGGCGTTCAGTAGCGCATCGACAGGGTTAGAGACCATGCTCATCAGCAGGCCGCGCAGGACTTCGACAATGCCGGACGGCGGCACAACGTCATTGGCGCTACTACTTAAATGCAGCGTGGACGGAAAGGCGAAGCTGAACACGACCGCAGCCAGCGCTGCAGAAAAGGTGCCCAGCAGATAGAGGAACAGAATCGGACGGATATTGGTTTTTTGCCCGTGTTGATGGTTGGCGATAGACGCCATGACCAGCATCAGAACCAGGACAGGTGCGACGGCCTTTAACGCGCCGACGAAAAGTGTACCCAGTAACCCTACAGCTTCTGCTGCGGGCTTAGAAATCCATGCCAGTAGAATCCCCAGAACGAGGCCCACTAAAATTTGTTTTACCAGACTCCCTTGCGCCAGGCGCTGGAACAACCCCGGTGTACGTTGCGTAGTCATTTCTCGATCCTTACAGTGTGATGTTGCTCATCCGCTGTGCGCTCTGATGGCGCATCTTTCTGGATGTAACAAAGTGTTTGCATGGTCGAGTATAAGGAAAGATAAAGCTTCGGGAAGCGAAATATGCTGGAATTTTCGCTGTGATCATATTTTATAACTTATAATTAACACAATTGTGACATGATAAACAAAAAGCGATCGCGCCGGGCGGAGGAAAACCGCCACCCGGCATAACAGATTTAAGCCTGCTGCTGCTTATCACGCTGGTGGTTCACCCAGGCATTGATCAGTAGCGTAACAACCAGAATACCAAACACCACACCCAGCGAAATGGCGATCGGGATATGGTAGAAGTCGACGATCAGCATCTTAATGCCGATAAACACCAGTATTACCGCCAGTCCGTATTTGAGCATTGAGAAGCGCTCAGCCACCCCCGCCAACAGGAAGTACATCGCACGCAGACCGAGGATCGCAAACAGGTTCGATGTCAGTACGATGAACGGGTCGGTCGTCACAGCGAAGATCGCCGGGATACTGTCGACCGCGAAAATGACGTCGCTCAGCTCCACGAGGATCAGCACCAGCATCAGCGGCGTCACGTACAGCAGACCATTTTTACGCACAAAGAAATGCTCGTTCTCAATGGTATCGGTCATTCGCAGATGTCCGCGCAGCCAGCGCACCAGCGGCTTGTCGCCAATGCCGGATTCGTCCTCTTTCGCCAGCGCCATCTTCACGCCGGTAAACAGCAGGAACGCGCCGAACACATACAGCATCCATTCGAACTGGGTAATCAACCAGGTCCCTGCAAAAATCATAATCGTACGCAGTACGATCGCGCCCAGCACGCCGTAGACCAGCACCCGACGCTGCAGCGCAGGGGGGACCGAGAAGTAGCTGAACAGCATCAGCCAGACGAAGACGTTATCGACGGCCAGTGATTTTTCAATCAGATAACCGGTGAGGAAGGCGAGCGCCTGTGGGTCTGCGACCGCGCGTCCTTCAGTTTGTACCAGATACCACCAGAACGCGGCATTAAACAATAACGAGAGGGTAACCCAGACGAGGGACCAGGCTGCCGCTTGCTTCATGGTCATCGTGTGTACGCCACGACGCCCCTGAAGCAAGAGGTCGATAGCCAGCATAATCACCACAACGACAGCGAATCCGCTCCATAACAACGGTGTGCCGACAGTATTCATAGACATTCCTTACACATAAAAAAAACGGCCAACGTCGGAAGACGTCAGCCGCTGCTTTTTATATGCATAGACCTCGCCTTCCGGCAAGGTCTCACTTACAACAAAACAGGAATACGTTGTCGCATTCCTGTTTGGTTGCCCGGTGACCGGATGTGGTTTTTCACACATCGTAATGACGATCAACCGACAATGAAGTTACTCCCCTTTGCAGGTTACAAAATATGACAGGCCACGCATTTCGTCAATGGCCTGTAACATCTGTTTTACAATGTTTTACGCAGGGGTCGCGTGGCTGACATCATCCGCCGGGAAAATCACGCCGGTCTGGCGGCGAATTTCCGTAAGCAGTTTGGCGGTCACGCGACTGACCGACAGCCCGGGATGGTTCACTTCATTGGTTTCTACCAGTGCTGCAAAAACCTCTGCCTCATACAGCATAGTATTGATGTGCTGAGGTTGGGTGAGGTCCTGCGATTTCCCGCCGCGCGGCACGAAGCACACTTTCTGGCATTCGGATATCTTTTCGACAACCAGTGCGCCCGCTTCACCCTGAATTTCACTGTCGATAACGGAATCACTGACTTTCGAATGCTGCAACGTTACGCTGAAATCGCCGTAATCCATCACCACCACGCCGTGCGCATCGACGCCGCTGTCCAGCAGGCTGGCTGTCGCCTGCACGCCGTGCGGTTCGCCCCACAGCGCTACCGCTGACGCCAGGCAATAAAAGCCGATGTCCATGATGGAGCCGTTAGAAAAGGCGGGATTAAAGGTGTTTGGGTTTTCTCCATCCAGATAACGTTGATAGCGCGAGGAGTACTGGCAGTAGTTAAGAAACGCTTTACGCATTTTGCCCACTTTCGGCAACGATTGCTGGAGCAGCAGGAAATTCGGCAGGCTGGCGGTTTTGAACGCCTCGTACAGCACCACCTGATTTTCCCGCGCGCAGGCAATTGCGGCTTCCGCTTCCGCCAGGTTCGACGCCAGCGGTTTTTCGCAAATCACATGTTTCTTATGACTCAGAAAAAGCTGTGTTTGTGGGAAGTGCAGCGAGTTCGGGCTGGCAATATACACAGCGTCAATGGCATCGCTCTGCGCCATCGCGTCCAGCGAGGTAAAAAGATGCTCGACGAGGTAATCATTGGCGAAGGTTTGCGCCTGCTCGAGGCTGCGGGAATAAACGGCGGTGAGCTTATATTTGCCGGTCTCATGGGCGGCATCGACAAACTGGCGGGTGATCCAGTTCGTGCCAATCACTGCGAAACGTATCATAAACGCGTTCTGGCTCCATAAAAGGTATCTGCCGACAATGTAGCATGCCCACGTGTCAAAGCCAGTGCGCTACCGCGCAGTTTCCCTGATTGAAAGCGCCGTCAGCCAAAGCCGGGTATCGAATTCCAACTGGTGATAATGCGGCTCCATATGACAGCAGAGCTGGTAAAACGCCTTGCTGTGCTCTTTTTCTTTGAGATGCGCCAGTTCGTGCACCACGATCATGCGCAAAAACGGCTCCGGCGCATGGCGAAACACGGTGGCGACCCGGATTTCCGCTTTCGCTTTCAGTTTACCGCCCTGCACCCGCGACACGGCGGTATGCAGCCCCAGCGCGTTTTTCAGCACATGGATCTTATTGTCATACATCACTTTATTGATCGGCGGGGCGCTGCGCAGGAACTGGCTTTTCAGGTCCTGGGTGTACTGCCAGAGCGCCTTATCGGTGGCGAAGTCATGCGTGCCGGGATAACGCTTTTCCAGCACCGCCCCCAGTCGTTGTTCGGCAATCAGCGTGCGCACCTGAGAAAGCAAATGTTCAGGGTAACCCTGGAGATAAGGCAGTTGGTTCATTACGGTCCACGCCATTGAATGAAAATGTTGTATACTCACGCACCCTTTTCAGGGACAAGCCGAAATTTTACCATTCAGGAGGGCCGATGAGCCACACAGACAACGGTTTCCGTTCACTGACATTAAAACGTTTTCCCCAGACGGATGACGTTAACCCACTGCTGGCGTGGGAAGCGGCGGACGAGTATCTGCTGCAACAGTTGGACGATACGGAAATTCGCGGCCCGGTGCTGATCCTGAATGACGCCTTTGGCGCGCTGAGTTGTGCGCTGGCGGCGCACACGCCGTACAGCATTGGCGACTCATATCTGAGCGAGCTGGCGACGCGGGAAAACCTGCGCCATAACGATATCAGCGAAGCCAGCGTTACGTTTCTCGACAGCACCGCGGCGTATCCGCAGGCGCCGGGCGTGGTGCTGATTAAAGTACCGAAAACGCTGGCGCTGCTGGAGCAGCAGCTACGCGCGTTGCGTAAAGTCGTTACCCCACAAACGCGAATTATCGCTGGCGCAAAAGCCCGGGATATTCACACGTCCACGTTGGAACTGTTTGAAAAGGTGTTGGGACCGACCACCACCACGCTGGCATGGAAAAAAGCCCGTCTTATCAACTGCGCCTTCAGCGAACCTGCGCTGACCGACACCCCGGACACCCTGAGCTGGAAGCTGGACGGTACCGACTGGACCATCCATAACCATGCCAACGTTTTCTCGCGTACCGGGCTGGACATCGGCGCGCGTTTTTTTATGCAGCATCTGCCGGAAAACCTGGAAGGGGAGATTGTCGATCTCGGCTGCGGCAATGGGGTGATCGGCTTAACCTTGCTGGCGAAAAATCCGCAGGCGAGCGTGGTGTTTGTTGATGAGTCGCCGATGGCGGTGGCGTCCAGCCGCCTGAACGTAGAAACCAACCTGCCGGATGCGGTCGATCGCAGCGAGTTTATGATCAACAACGCCCTTTCTGGCGTCGAACCGTTTCGTTTTAACGCCATCTTCTGCAATCCGCCGTTCCACCAAAAGCATGCCCTGACCGATAACATCGCCTGGGAGATGTTTCATCACGCCCGCCGTTGCCTGAAGATCAACGGCGAACTGTATATTGTCGCCAACCGGCATCTCGACTATTTCCACAAGCTGAAGAAGATTTTCGGTAACTGCGCCACTGTCGCCACCAACAACAAATTCGTGGTGCTCAAAGCGGTGAAACTGGGACGTCGTCGTTAACGTATTGCCGGATGACGGCCAACGCCTTATCCGGGCCGCATCGGAATGCTATCCCGTCGGCCCGGTAAGCGTAGCGCCTTAAATCGCCAGCGCTAAACGGGTGCCCTGGGCGATGGCGCGGCGAGCGTCCAGTTCCATCGCCACATCGCAGCCGCCAATCAAATGCACCGTTTTACCGGCCGCGTACAGCGGTTCGGCCAGTTCACGCCGCGGCTCCTGCCCGGCACAGATAATGACGTTATCCACCTTCAGGATCTGCGGTTCGCCGCCGATCAGCAGATGCAGCCCGTCATCGTCGATCCGTTGATAACTCACCGCAGGGATCATTTTCACCCCACGCGCGAGCAGCGTGGCGCGATGGATCCAGCCGGTGGTTTTCCCCAGCCCGTCGCCGGGTTTACTGGCTTTACGCTGGAGCATCACGATCTGGCGCGGACTGCGCGGGAGATGCGGCCCTTCCGGACGTAATCCGCCGGCCTGTTTCAGGCTGGTGTCGATGCCCCATTCCACGCAAAAATCGGCAATGTTCTGGCTGGTCGGTTCGCCAGGCTGGCTTAAATACATCGCGGTATCAAAGCCGATACCGCCGCAACCAACGATCGCAACCCGGTTGCCCACCGGCGCTTTATCACGCAGCACGTCGAGATAGGTTAATACTGAAGGATGATCGATGCCTTCAATTGGCGGTCTGCGCGGTTCGATCCCGCTGGCGAGGATCACCTCGTCAAAGGCCTGAAGGTCGTCCGCGCTGACAACGTGGTTCAGCTGCAGCGTAACGCCTGTAACGTCGATCATCCGCCGGTAATAGCGTAGCGTTTCGTAAAACTCCTCTTTGCCGGGGATCTGTTTGGCAATGTTAAACTGCCCGCCGATCTCGCCCAGGGCATCGAACAGCGTGACGTGATGACCGCGCGACGCCGCGTTGATGGCAAAGGCCAGCCCTGCCGGACCCGCACCGACTACCGCCAGGTTTTTTGCCTGCAGCGCAGGCAGAACCGGCATTTGGGTTTCGTGACACGCGCGTGGGTTGACCAGACACGAGGTGACTTTTCCGGCGAAGATTTGATCCAGACAGGCCTGATTGCAGCCGATGCAGGTGTTGATCTCATCCGCACGTCCCGACTGCGCTTTTGACAGGATCCCGGCATCGGCCAGAAATGGACGCGCCATCGATACCATGTCGGCATCGCCGCGCGCGAGGATCGCATCGGCGACCTGCGGATCGTTAATACGGTTGGTGGTCACTAACGGTACAGAGACATGCCCCTTCAGCTTGCGAGTCACCCAACTGAAGGCGCCGCGCGGTACCGGCGTGGCGATGGTGGGAATACGCGCTTCGTGCCAGCCAATGCCGGTGTTGATGATTGTCGCGCCCGCGGCTTCAATGGCCTTTGCCAGCTGGACGGTCTCCTCAAAGGTGCTGCCATTTTCCACCAGATCCAGCATCGACAGACGATAGATAATAATAAAATCGTTGCCGACACGCTGGCGTACCGCACGCACCACCTCCACCGCAAAACGCATGCGGTTGGCGTATTCTCCGCCCCACTGGTCGTCGCGCTGATTGGTGCGCAGGGCGAGAAATTCGTTAATCAGATAGCCTTCCGACCCCATCACCTCTACGCCGTCATACCCCGCTTCGCGCGCCAGCTGCGCGCAGTGCGCAAAGTCCTCAATCAATTGCAGTATCTCATCATGAGACAGCGCATGGGGCGTAAAACGGTTGATCGGCGCCTGAATCGCGGAGGGAGCGACCAGCTGCGGCTGATAGCTGTAGCGCCCGGTGTGCAAAATTTGCAGGGCTATTTTGCCGCCCTCATTGTGCACTGCGTCAGTGACTACGCGATGCTGCGGCAACTGACAGGCATCGTTAAGCGTCGCGCCGCCCTTCAGCGCCACCCCGGACAGGGAGGGCGCAATGCCGCCTGTCACAATCAGCGCAACGCCGTGCCGTGCGCGTTCGGCGTAAAAGGCCGCCAGGCGTTCAGCCCCCTCGGGGTGCTCTTCCAGCCCGGTATGCATCGATCCCATCAGCACGCGGTTTTTCAGCGTGGTAAAGCCAAGATCCAGCGGGGCAAACAGCGACGGGTAGCTCATAGCAGTATCCAGTATGTAAAATTATTGTTATGTGGTCGGATGAGTTACTAATTTAGCCGTCGCGCCGTAAAAGGGAAAAGGGGAATGCGATGATTGTGATGGGATTCAAAAAAGCGCCACCGCAGATAAAAAAAGCCGGATAGCGCTTATCCGGCCTGGATTGGTTTCTTGCCCGTAAGCCGGGTGGCCATACCGCCCCCTGGCACTGTTGCGTTACACTTCTTCCACGCTTACCCGTAGCGCCGCCAGCGCTTTACGCGCGGCTTTCAGTACCTGCTCGCACTGCTCGACGGACAGGGTGAGCGGTGGCTCAATGCGGATCGTTTTCGCGTTGTTGAGCGTGCCGGCAACCAGTACGCGCTGTCGGAACATCTCGCTGGCGAAGCTGTAGCCGATCTCATTGTCGACAAACTCGATCGCCATCAGCATCCCCTTGCCGCGCGCGTCATGCACCAGATCCGGATATTCACGGCTCAACTGGCGGAAACCGTCCAGCAGCATATCGCCTTTCTGCTCTGCCTGAGCGGGCAGGTTTTGCTCCAGCAACACGTTGATGGTTGCCAGCGCCGCTGCGCAGGAAAGCGGGTTTCCGCCAAAGGTGGTGGTGTGCAGGAACGGGTTGTCGAACAGTACCGAAAAGACCTCTTCGGTCGCAATCGTTGCGCCAATCGGCATCACGCCACCGCCCAGCGCCTTCGCCAGGCAGAGAATGTCAGGCTGCACGTTTTCATGTTCGCAAGCGAACATCTTGCCGGTGCGCCCCATGCCGGTTTGCACTTCATCCAGAATCAGCAGCGCGCCGAATTCGTCGCACAGTTTACGCACGGCGCTAAGATACCCCTGCGGCGGCAGGATCACGCCGCCTTCTCCCTGAATGGGTTCGAGGATCACCGCCGCCACGTCGTCGCCGGTCTTTTTGCACTCGCTAAGGACCGATCGCATCGCGCTGATATCGCCAAAAGGCACATGACGAAAGCCCGGCAGCAGGGGCATAAACGGTTTGCGGAAGGTCGATTTCGCCGTTGCGGACAAGGAACCTAATGACTTGCCGTGGAACGCGCCGCTGGTGGCGATAAAAGTGAACTTACCGCGCGGCGACTGGTACGCTTTGGCGAGCTTCAGCGCCGCTTCGACGGATTCAGTACCGCTGTTGGAGAAGAAGCTGTATTTCAGTTTGCCTGGCGCCAGGGCGGCGAGCGTTTTTGCCAGCATCGCCCGCAAAGGATCAAGCAGTTCCTGACTGTGCAGGGGTTGTTTCGCGAGTTGATTCTGTACGGCGGAAACCACGACTGGATTACGGTGCCCCACGTTAAAGATGCCGAACCCACCCAGACAGTCGATAAATTCCTGACCCTGGGTGTCGACAAGCGTATTCAGACTCCCCGCTTGCCACTCTACGGCTCCGTAATCCCCGCCGGCGGTAACAGATTTGCGATACTCTAAAAAACCCGGATTCACATGCTCTTTGAAGTAATCAATCACCTCTCGGTTTAGTGCTTTCATTTCCTCATGGTCAAGCGTTCGCTTTTCGATGAGATTCAGGGCGTGTGCGCTGCAGGCTAATGCCGACGCGCTGGAAGGTAACCTGTTCAAAATATGCTCCCGCGGCTCGCGTATCACATGATACCGATTTAAGTATTGCAGGGATTGCGCCATCCCAATGAGGCCGACGAAAATCGGGATAAACATGAGGAAATAAGGAAAATGCGCAATATTTAATCTTATTTGTTAACAAAAAGTAGCATATTGAGCAGAATTTAATCAGTTCACAACGAGGAGAGATCCCGCTCGCTGCACAAAAAAGAGGCGGATTTTGCGCTATGGTGGTGCGGGTGGGCTCGCAGGTACGGATAGTTTCATCCCGAAAGTATTCAAAATCAACAAATTGGAATTCGTACAAATAATAAGGTTTAATCGCAAATTGCGATCTAAATCAAATTTAACAACTAAAGATAAATCCGTTAGCGCCGAAATAACATCTGACAAGAAGTTAACAACCAGATAACCTGCACAGGACGCTACTATGTCTTCTCATCTCTACGTTACCCAGCAAAATACACCGCTGGATGACGATACGACGCTCATGTCCACGACCGATCTGCACAGTTACATCACGCACGCTAACGATACTTTCGTCACTGTTAGCGGCTACTCGCTCAATGAGCTGTTGGCGCAGCCGCACAACCTTGTACGTCATCCGGACATGCCAAAAGCTGCGTTTGCCGATATGTGGTACACCCTGAAACAGGGCGAGCCGTGGAGCGGCATTGTTAAAAACCGTTGTAAAAACGGCGATCACTATTGGGTTCGCGCCAACGCGGTGCCGATGGTTCGCGAAGGGCAGGTCACTGGCTACATGTCGATTCGTACCCGCGCAACGGAAGAAGAGATCGCCGCGGTGGAGCCTTTATACCAGGCGCTGAACGAAAACCGCTGCGCCCGACGCATTCACAAAGGGCTGGTGGTACGCAAAGGCTGGTTGGGAAAACTCCCTTCTCTGCCGCTGCGCTGGCGGGTACGCGGCGTGATGACGCTGTTGTTCGTGATGGTCGCGGCGGGCCTGTATGCCTCCGACGCGCCCGCGCTGGCGTATCTGATGAGTGCGCTGGCGCTGGGAGCCGGCACCGCGATCTTTGAAGGACAAATAGTTCGTCCGATCGAAAACGTGGCGAAGCAGGCGCTGAAAGTCGCGACCGGGGAGCGTAACAGCGTGATGCATCTTAATCGCAGTGACGAACTGGGACTGACGCTGCGCGCGGTTGGGCAACTTGGGCTGATGTGCCGCTGGCTCATCAACGATGTCTCAAGTCAGGTGTCGAGCGTACGTAACGGCAGCGAAACGCTGGCGAAAGGCAATGACGATCTGAATAAACACACCCGCCAGACGGTTGATAACGTGCAACAAACGGTTGCTACCATGAACCAGATGGCCGCTTCGGTTAAGCAGAACTCCGAAACCGCCTCCGCTGCCGACAAACTGTCGAGCGCCGCCAGCAGCGCAGCGACTCAGGGTGGTGAAGCCATGGATACGGTGATCAAAACGATGGATGACATCGCCAACAGCACCCAGCGGATAGGCACCATCACCACGCTGATAAACGACATCGCTTTCCAGACCAATATCCTCGCGCTTAACGCGGCGGTGGAGGCGGCGCGTGCGGGCGAGCAAGGAAAAGGGTTCGCCGTCGTGGCGGGAGAAGTACGCCATCTGGCCAGCCGCAGCGCCAGTGCGGCGAACGACATCCGTAAGTTAATTGACGCCAGCGCGGACAAAGTTCAGTCCGGTTCGCAGCAGGTTCACGCCGCAGGACGCACCATTGATGACATTGTTTCGCAGGTGCAAAACGTCACCCAACTGATTGCGCAAATCAGTCATGCGACGTCGGAACAGGCCGACGGGCTGAGCAGCCTGACCCGCGCGGTGGATGAGCTTAACCACATCACCCAGAAAAATGCCGAGCTGGTTGAAGAAAGCGCGCAGGTATCCGCTATGGTCAAACACCGCGCCAGCCGTCTGGAAGATGCCGTGACGGTACTGCATTAATTTCCTCATTTCTTCACATCTCTGCCTCTTCTTTTTTCTGCCAACGCTTACCGTAATGGGTGAGCGTTTTGTAAATTTAATGTTAAATTTATATTAAATATTAACCCATAAGGGTGAGATAGTTATTTTTATCCTCGTTGTCGCTCGGCGGTTTTCCGCATTTCACGAAAGCATAAAAAACGCTTATATAACGATCGGTCTACCGTTATTCATCGTTAAAAGCGATTTATCAGAAAGCGTTTAAAATAAAAACTGATCAATATCATAAAGTTACTGAGATTCCGACCGATAAGAAATGCTATCTGAGAAAAACGATCTCCGGGAGGGGAAATATGTTTTTGCGTAACGTGAAAATTCGTTCAAAGTTATTTATCGCGTTTGGTTTGTTTATTGTGCTGATGATGGTGAGTTCCGGTTTGTCGATATTTAGCCTGGATCGTGCGAATCGTGGTATGCAAAACATCCTGACCGACGATTATCCGATCACGGTAAAAGCCAACAAACTTATCGACAATTTTCAGGAGTATGTCAGCACGCAACAACTGATGCTGATGGATGAAGAAGGGCGTTGGACAGGGGCTTCGCAGGCCCGGCTCGACGCGATAAGCCAGCAGATTAGCCTTCTGCTGGACGAGCTAAGCGCGGCGCCGCTCGACGATAAATCGAAAACGGTGATAGCAGACATTCGCGACGTGCGTGAGCAGTATCTTGCCTCGCAGCACCGTATCCAGGCGGCGGTGCAAAGTCACAACCGTCAGGCGGCAATGCAGGAGATGATGACCACCACGGTAAACGTGCAGCAGGCGTATAAAGATAAAGTTATGGCGTTGATCGCCATAGAAGACGCGCAGATGCTAAAAGCAGGCGAGCAAGTGGAGAGCGATTTTAAAGCCAACCGGATCCTGCTTGTCGCCCTGGCGCTGGCAGGCATTGTCGCTGGCTGCGTTATGGGGCTGTACATCGTGCGTTCCATTACCCGACCGCTGGACGACGCTGTCCAGTTTGCCGAAGCGATCGCCGAGGGCGACCTGACCCGCACTATCGCCTGCGAACAGCGGGACGAAACCGGCGTATTGCTGCAGGCGCTGATGACCATGAAAAACCGCCTGCAAGAGATTGTGCAGGAGGTACAAAACGGCTCGGAGAATATTTCCAGCGCGGCGGCGCAGATTGTGGCTGGCAACCAGGATCTGGCGGCGCGTACCGAAGAGCAGGCCAGCTCGGTTGAACAAACTGCCGCGTCGATGGAACAGATCACCGCGACGGTGAAAAACACAGCGGAACATACCGGAGAAGCGACGAAGCTCTCTGCGGGGGCGGCGACCGTAGTGAAAAACAACGGTGAAATGATGAATCAGGTCACGCAAAAAATGCGCGTCATAAATGAAACCGCTAACCGCATGTCCGACATCATCAATCTGATTGACTCTATTGCCTTCCAGACCAACATACTGGCGTTGAACGCTGCGGTAGAAGCGGCGCGTGCGGGTGAACACGGGCGTGGGTTCGCGGTAGTGGCGGGTGAAGTGCGGCAGTTGGCGCAGAAAAGCGCTTCGTCCGCCAGCGAGATCCGTAATCTGATTGAAGATTCCACCGGTCAGACTCAGGAGGGAATGCTGCTGGTCGAAAAAGCGAATGCGCTAATCAACGGTATGGTGAGCAATGTTGAGGAAATGGACGTGATCCTGCGGGAAATCGGCCAGGCCAGTCGCGAACAGACCGACGGAATTTCGCAGATCAACAGCGCGATTGGCCTGATCGACGCCACCACGCAACAGAACTCCTGTCTGGTGGAGGAGTCCGTTTCCGCGGCAGCGTCACTGAATGAGCAGGCGCTTCACTTAAAAGAGCTGGTGAAAGTGTTCCGTGTCAGGGAAGACGACGCGCAGCCAGCTTAATCCAGTTGAGTGATTTCCAGCGCCGCGCGGTCGATCACGCCAGTGATCTGTTTTAACTGCGCGTCGCTGAGATTCCCTTGATTCACTTTCAGGTCCAGCACCGCCTTGAAATTGTCCAGCGCCCGCTTCATCTGCGGATTCTTACGCAGTTCCGCGCCAACATTACGCGCTGTGATCCGCGCCTGAATGTGTCCGAGGTGTTCCTGGTTCTCCTCCAGCCATTGTGCGCCGGACGCGGTAAGGGTGATTTTCTTCCGTCCGCCGTCTTCTTCGCTAATGGTGATAAGCGCCTGCTCCTGTAAAAAATCGAGCGTTGGATAGATCACGCCCGGGCTGGGGGTATAGTTCCCTTGAGTCAAATTTTCGATAGCTTTGATCAGCTCGTAGCCATGACTGGCCTCACGGGAGAGGATATCCAGAATCACCAGACGCAGCTCGCCATGTCCGAAGAAGCGTTGGCGTCTTCCACCGCCTCTGCCATGACGTTGCCCACACCCGCCGTGATGATGACTTTCGCCGTTACACCCGCCGTGTTGATGACCTTCGCCATTACATCCGCCGTGATGATGACCTTCGCTGTGACAGCCGCCCTGGTGGCGACCTTCGCCGGAACAGCAACCCTCATGATGCTCTCCTTCGCCGTTGCAGCAACCCTCGTGATGATGTCGCATAGGTTTCTCCTGATGTTTATTAGATATATCTAATTTATATCTAAACTCTTGATTTTGGCAAGCTGTGCAATGAAAATTTTATAATCTATTGAATTTAATGTTTATTTATGGCAGGTGAGGCAGTATAAACCAGTATCGAAAAATCGCTTGCAATCATCTTGATTAGCAATCATTATCATTTGGAAATTAAATTCGATATATCTGATTATTTCACGAAGGCAGCGACATGACCGACATCACCTCACGTTATCCTCAACGCGTGCGCAACGAATTGCGTTTTCGCGAACTTACCGTTTTGCGCGCGGAACGTATCAGCGCAGGCTTTCAACGCATTGTACTGGGCGGCGACGCGCTGAAAGGCTTTTGCTCACACGGCTTTGACGATCACACGAAAGTCTTTTTCCCCCAGGCTGGCGCTCCGTTTGTCCCTCCAACGGTCACTGACGAAGGCATTGTCTGGGGAGAGGGCGCACGCCCGGCGTCCCGTGACTACACGCCGCTTTACGATGAAGCGCGTCATGAACTGGCGCTGGATTTCTTCATTCACGATGGCGGCGTGGCGAGCCGTTGGGCGATGCAGGCTCGCGAAGGGGATACGCTGACCATCGGCGGGCCGCGTGGTTCGCTGGTGGTGCCGGAGGATTATGCATACCAGGTTTATGTTTGCGATGAGTCAGGTATGCCCGCGCTGCGTCGGCGTCTGGAAGCGCTCAGCCGCTTGCCGGTCAGGCCGTCGGTGACCGCGCTGGTGAGCGTCAACGATCCTGCTTATCGGGATTACCTGGCGCATCTTGACGGGTTCAACATCGAATGGCTGGCGCACGACGAGCAGGCGATTGATGCGCGACTGGCGCAATTGTCGGTGCCAGCGGCAGATTACTTTATCTGGGTCACCGGAGAAGGAAAGGTGGTCAAAAACCTCAGCCGCCGTTTCGAAAGTGATGCGTTTGACCCGCAGTTGGTGCGCGCGGCGGCCTACTGGCATCGAAAATAAGGCCGTCCGTGGCCCCATTGTTGCAGGCCGGGTAAGGTGTTTTCGCACCACCCGGCAAAAAGCCGATGTCAGAAAATTCGCCAGGATATTTCGTTCTGCCATTAAGATTATCCTAAATAATGGGGGTAATTTAGCCGACCGTTTACCGTAACGTTTTATTATTTTCACATTAACTGGAAAATTTAGGACTTTTCAGTTCCAAAAAACTATAAATCCATCGCGACTGCCGTTAGGATAGCTTTTCCAAAATTACTGACTCGCTATATCATGTTCTACACAAAAGTCTTCATGTTGCTGTGTGCATTAAGCATTGGCACCTTTCTTTTTCTTTCAATTCGCTATTTGCTGACGTCGCCGTTTAGTACGAATAATCTGTTGTCCGAACAGCGAATGCGTGACCAGCGTATTATTGAGGAGATTCTTCACGTTTGGCCCTATGAAGAAACAGTGGGCTGTACGCAGTACTATTTGCATCCGGCGATTATTCATCAAATCTCACATCGCATGGAGCAGGCTGAAAAATTTAACGATACCGACTATCGCCTGCATGATGAAACGATAGAGCTGGCGAAACGTGAATTCATTTCTTCGATCATCGAACTTAATTATACAATATACGCATTCCTGCTCTCTGAAGGCTCGGAATACAACGACTATCGCGACAAAATAGGCATCAAGTCGCAAATGATGATCGAAAAGTACGACCGCTTTCTTTTCACCTGTAAGCGGAAAAACCACACCGTTTTACTCCCTTCCTGATTTCCCGCATTAACACGCTCACCTCGGCATGGATGCTAACTGATTGGAATAATATTGTTTCTAATTTGTTATTCATCTGAAAACTGATCCGGTTTAATTTTAGTCAAGGATGAACAATACTGATGAATCTCTGCGCACCCCATGGCTTTTTAGTTCAAAATTTCAGCAAGTAAAGGGCTTTTCAGAGTGTTTAAGATCTTTGGTTGAAATATCATGTTCTTGTTTTTATTAGTTTTAGTTCTTCATGGTTACAATCAGAAATCATTTAAGATGAATTAAGGTTATTTTTCTTTCCTCGTTTACCCCGACACCTCAGAATATTCTTCAACCCGTGATGCCAGCGATAGGTAACGCTTACCCTGAATACCCGGGAAAGTGTCTTTTCTGGACGCTGGAAAATGTCATACAGACGTAGTGATGATGACGTTTTTCAACTTTGTTTGTCACGGACAGGTATATGTCGTTATCAGTGTGGGCATTATTTAAGCTCAGGGGAGACTGACCGTTAAATTCAGCGGAATGCGCTGAAAACACATTGATAAGGGCATATCTCATAGCAGGCTTCGTTATTTTCCATATCGCTCTGAAAAAGAAAAGTGTGGAGGCATCGGTCAGCCTGAAGAAAGCCATTTTAATTAGGATATATGTTGTGAGTATGCGTTTTGTTTTTTCATTGGTGACGTTAACTCTTGCACTTTGCGGCGCTTCTGTTTCTTGCTTCGCGGCATTAGCGAATGTTGAAGAGACGAATCTGAAAGAAAGTATTTTATTTGCTTTAGATCGCGACCCGGCAATTAGCCGTCAGGCCGCGCAAATGGGAATCGGCCAGGCAATGACAAAAGAGGCGAAAAGCGGCTGGATGCCGCAAATTGGCTTAACGGCGAGTACCGGTCACAGCCAGACAACGGATTCCAGTGGTTCGTTAAATAATTCCGCAGCCTGGGGAATTACCGTTACGCAATTAGTGTATGACTTTGGTAAAACCAATAGCGCTATTGCCCAGTCGGAAGCGCAATACGAAAGTTATCGCTATCAGTTGATGGCGACCCTTTCGGAAGTGGCGGAAAAAGCCGCGCAGGGTTATGTCGAAGTGAAACGCTATAGCGCCTTAGTGAATGCGGCGCGGGAGAACATCGCCGCGCTGGAGAAAATTCAGCATCTGGCGCAACTGCGCGCTGGCGCAGGTCTTAGCTCGACCTCTGACGATCTGCAAACCCAGACCCGCATTGCCGGGATGCGAGCGACGCTGGAGCAGTACGACGCCGCGTTGCAAAAAGCGAAAGCGGTGCTGGCGGTACAGACCGGTATCAGCGCCCATCGTTACGCCCGTCTGCCGGAGAACCTGGAAGCCAAACAGGTCGCCGTTGACGATATCGATTATTCCAGAATCCCTGCCGTGCTGTCCGCACGCGCGATGGTGACATCCGCACAGCACGGCATTGATCGGGCGAAAGCCCAACATCTGCCCACGCTCAGCCTGAAAGCGGGACGCACCCGTTATGAATCTGACAATCGCGGCTACTGGGACGATCAAATCCAGCTCAGCGTGGATGCGCCGCTGTATCAGGGTGGTGCGGTTTCCGCGCGCGTTGATCAGGCGCAGGGGGCAAAGGCGATGGCCGCTTCAGAAGAAGAAAAAGCGCGATTTGACATTCTGCAAAAAGCCTCATCGGCAATGGCGGACTGGAAAGGCGCACGCGGTCGTGAAGATGCCGGCAAATTCCAGCTGGTTAACGCCATGCAAACCCGCAGCGTTTACAAAAACGAATACACCCTGAGCAAAAAAAGCATCAACGACCTGCTGAGCGTCGAACAGGACGTCTGGCAGGCGCAATCTTCACGCATTAATGCTGAATACGACGGCTGGAGCGCCGCCATTCAGTACGCGACGGCAGTCGACAACCTGTTGCCCCTTATCGGGATTGAAAAACAGGCATCTAAAAAATTGCCCGATCTCTAATCCATTTTACTCGCAGCACCATGACCTCAGGGACGCGACCCGCAAGCGTAGTACTGATTAACTGACCTTTATGAGCCAGACTATGAATACATTAAAAACCGCAAACATTATCAATCGTCACACCGCGAAAAAAACCGTCCTGTCGGGCGAAGGCAACCTTTCCGTCGCAGTATCCGGCGCTTCCGTGATCGAAATCCTCGGTTCCGCTCAGGATGTGGCCCGCTACGTCCGCCAGGGCAACGACCTGCTGATCTACATGAAAGACGGCAGCGTGATTCGTTGCAGCGGCTATTTCACCGAAGATCCCGAGTCGAAACTGCACTCTGAACTGGTTTTCAATGATGAAACGGGACTGACCCACGTGACCTTTGACGATGTGGGCAATGTTGCCAGCCTGGACGCGGTTGAGCTGACGGCGCATGCGACGCCGATCGACAGCATCGAACCGTTGATGGCGGAAGCCGCCAGCGAAGAGAATGATTTTCCGTGGGCATGGCTGGCTGGTGCCGCGTTGGGCGGCGGCGCGATTGGCGCGCTGCTGGCTAATGATGACGGCGGTGAAACGAAAACAGTCACAGTGACCGAAACTGAAACCGTTGATAACACCAAAAATACGCCAACCTACATGGTCACCGATAATCAGGGCGACAAACAGGGCGGTCTGACCGCCAATGCCACGACCGACGATAACACGCCGACCTTCAGCGGGACCGGCCATCCGGGCGCGACAATTCAAATCAAAGACAGCAACGGCAACACCATCGCCAGTACAATGGTCGATGCAAATGGGGTCTGGACGGTACTGCTGCCCACGCAGACCGACGGCGTACATACCTGGTCTGTCGTGCAAATCAACGGTAGCGAGTCCACCTCAGCGGGCAATATTACGGTCAATGTCGATACCACGCAGGCAACCCTCACGCTGGCGACAACGGCTAACGATAATGTGATTAACGCCAGTGAACAGTCTGCCGGGTTTACGCTGTCAGGCAGTAGCAGTCATCTGGCGCAGGGCACGCAACTGACCGTCACGCTAAACGGTAAAAGCTATCTCACCCGCGTCGACGCGAACGGGGAGTGGCAGATCAACGTCCCGGCGGCGGATGCCGCTGCGTTGGCTGACGGGAGCTGGACGGTGAGCGTAAGCGGTCAGAATGCGGCGGGCAATACGGTGACGGGCACTCAGGTGATTGCTGTCGACACACAGGCGCCGCTGCTGTCGATGGATAGCATCGCCGTTGATCAGATCCTCAATGCCGTTGAGCACAACGCGTCCCTGGCATTAAGCGGAAAAACCACTGCCGAAGCCGGGCAGACGGTCACACTGACGCTGAACGGCCAAACCTATACCGCCCTTGTGACGAACGAGGGGACCTGGGCGCTGACGGTGGACGCCGCAGACGTACAGGCGCTGGCGAATGGCGACCATTCTTTGACGGTTTCAGTGAGCGATAAAGCCGGGAACGCGGCGGATTTCTCCGATCAACTGACTGTCGACACCACCGCGCCGATCCTGACGGTCAATCCCGTAGCTGGCGATAATATCCTTAATGATGATGAGCAGGATGTCGCTCAACTGATTTCAGGAATGGCGAACGGCGCCGCGCCCGGCGACGTCGTGACCGTTCAGTTTGGTGATCAGACCTTTACTGGCGTGGTACAGGCAGACGGCAGCTGGAGCGTGGGCGTTCCGGCCTCGTTGTTTAATTCCATGAGCAACGGGCAGCACACCATTACCGTGACGGTGACCGATGCGGCGGGCAATACCAGCACAGCCACCCACGATGTGACTCTCAACAGCCTGGCCGTCGGGATCACCGTCGATACTATTAGCCAGGACAACGTACTTAACGCCCAGGAGTCGATGCAGCCGCTGACCTTAAGCGGCGCCAGTACTCTCGCGGACGGTAGCACCCTGACCGTGATGCTCAACAATATCGCCTATACCGCAACGGTCAACGGTGGCGTCTGGTCTGTTCAGGTGCCGGTTTCTGATGTACTGAACCTTGCCAATACCCTCTATCATGTCACCGTTAGCGGCACGGACGCCACCGGTAACAGCGGCACGACCAGCGCATCCTTCCTCGTCGACACGGTGCTGCCGCAGGTGGTCATTAATCACTTCGCCACCGACAACCTGGTGAACCACGCGGAAACGCAAAGCGACCAGATTTTAAGCGGTCGTGTCATCCATGCCGCGGCGGGCGATACGGTCACCGTTCAGGTCGGCGGAAAAAGCTACAGCGCTACCGTGGAAAATGATCTGAGCTGGAAGGTGACCATTCCGGCCAACGACCTGCAACACTTTGGCGATGGCGACCTCACCTTTACCGCTTCCGTAACCAACAGTCACGGCAATACCGGGACCGGCGATCGCGATATCAGCATTAATGCGTCGCTGCCGGGCCTGCGTATAAATACGCTTTCTGGCGACGACATTGTTAATGCCATCGAACACCATCAGGATCTGGTGGTGAGCGGTAGCAGCAGCCATCTGGCGGCGGGTACACTGGTCACGGTGTCTATCAATAACGTGAATTATCAGGCGGTGGTGAGCAGCAACGGGGGTTGGCAGATTGGTGTTCCGGCAAGCGACTTGCAAAACTGGAACGCAGGACAACTGACCGTAACGGCCAGCGCACAGGATGGCTGGGGCAACCCCGTGTCCGTTGATCATCCGGTTGAGCTGGATCTTGATCCGGTGGCAATTACGATCAATACCGTTGCCGCAGACGATCTCATTAACGCCGCGGAGAAAGGCGCAGACCTGCTGCTTTCAGGGCAAACTCAGGGCGTGGAAGCGGGTCAAACTGTGGTGGTGAAATTCGCTGACCAGACTTTTACGGCACAGGTTCAGGCGGACGGTTCCTGGCGCGTGACTGTACCGTCATCGGCGATGGATTTACTGACCGACAGCCGCGAACAGATTGGCGTAAGCGTGACTAACGTCAGTGGCAACACGGCCAGTGCGAGCCATACCGTCACCCTGGACTCCCACGCGCCGGTGATCACCATCAGCACCATCGCGGCAGACGATATCCTGAACGCCACCGAAGCGCAGGCGGATCTGCTGATCGGCGGCACTACCACCGCTCCGGCGGGTCAGACGGTGACCGTGACGATTGGCGGCACCGGCTACACCACCCAGGTACAGGCCAACGGCAGCTGGAGCGTCACCGTCCCGGCAGCGGACGTGGCCTCCATCACAACGGGGGCAGTGACGGCCAGCGTGGCAGACGCCGCCGGTAATACCGGTTCGGCCAGCCATACCCTGACCGTCGACACTGCCGCGCCGGTGGTGACCATCAACACCGT
>NZ_LNHZ01000071.1:0-475 GCF_001463265.1 Citrobacter sp. 50677481
ACCTGCCTTTGTAGTGCTCACACAGATTGTCTGATGAAAAACGAGCAGTAAAACCTCTACAGGCTTGTAGCTCAGGTGGTTAGAGCGCACCCCTGATAAGGGTGAGGTCGGTGGTTCAAGTCCACTCAGGCCTACCAAATTCGCTCCCGTGCTTTGTTGTGGCAAAGCTCGCATACTGATGTATGCTTCGCTTCACCACGCCGCGCCCGGAAACGAATTATCGGTAAAGAGGTTCTGACTACACGATGGGGCTATAGCTCAGCTGGGAGAGCGCCTGCTTTGCACGCAGGAGGTCTGCGGTTCGATCCCGCATAGCTCCACCATTCTGTAGAACGTTTACGTAAGAAAACTTCAGAGTGTACCTGAAAGGGTTCACTGCGAAGTTTTGCTCTTTAAAAATCTGGATCAAGCTGAAAATTGAAACACAGAACAACGAAAGTTGTTCGTGAGTCTCTCAATTATCGCAACCATGAAG
>NZ_LNHZ01000072.1:0-81155 GCF_001463265.1 Citrobacter sp. 50677481
CCCCATGCGAGAGTAGGGAACTGCCAGGCATCAAATTAAGCAGTAGACTGATGTAAAAATCAGTGGTTGTAGAAAAATTCGGTGGAGCGGTAGTTCAGTTGGTTAGAATACCTGCCTGTCACGCAGGGGGTCGCGGGTTCGAGTCCCGTCCGTTCCGCCACTTATTAAGAGCCCTGAGTTAACACTCAGGGCTTTTTCTTTGCCTGCCGTTCCATTATTGCCAAATTCGCAAAAATCCTCTGCGCTTTACGCTCTTTTTCCAGCTGCACCAGAAAGTCATAATCCTTTGAGTTTACAAACATACAGAATTAACGAGGAATTTTATGGCTATCCCGGCATTTGGTTTAGGTACTTTTCGTCTTAAGGACGACGTGGTTATTGCGTCCGTGAAAACAGCTCTCGCGCTGGGCTATCGTGCTGTCGATACGGCACAAATTTATGACAATGAAGCGGCAGTAGGGCAGGCGATTGCAGAAAGCGGCATTCCACGCGGTGACTTATACATCACCACCAAGATCTGGACTGAAAATCTGAGCAAAGACAAGCTCATTCCCAGCCTGAAAGAAAGTCTTAAAAAGCTACGTACCGATTATGTCGATCTGACGCTAATCCACTGGCCTTCGCCTAATGATGCTGTTCCGGTTGCAGAATTTATGCAGGCATTGCTGGAAGCGAAAGAGCAAGGACTCACTCGTGAAATCGGTATCTCGAACTTCACTATCCCATTGATGGAAAAAGCCATTGCCGCCGTAGGCGTTGATAATATCGCGACAAATCAGATTGAGCTGTCGCCTTATTTGCAAAACGGTAAAGTGGTTGAGTGGGCAAAACAGCACGGCATCCATATCACCTCTTACATGACCCTGGCGTATGGTAAAGCTCTGAATGATGAAGTGATTTCCCGTATTGCAGCGAAGCATAGCGCAACGCCAGCCCAGGTGATCCTGGCGTGGGCAATAGGTGAAGGCTATTCAGTCATTCCCTCTTCCACAAAACGGGAAAACCTCGCGAGTAATCTTCAGGCGCTGAATCTGAAGCTGGATGCTGAAGATAAACACGCAATCGCCACGCTGGACTGTAACGATCGCCTGGTCAGTCCCGAGGGGTTGGCGCCAGAGTGGGATTAATTCCTGATCTGTGCCTTCTCCCTTTCAGACAGCTCCTTCGGGAGCTGTTTTGATATGTTCGCTCAGAAAGTCGATGAACGCCCGAATGCGAGTACTCACCGCGCGATCGCTGTAATACACCGCGCTGAATGGCATCTCTACCGGCAAACGTTTATCGGCCATGAGCTCAATCAGCTCACCCCGCTCGATCTCCCGATCAATCATATAATCTGACAGACAGGCAATGCCGTTGCCGCTAAGGCAAAGCTGTTTAAGCGTCTCTCCGCTATTCGATGAAATACCGCATATAATTTCGTGAAGCTGACCGTCGCGACAGGCGATGGGCCAGGTATTAAGCGAGACCGGTTCGCTAAAGCCCAGGCAAAGGTGCTGCTTCAACTCTTCTACCGTCTCGGGTTTACCAAAACGCGATACATACTCTGGCGAGGCAATAATTTTACGGTAGCTGGTAAACAATGGTCGGGCGCGCAGGCTCGAATCCGTCAATGTGCCCGCGCGGATAGCCACATCCACTTTCCGTTCAATAAGATTGATAAAGGTCTCGGAAGAAACCAGAGAAAGGATAATCTCTGGATAACGCTCACGAAACGGTTTAATCAGCGGCATCAGAAAGTGCAGAACGACTGGCGTGGCCGCGTCAATGCGCAGCAGGCCACGCGGCGTGGTTCGCGTCTCCATAATCTCGGTCTCTGCCGCAGCCATCTCCTGCAGTACGGACTGCACGCGCCGGAAGTAACGTTCGCCTTCTTCCGTCAGGCTGAGCTGACGGGTAGTACGGTTAAGGAGACTGACGCCAAGCTTCATTTCCAGTTTTTTAACGGCCCGGCTGACTGCTGAGTTTGCCTGACCAAGTTGTTCCGCTGCGCGGCTAAAGCTTCCGCTTTCCACCACTGATACAAAGATAGCAAGTTCTTCCGATGTTGCTTTCATTTTTGCCTCTGAAGCAAAATTGTATTGTTATTTTGGATATTTTTGTAATTAAACCATCCCGGCATACTGCGTGTCATCTGAATAGTGATGAACTGGAGTAATTTATGCCTCTCGCGTTATTCGCGCTAACAATAAGCGCATTTGCTATTGGTACCACCGAGTTTGTGATTGTGGGGCTGGTGCCGACCATTGCCGAACAGTTATCTGTCTCCCTTCCTTCGGCGGGGATGCTGGTTTCTATCTATGCGCTGGGTGTTGCTATTGGCGCGCCAGTGCTGACCGCGTTGACAGGGCGCTTACCGCGTAAGCAGCTCCTGGTCGCGCTGATGGTATTGTTCACGGCGGGTAATCTGTTGGCCTGGCAGGCGCCGGGTTACACCACCCTTATTATTGCCCGGCTACTTACCGGATTGGCTCACGGGGTATTTTTCTCCGTTGGCTCCACCATCGCGACCAGTCTGGTGCCAAAAGAGAAAGCGGCATCCGCCATTGCCATTATGTTTGGTGGGCTGACAGTGGCTCTGGTCACTGGCGTGCCGCTGGGGACGTTTATCGGTCAACATGTTGGCTGGCGTGAAACGTTTCTGGCGGTTTCCCTGTTAGGCGTTATCGCGCTGATCGGCAGCCAGCTATTGATTCCGGCGAACATACCCGGACGCGCCGCGGCATCCCTCCGCGATCAACTGCGCGTATTAACGCATCCACGTTTGCTGCTTATTTATGCCATTACCGCGCTCGGGTATGGCGGCGTCTTTACCGCGTTTACTTTTCTCGCGCCGATGATGCAGGAGCTTGCGGGTTTCTCACCCTCAGCGGTGAGCTGGATCTTACTGGGATATGGCGTATCCGTGGCGGTGGGGAATATCTGGGGCGGCAGACTGGCAGATAAGCATGGTGCGGTACCCGCGCTAAAATTTATCTTTGCGGCGTTGTTTCTCCTGCTGATGGTGTTTCAGTTCACGGCCACCCTGCACTACGCTGCGCTGGCAACGATACTGGTGATGGGGATTTTCGCGTTTGGCAATGTTCCGGGACTGCAGGTCTATGTCGTGCAAAAGGCTGAGCTGTTTACCCCAAATGCGGTTGATGTCGCGTCGGGGCTGAATATTGCCGCCTTTAATATTGGCATTGCGCTGGGATCGGTGATTGGCGGGCAGACGGTTGAGCATGTTGGGCTGGCGCAGACGCCGTGGATCGGCGCGCTGATTGTTTTGGGCGCTTTTTTATTGCTTGGCGTCAGTGGCCGAATGGACAAGCCGCAACGCGTGGTCGCACTGGGGTAAGTGGCTTAAGTCAGCGCTTACTTACAAACAAACAGTAATTGGTCGTTGAAAGTGTGAGCTAAAATCCCTATAACAGAAGAACCAGTCCGACACCGGACTGGTTGACGTTACAGAGGTTTGAAAGTTAAAAGTGCGAAAAAACACCTATGCCATGCGCTACGTTGCCGGACAACCCGCTGAGCGGATATTGCCGCCCGGGTCGTTTTCGAGCATCGGCCAGGCATTACCCGCCGGGGCGCCGTTAAGCAGTGAAGATCGGATACGCATCCTGGTGTGGAACATATTCAAGCAGCAGCGGGCCGAATGGCTGTCGGTGCTGAAAAATTTCGGTAAAGACGCGCATTTGGTGTTATTACAGGAAGCACAGACCACGCCGGAGCTGGTCCAGTTTGCGACCGCTAACTATCTGGCGGCCGATCAGGTACCGGCGTTTGTGTTGCCGCAGCACCCGTCCGGGGTGATGACGCTGTCAGCCGCGCATCCGGTTTATTGTTGTCCTCTTCGCGAGCGTGAGCCGATACTGCGTCTCGCCAAGTCTGCACTGGTCACGGTCTATCCGTTACCGGATACGCGACTGCTGATGGTCGTGAATATTCACGCAGTGAACTTTAGTCTGGGGGTTGATGTGTACAGTAAGCAGTTACTTCCCATCGGCGACCAGATAGCGCATCACAGTGGTCCGGTGATTATGGCCGGTGATTTTAACGCCTGGAGCCGACGTCGTATGAATGCGCTGTATCGCTTTGCGCGTGAGATGTCCCTGCGGCAGGTTCGCTTTACTGACGATCAGCGCCGTCGGGCGTTTGGTCGTCCTCTCGATTTTGTCTTTTACCGTGGTCTGAACGTCAGCGAGGCTTCCGTACTGGTGACGCGCGCTTCCGATCACAATCCGCTACTCGTCGAATTCAGTCCCGGCAAACCTGATCAATAAGGTGAGTCAGGTCTGCCGTTGGGGCAGACCTGTCTGCGGTGCTGCCCTTTATCTTGTCAACAACGAAAGGACAGCACAATGACATCCCATTCCCACCACGATAACGTTGAAAAACAGTTTGGCTCTCAGGCCAGCGCTTATTTAACCAGCGCAGTACATGCCTCCGGACGCGACTTACAGCGTCTGGCAGCACGCTTGTTCTCTTTGCCGCAGGCCCGCTTGCTGGACATGGGGTGTGGCGCCGGCCATGCCAGCTTCGTCGCGGCGCAGAACGTCAAAGAGGTGGTGGCGTATGATTTATCCTCTCAGATGCTCGATGTTGTCGCTCACGCCGCAAACGAGAAGGGGTTTAGCAATATCACTACCCGTCAGGGTTATGCCGAAACCTTGCCATTTGAAGACGGCGTTTTTGACGTGGTTATCAGCCGATACTCCGCACATCACTGGCATGATGTCGGACGGGCGTTGCGGGAAGTGAATCGGGTACTGAAGCCGGGCGGGGTATTGATCGTGATGGATGTTATGTCCCCAGGACATCCGGTACGGGATATCTGGTTACAGACCGTTGAAGCGTTGCGGGACACCTCTCACGTGCGTAATTATTCTGCTGGCGAGTGGCTGTCGTTGATCAGCGAGGCGAGTTTCGTGGCCGACTCGTTATTGACCGATCGTCTGTCGCTGGAATTCCATTCATGGGTTACGAGAATGCGAACTCCCGCAGCGCTGGTGGAGGCGATCCGTATTTATCAGGAGAGTGCCTCGGCAGAAGTAAAAGCTTACTTCGACTTACAGGGCGACGGTTCATTCTGCAGCGACACGATAATGGTTGAAGCCCACAAAGCGGCATAAATAAAAAAGGCACTGGGGGGAATCCAGTGCCTTTATTTTTATTACCGCCTTCAGGAGTCCGGCGTAGCGTTGTTTTTTACAAACAACGTCAGCTGATCACCCGGCTGCAGATTTGCCGTATCGCTGTTCCAGCGCATCACATCTTTGATGTTTACGCCGTGACGTTTAGCAATGCTCGACAACGAATCGCCTTTCCGCACGCGATAGGTAATGCTGTCGCTGTTATTGGCCAGTCGCTGTGCACTGCTGCCAGCGCCGATCGTCAGGCTTTGGCCCACTTTCAACGATGATCCGCGCAGTTTATTCCACTGCTGCAAATCTCTGGTGCTCACGCCGAGACGCGAAGCAATGCCGGAAAGTGTATCGCCTGAACGAACGGTATAGCTACGACTGTTCAGCGGCGTGTTATCGGCCACCAACGTAGACTGCACGGCAGCAATCTCGCCGGAAGCCAGCGACTCACGCAGTTGCTCTGCATGCTTCTTTGGCACCATCACATACTGTGGACCGCTAACGCCCAACGTGGAGCCTTTCACTCCCGCGTTAAAGGTCTTCAGCTTGCTGACGGAGATCCCCGCCATGTCTGCAACCTGCGCCATTTCAACCGGGCTGCTCAAGCGTACACGCGCCAGTGCCCGGCTTTCGTCCGGGGTGGGCAGACTCACGCCGTAACGTTTACTGTTCTTAAGAATATCGCTCAAGGCCAGCATCTTAGGCACATACAGCTTCGTTTCACGCGGCAACGGCAACGACCAGAAGTCAGTGGATTTTCCACGCGCCTTGTTCGCTTTGATTGCCTTCATGACCCGACCTTCGCCGCTGTTATACGCCGCTACGGTCAGTAACCAGTCGCCATCAAACATCTTGTTCAGACGCTGCATCATGTCGAGCGCTGCGGTTGTGGAGGCCACAAGATCGCGACGCGCATCATAATTGCGGGTCTGTTTTAAACCGTAATTGCGTCCCGTGCTCGGAATGATCTGCCAGATACCTGCGGCATTGGCGCCAGACGTTGCGTGAGGATCAAAAGCGCTCTCCACTATGGGTAGTAGTACCAGTTCCATCGGCATGTTACGTTTCTTAACCTGCCCGGCTATCCAGTACATATACGGCTCTGCCCGTAAAGTTACATCGTGGAGATAGCTCTTATTGCGTAAATACTTTTGTTTCTGTTCGCGAATCCGGTCATTCTCCGGAATTCCCATCTTTAGCTCGTCGCCAATGAAAGCCCACAAGTCTTGATCCTGCGCGAGGGACGTCCCATCGTCCATCCATCGCGCCTGACTCGTAAACTTTCCTGCTTCCCCTTGACCAGCTGCAGAAAGGCTCTGTGCGTGCTGTTGGACATTGCCTGCGTTTTGAGACGACTGGCAACCCACGAGCAGGACAGAGGCGAGTAATATCGCTTTTGCCTTCATGTGTGTGTCAATAGTTGCTTAAAAGACGACCGATCATAACGGCGAAGTTTTGAAAAGGCAACCCGGAATTGTCAGAAGGTGTCTTTCTTTGACCTTAACCATGCAAAACGCTGTTCAGGGTGTTGCAATATTGTTTCTTTGTTAATTTCATTAATTAAATCAGGATCTTCTGTTCGCAGAAAAATATTATTTTGCCGCTCATTTTTCAGAATTACGGGTAGTGTCATTTGTTTTTTTACCCGTAACTCATTAACTTTACGATAATAATCATTTATGAACGAATCGTGCGGAAGAATGCTTAAAGCAAACTTAAGATTTGCTAACGTATACTCATGAGCACAGCAAACAAGCGTATCATCAGGAAGTGCAGTTATTTTTTTAAGGGATTGATACATCTGGCTGGCAGTCCCTTCAAATAGCCGTCCGCAACCGCCCGAGAAAAGCGTGTCGCCGCAAAAAAGGTAAGGATGACTAAAGTAACAGATATGTCCTAAAGTGTGACCCGGGGTAGCGAATACGCTAAATTCATGTCCCAAAATGGGCACGGAATCGCCCTCTTTGACGATATGCGTAGCGCCTTTATTTTGTGTTTCTGCCGGTCCGTATACCACCAGGTGTGGAAAGTTTTGCGCCAGTTCTTTTACCCCGCCAACGTGATCGTTATGGTGATGCGTCAATAAAATGGCTTCGGGTTGCCAATGATTCTCGGCAATGGCGTGCAGGACTGGCGCGGCGTCGCCCGGATCGACAATCAGGCAACGACCTTCGTCATCACTCAGAACCCAGATGTAGTTGTCCTCAAACGCCGGAATACTGTTAAGATTCATTTATTACCTCTCTATGCGTAACGGATGGTTGTGATGAAACCGGCAAGGAACCCTCAGACAGTTGTAGCACCCGATCGCTGGGGCGATTTGCCCTGGGGCGAGTACTATCGTGAGGCGCTGGAACAACAGCTTAATCCGTGGTTCGCTAAAATGTATGGATTTCACCTGCTTAAAGTGGGCAATTTAAGCGCAGAAATCAACACAGAAGCCTGCGCGGTGTCTCATCAGGTCAATGTGTCGACCAAAGGCTCGCCTGTCCAGGTTCAGGCCGATCCGCTACATCTTCCTTTCGCCCCGAAATCGGTCGATGTCTGCCTGTTGGCGCACACGCTCCCCTGGTGCGACGATCCTCACCGTCTACTGCGCGAAGCCGATCGTGTACTGATTGATGATGGCTGGCTGGTGCTCAGCGGTTTTAACCCGGTGAGCCTGATGGGGCTGCGTAAGCTGGTGCCGGTGCTGCGTAAGTCACCTCCTTACAATAGCCGAATGTTTACGCTGATGCGCCAGTTGGACTGGCTGTCCTTGTTGAATTTTGAGGTGATGTATTACAGCCGCTTTCATGTGCTGCCGTGGAAAAAGAACGGCGGAAAAATGCTGAGCGCGCATCTTCCTGCATTGGGCTGTATGCAGACGATTGTGGCGCGTAAGCGCACGATTCCGCTTACGCTTAACCCAATGAAACAGAGCAAAACCAAAGCGCGAATTCCCCAGGCCGTGGGCGCCACCCGGCAATTTCGCAAACCGGACGCTTAAGCTTCTTCTGTCTGATAACCGACATCTTCCCGGGTTGGGTTCATGGCTGCTGCGCGCGCCAGCTCATCGCAGCGTTCGTTTTCCGGATGGCCTGCGTGGCCTTTTACCCATTCCCATTTTATTTGATGCTGGCCGAGCGCTGCATCAAGCCGTTTCCACAAATCGACATTTTTTACCGGCTTTTTCTCTGCCGTTTTCCAGCCGCGTTTTTTCCAGTTGTGGATCCATTGAGTAATCCCCTGGCGCACGTACTGGCTGTCGGTGCTTAAAATGACTTCACAATGTTCTTTGAGCGCCTCCAGCGCAACGATCGCCGCCATGAGCTCCATGCGGTTGTTGGTGGTGAGGGTATAACCTTCACTAAAGGTTTTCTCGCGTCCGCGATAGCGTAAAATCGCCCCATAACCTCCCGGACCGGGATTACCCAGGCAGGAGCCATCGGTGAAAATTTCTACCTGTTTAAGCATCTCTGGTAGACTTCCTGTAATTGAATCGAACCCTAAAACGACAAGTCTGACATAAATGACCGCTATGAGCACTGCAATTACACGACAGATCGTCCTCGATACCGAAACCACCGGTATGAACCAGATTGGCGCGCACTACGAGGGGCACAAGATCATTGAGATCGGCGCGGTGGAAGTCATCAACCGGCGTCTGACGGGCAATAACTTTCATATCTATCTTAAGCCTGACCGGCTGGTGGACCCGGAAGCGTTCGGCGTTCACGGAATTGCGGATGAGTTTCTGCTGGATAAGCCAACCTTTGCCGAAGTGGCCGATGAGTTTCTCGACTATATCCGTGGCGCAGAGCTGGTGATTCATAACGCGTCGTTTGATATCGGCTTTATGGATTACGAGTTCGCGAAGCTCAATCGCGATATCCCTAAAACCAACACCTTCTGTAAAGTTACCGACAGTCTGGCGCTGGCAAGAAAGATGTTCCCCGGCAAGCGCAACAGCCTTGATGCGTTATGTTCGCGTTATGAGATCGATAACAGCAAACGTACGCTTCACGGCGCATTGCTCGATGCCCAGATCCTGGCCGACGTTTATCTGGCGATGACGGGCGGACAAACGTCGATGACTTTTGCCATGGAAGGGGAAACTCAGCAGCAACAGGGTGAAGAGACAATCCAGCGTCTTGTGCGTCAGGCTCGCAAACTACGCGTTGTTTTTGCCTCTGATGAGGAGGTCGCCGCCCATGAATCGCGTCTTGACCTGGTTGAGAAAAAGGGCGGAAGCTGCCTTTGGCGGGCGTAAGTCAGGCCGTTAATGATGTAAAAATCGCCGTCCGGGTGAAATTTAGAGCAAACGATTAAAAACATGAGAAAAAGCGTTGACGAGGTGCATACCAATCCGTAATATGCGCTTCGTTCCCAAGTGGAACACAACGCGGAGCGGTAGTTCAGTTGGTTAGAATACCTGCCTGTCACGCAGGGGGTCGCGGGTTCGAGTCCCGTCCGTTCCGCCACTATTCAGAAAGCCTGAATCAGCAATGATTCAGGCTTTCGTCGTTTTTGCATGGCTTCAACATCTCTTACCATAACGTAAACCCGTCCGCGTCCTGCCAGGCGGGAAACTTTTCCCGATATTCCTTCAGTGCGCTCAGCGACAGGTCTGCGTCGATCCGTGTCGCCTGGTGGGCGTCCGCGGTCGCAATGATTTCGCCCTGAGGATTGATTACCCGACTGTCGCCTCGGTAGTGATGTCCATTGCCGTCGGTGCCGACGCGATTACATCCCGCCACGTAAGCCTGGTTTTCGATAGCGCGCGCCGCCAGCAGCGTCTGCCAGTGCAGCGAACGGGGAGCGGGCCAGTTGGCGACGTACAGCGCCAGATCGTAGTCGTTTCGGTTACGCGACCACACCGGAAAGCGCAGGTCATAGCAAATCAGCGGCAGGATCCGCCAGCCGCGCCAGTCGACCACTTTTCGGGTGTCACCCGACTGATAATATTCATGCTCGTCCGCCATGCGAAACAAATGACGCTTATCGTAAAAGTGTACCGTTCCTTCGGGCTCAACCAGCAAAAAGCGGTTTACCGCTCCTGTCTCGCCTGGCAGGGCTACGCTACCGGCAATCATCGCATTTGTTTGTCGCGCCTTGCCTCGCATCCAGTCAATCACGTCCTCCTGAGAAAGCGCGCTGCTGGCGGCTTCCATGGCAAAGCCTGTGGTGAACATCTCCGGCAAAACGATCAGATCGCGTCCGCTCATAAGTTCAAGCTGCAGGTCAAAATGACGTAAATTAGCGGGACCATCCATCCACACCAGCGATTGTTGCAGCAGCGTAATTTTCAGGCCAGGCATGGTCGATACTCCTTTTTGAACAGCATCCAAACACTGTAGCACGAGGTTTCAGGAAACGGGGGCAATAAAAAGCCCTGCCGGAGCAGGGCTAAACGATGAGGCGAAAGCGTTATGCCGCTTCGACTTTACGCGTCTTCTCCGGCAGCTTTACCGGCTGTGTCGCCAGCGCATCGGCGTCGAAATCATCCACGTTGATGCTGCGCAGACGGCTCTCTTCGGCTTTGACCAGAATGGCGGCTTCATCTTTGTCGATCAAGCCTTTCGCCAGCGCGTTCTGCGCCAGTTCGTCCAGACGGGTAAACGGCAGGTTTTTGCCAATCTCTTTACAGATCCGCTGGTGGATTGGTTCGGCGGCAATGATGTCACGCAATGCTGCTTCCAGCAGGCCTACCGGATTATGCTCACTCGGCGTCAGGTACTGGCCGCGGCCAATACGGTCGCGCGTCGCGTTTGGCACCTGGAGGATTTTCGCCACTTTATGATCCAGCTTATCCGATGGCGCCAGATAGTGACGACCGGTCGGGAAGATCACCACGTTCAGCAGACCGGCAACCAGACGATTTGGGAAGTTTTGCAACAGATCGTCAATGGCCTGCTCTGCCTGATACAACGCATCCTGAACCCCCCAGTGAACCAGCGGCAGGTCAGCCTCATGACGGCCTTCATCGTCATACCGCTTCAGCACCGCCGAGGCCAGATACAGCTGGCTCAATACATCCCCCAGACGCGCGGAGATACGCTCGCGACGCTTCAGGCTACCGCCCAGCACCGCCATAGAAACATCGGACAGCAGCGCCAGGTTTGCGCTCAGACGGTTAAGATGCTGGTAGTAACGTTTGGTTGCGTCGCTGGTTGGCGAGGTGCTGGTAAGGCCGCGCGTCAGACCCAGCCAGAAACTGCGAACTTTATTGCTGCCGACGTGACCGATATGTTTAAACAACAGCTTATCGAATGCGTTAACGTCGTTGTTCTGCGCGGCGGCCATTTCCTCCAGTACATACGGATGGCAGCGTATCGCGCCCTGACCAAAGATCATCATGCTGCGGGTCAGGATATTCGCGCCTTCAACGGTAATCGCGATTGGCGCGCCCTGATAAGCGCGGGCAAGGAAGTTGCCTTCGCCCAGCATAATGCCTTTACCGCCAGTAATATCCATCGCGTCGATGATTGACTGCTGACCGCGATGCGTACAGTGGTACTTCACAATGGCCGACAGGACAGCCGGTTTCTCACCGAGCATAATGCCATAGGTAATCAGCGACGCCGCTGCGTCCATCACGTAGGCGTTACCGGCGATGCGCGCTAACGGTTCTTCAATACCCTCCATCTTACCGATAGAGATTTTAAACTGACGACGGATATGGGCATAAGCGCCGGTCGCCATGGCAACGGACTTCAGTCCTCCCGTCGAGTTTGACGGCAGGGTGATCCCACGGCCGACCGAGAGGCATTCGACCAGCATACGCCAACCCTGACCGGCCATTTTCGGCCCGCCAATGATGTAATCGATCGGCACAAAGACATCTTTGCCGCGCGTTGGACCGTTCTGGAACGGCACGTTCAGCGGGAAGTGGCGGCGACCAATTTCTACGCCAGGCGTCGAGGTGGGGATCAACGCGCAGGTAATGCCGAGCTCTTCTTCACCACCCAGCAGTTTTTCCGGATCAGACAGCTTAAACGCCAGCCCCAGTACGGTGGCGATCGGCGCGAGCGTGATGTAACGCTTGTTCCAGGTCAGGCGCATCCCCAACACCTGCTGACCCTGCCATTCACCCATACAGACGATACCGGTGTCCGGAATGGCTCCCGCATCGGAACCCGCTTCCGGGCTGGTCAGCGCAAAGCAGGGAATTTCCTGACCGCGGGCCAGGCGAGGCAGATAGTGGTCTTTCTGCTCCTGGGTACCGTAATGTTGCAGCAGTTCCCCGGGCCCTAATGAGTTGGGTACGCCAACGGTAATCGCCAGAATCCCGGAAACGCCGGACAGTTTTTGCAACACGCGCGACTGGGCGTAGGCAGAAAATTCCAGACCGCCGTACTCTTTTTTGATGATCATCGCAAAGAAGCGATGTTCTTTCAGGAAGGCCCATAATTCGGGCGGCAGATCCGCCAGCTCATGCGTGATCTGGAAATCGTTCGCCATGCGGCACGCTTCTTCTACCGGACCGTCAATAAACGCTTGTTCTTCTGCGGTCAGGCGCGGCTGTGGGTAATTGTGCAGTTTTTTCCAGTCCGGTTTCCCCTGGAACAGATCGCCTTCCCACCAGGTGGTCCCGGCATCGATGGCTTCTTTTTCGGTGCGCGACATTGGCGGCATGACCTTACGGAAGCCGCGGAACACCGGCGCGGAAATCATCGACTTGCGCATTGGCGTCACGTTAAACGGCACCAGAATAATGGCCAGAGGCACCAACAGCCAGATGTTCCACAGTCCGGCCACACCGAGTGCTGCCGTCCATACGAGCAGGATCAGGCTGCTAAGGAATAAGCTCACGCGGTGATAAAACAGCGCGCCGAGCAAAACAATCGTAGCGAGAATACTCAAAATCATCATAACGAAAAGCTCCCTTGCTTGTAGGAGGTCTGACCACTTGTGATGATTAGGTTGTAGTGGATGTAAATTCTTTTAGCAATGTGTTTACAAAATAATTACAACGAAGCTCACATTGTTGCCGTTTGTCGCGGCACGAAAAATCAAAAGGGCGGGGGATGAGCGAGGCTTGTGCTTCTCGCTTCCGGTGCTATCCGGTACACTGCATTCTGTCATTTACATTCATGCTGAAGGATATCCTCATGTACCAGGATCTTATTCGTAACGAACTGAACGAAGCGGCGGAAACGCTGGCTAACTTTTTAAAAGATGACGCCAACATTCACGCCATTCAGCGCGCGGCGGTCCTGCTGGCAGACAGTTTTAAAGCGGGTGGTAAGGTGCTTTCCTGCGGCAACGGCGGCTCCCACTGCGACGCTATGCACTTTGCGGAAGAACTGACCGGCCGTTACCGTGAAAACCGTCCGGGCTATCCGGCGATTGCCATTTCTGACGTCAGCCACATTTCCTGCGTCAGCAACGATTTTGGCTACGACTACGTCTTTTCTCGTTACGTCGAAGCCGTGGGGCGCGAAGGCGATGTACTGTTAGGCATCTCCACGTCCGGCAATTCCGGCAACGTGATCAAAGCCATCGCCGCAGCGCGCGAAAAGGGCATGAAAGTGATCACCCTGACTGGCAAAGACGGCGGCAAAATGGTGGGAACGGCCGATATCGAAATTCGCGTGCCGCATTTTGGCTACGCCGATCGTATTCAGGAAATCCACATTAAAGTGATCCATATCCTGATCCAACTGATCGAAAAAGAGATGGTTAAGTAAGGCTTCGCTGGGGGGCAAACTGGTCCCCCGCTGTTGTGGAGGTGATATATGTGCGAACTGCTCGGGATGAGCGCCAATGTGCCCACCGACATTTGCTTTAGTTTTACCGGGCTGGTACAGCGTGGGGGCGGCACCGGACCGCATAAAGACGGCTGGGGTATCACCTTTTATGAAGGCAAAGGCTGTCGCACATTTAAAGATCCCCAGCCCAGCTTTAACTCCCCCATCGCCAGACTGGTACAGGAGTATCCGATAAAATCCTGCTCGGTGATAGCCCATATTCGTCAGGCGAATCGCGGCGAAGTGGCGCTGGAGAACACCCATCCTTTTACCCGCGAGCTGTGGGGGCGTAACTGGACGTATGCCCATAACGGGCAGCTTAGCGGTTATAAATCTCTCGAAACCGGCAACTTCCGTCCGGTTGGCGAAACAGACAGTGAAAAGGCGTTTTGCTGGATGCTGCATAAGCTCACCCTGCGTTACCCACGCACGCCGGGCAACATGGCCTCGGTGTTTAAATATATCGCGACGCTGGCGGGGGGGCTGCGGGAAAAAGGCGTGTTCAATATGCTGCTGTCAGACGGACGCTATGTGATGGCGTTCTGCTCAACGAATCTGTACTGGATCACGCGCCGGGCGCCGTTTGGCGTTGCTACGCTGCTGGATCAGGATGTGGAAATTGACTTCAGCTCGCAGACCACACCTAACGATGTGGTCTCGGTGATCGCCACTCAACCGCTGACGGGCAATGAAACCTGGCAAAAGATCATGCCAGGCGAGTGGGCGTTATTTTGTCTCGGGGAGCGTATAGTTTGACGCCAGCTGCGGGTGAACCACCTCGTGGCTCAACGGCTTGCTGACCACATAGCGGCCATCGACAACGGAAACGGTCGGTGGCTTGCGGGTCTGCTCAAAGTAGTCGTAGCCTGGCTTTAACTGCGCCCAGAACGACTTGTAATAAGAGTACTTGTGACGCTGCATATTGGCGTCGGTCATGCGGAACGGGTAGATGCTGACCTGAACGCTCGGCTGGCCAAACACCAGCGCGCCGGTGACGAACTGGAAAATCTCGTCAATCCCGCTGTCGGTCATGGCGTAGCAGCCAACGGACACGCAGGCGCCGTGAATCATCAGATACTTGCCCTCATAACCGTGTGCGCGGTCATAGGCGTTAGGAAAGCCAATGTTAATGGCTTTATAGAAACGGCTGTCCGGTTTGAGCTGGCTACGCTGAACGCTGTAAAAACCTTCCGGGCTTTTGAAATCTCCCTGGCGCTGTTTAGGGCCTAAACCGCCGGAGTAATTACAAATCTTATAGCTGTCGAGCAACTGGTACTGTTCGCCCATCTTAACGTAGAGATCAAGCGTGCGCTCTTCTTTAAAGATCTGAATATAGACAGGCGAACCCATCAACTGCTGCTTATACTCTTTGCTGATCGGCGTCGTGGAGCTATTGCTACTCAGCAAACCGGCGAATGACACGCACGGGATCAAAAGCATCGCAATAAACAATGCGATTTTACGCATACTGCTTGTTCCTTGATAAAACGGTTACACATGCCAGAACGGCAAATATCAGTACCCAAAATCGGACGAATCTGGATTTTAAGCGCTCACATTAGCACCACGGCAGTTTTTCGCAAGCCCCGCGTGTTGTGTTTACACTTTACGCTAAAACGAATTAAGACATTTCTTTAATTGCATCTCTTTTGACACCACATTATGGGTTCTTCATTGACTTCTCATTCCCTAAAAATACTGTATACTTAAACAGTGTGCGGGAGGGGCGATGCGTAAAATCATACATGTTGATATGGACTGTTTTTTCGCCGCGGTTGAAATGCGCGACAACCCCGCGCTGCGCGATATTCCCATCGCCATTGGCGGCAGCCGGGAGCGGCGTGGCGTGATCAGCACTGCCAATTATCCGGCGCGAAAGTTTGGCGTGCGCAGCGCGATGCCCACCGGAATGGCGTTAAAGTTATGCCCGCACCTCACCTTATTACCCGGTCGTTTCGATGCGTATAAAGAAGCGTCAGAACATATCCGCGAAATTTTCTCCCGCTACACCTCGCGCATTGAACCCCTCTCGCTGGACGAGGCCTATCTTGACGTCACCGACAGCACCCACTGTCATGGCTCCGCGACGCTTATCGCTCAGGAAATTCGCCAGACCATTTTTAACGAACTGCGGTTGACCGCTTCTGCGGGCGTCGCACCGGTAAAATTTCTGGCAAAAATCGCTTCTGATCTGAATAAACCAAACGGGCAGTACGTGATCACGCCAGCAGACGTTCCGGCATTTCTCGAAACGCTGCCGCTGGAAAAAATCCCCGGCGTGGGAAAAGTCTCTGCGGCAAAACTGGAAAGTATGGGACTGCGTACCTGCGGCGATATTCAGCATTTTGACCTGGCGACGCTGTTAAAACGCTTTGGCAAATTCGGACGCATTATCTGGGAGCGCAGTCAGGGAATTGACGGGCGGGACGTCAACAGCGAGCGCCTGCGAAAATCCGTGGGTGTCGAACGGACGATGGCGGAAGATATTCATCACTGGTCGGAATGTGAGGCAATCATCGAGCGCTTATACCCCGAGCTTGAACGCCGTCTGGCAAAGGTCAAGCCGGATTTATTAATCGCCCGTCAGGGGGTGAAATTAAAATTTAATGATTTTCAGCAAACCACCCAGGAACACGTCTGGCCGCGGTTGAACAAAGACGATTTACTTTCTACCGCGCGTAAAACCTGGGACGAAAGACGGGGAGGGCGAGGCGTTCGTCTGGTGGGATTACACGTTACGCTGCTTGACCCGCAGCTGGAGCGGCAGTTACTGCTGGGGTTATAGACGACCGGATGGCGTAGCGCCATCCGGTATGGATTACCGACTTATTTTGCCGGGATCGCTTTCAGCAGTTCCGTCAGCAGCGTCCAGTAATGACCCACGCTTTCGATATGAACCTGCTCATCCGGCGAGTGCGGACCGGTAATGGTTGGCCCGATGGAAACCATGTCCATGTCCGGGTACGGTTTTTTGAACAGACCGCATTCCAGACCTGCGTGGATGATCTGAATGTTCGGCGTCTTGTTGAACAGACGCTGATAGGTTTCCCGCACCAGGTGCATCACCGGCGAGTTAGCATCCGGTTGCCAGCCCGGGTAGCCGCCTTTCGCTTCGGTTTTCGCGCCTGCCAGCTTGCCGAGAGAATCCAGCATACTCACCACGTAGTCTTTACCGCTGTCGATCAGCGAACGGATCAGGCAGTGAATTTCTACGTTGTCGTCAGTCATGGTGACCACGCCCACGTTTAACGACGTTTCCACCACGCCTTTGGCGACGTCAGAATTGCGGATCACGCCGTTCGGGGTCGCGTTCAGCAGACGAATAAAGCTGTCGCGAGACTGCGCGGTCAGCGCCGCTTTCTCGTTGGTCGTCGTTTCCAGCAGAACCACGAGATTTTTCTCTTTCTCTGCCAGTTCGTTTTTCAGGATAGCCTGGTAAGTATTGACCCGCGCTTTCAGCGCCTCGACCTTATCAGCCGCAACCGCAACGGTGGCAAACGCTTCGCGCGGAATCGCGTTACGCAGGGTGCCGCCATTAAAGTCGACCAGACGCAGATCCAGCTCTTGCGCATGACCGGCGAGGAAGCGCACCAGCAGCTTGTTGGCGTTACCGAGGCCAACGTGGATTTCGCCGCCGGAGTGGCCGCCCTTCAACCCTTTCAGGGTTAGCTTAACGCACTGGAAGCCCGCCGGAACGGCTTCGCGCTCAAGCTTCAGGTTAGAGGTAAAATCAATCCCCCCTGCGCAGCCCATGTAGATCTCACCCTCTTCTTCAGAGTCGGTATTGATCAGAATGTCCGCCTGCAGCCAGTTGGCCTGCAGACCAAACGCGCCGTCCATTCCGGCTTCTTCGGTCATGGTCAGCAGCACTTCCAGCGGTCCGTGGACTACGCTGTCATCGGCTAAAACCGCCAGCGCAGAGGCCATACCAATGCCGTTGTCTGCCCCCAGAGTGGTGCCGCGCGCTTTTACCCACTCGCCGTCGATATAGGGCTGAATAGGATCTTTGGTGAAATCGTGTACGGTGTCGTTATTTTTCTGCGGCACCATGTCGAGGTGCGCCTGCAGCACGACCGGCTTGCGGTTTTCCATGCCTGCGGTCGCGGGCTTGCGAATCAGGATATTACCGACCTGGTCGCGCTCTACGTGGAAACCTTTCTCTTTCGCCCAGCCAACAATGTGCTCAGCGAGCTGTTCTTCATGATAGGACGGATGCGGAATGGAGCAGATTTTGGCAAAAATATCCCACAGCGGTTGTGGTGATAACTGAGACAGTTCAGACACGTTGAGTCTCCTCATCGGTGTACGGCAAACAGGCTTGTCGCACACAGGGTTAGCAGGTTAATCATTACCACAAGTCAGGCTTGCGCAATGCGGTTGAGAATACCACTTTCTTTGTCGGCGGGTAGTATAAAGCACGTAAAAAGAGGGGCGGATACCGCGAAACACTGGTTTTTGCTGCGTCAGATCTCTATAATCTCGCGCAACCTATTTCCCCCTCGAACACTTTTTAAGCCGTAGATAAACAGGCTGGGACACTTCACATGAGCGAAAAATACGTCGTCACCTGGGACATGTTGCAGATTCACGCACGCAAACTGGCAGCTCGCCTGATGCCTTCAGAACAGTGGAAAGGCATTATTGCCGTTAGCCGTGGTGGTCTGGTACCGGGCGCATTACTGGCGCGTGAATTGGGTATTCGTCATGTCGATACCGTTTGCATCTCCAGCTACGATCACGACAACCAGCGCGAACTGAAAGTGCTCAAGCGCGCGGAAGGCGACGGTGAAGGCTTTATCGTCATCGACGATCTGGTCGATACCGGTGGAACCGCGGTGGCTATCCGCGAAATGTATCCGAAAGCCCACTTCGTCACGATCTTTGCCAAACCGGCAGGCCGTCCGCTGGTTGACGACTATGTTATTGATATCCCGCAGGATACCTGGATTGAGCAGCCATGGGACATGGGCGTGGTCTTCGTTCCGCCGATTTCTGGTCGCTAATCTCCGCACGTTTCAACGCCTGGCAATGCCGGGCGTTGTTCTCTTTACGCCATGACAGGTTACAATAAGCCTCAGTAAGTATTTAAGGAGGCTGCACGCATGTCACAGGCTAACCTCAGTGAAACCCTGTTCAAACCCCGCTTTAAACATCCTGAAACGTCGACCCTGGTTCGTCGGTTCAATGCCGGTACGCAGTCGCCGGTGCAATCCACGCTGGACGGTAAAAACGTTCCCCACTGGTATCGTATGATTAACCGCCTGATGTGGATCTGGCGCGGCGTGGACCCGTGGGAAATCCTCGACGTGCAGGCGCGCATCGTCATGAGCGAAGCCGAGCGCACCGACGCTGAACTGTACGATACGGTGGTTGGCTACCGCGGCGGCAACTGGATTTATGAATGGTCGAAACAGGCGATGGACTGGCAGCAGAAGGCTTGTCAGGAGCAGGACGCTGAACGCAGCGGTCGCCACTGGCTGCATGCGTCCACGCTGTATAATATTGCCGCCTACCCACATCTGAAAGGCGACGAGCTGGCTGAGCAGGCGCAGGCGTTGGCTAACCGGGCTTATGAAGAGGCGGCGCAGCGGTTGCCCGGTACGCTGCGTGAAATGGAGTTCGCTATTCCCGGCGGTTCGCCCGTGACCGGCTTTTTACATATGCCGAAAGGCGACGGGCCGTTCCCGACCGTACTGATGTGCGGCGGCCTCGACGCCATGCAAACTGATTATTACACCTTGTATGAGCGTTACTTCGCCCCGCGCGGCATCGCCATGCTGACGCTGGATATGCCGTCGGTAGGGTTCTCGTCGAAGTGGAAACTCACTCAGGATTCCAGCCTGTTGCATCAGCATGTGCTGAAAGCGTTGCCTAACATACCGTGGGTGGACCACACCCGCGTGGCGGCGTTTGGTTTCCGCTTTGGCGCGAACGTGGCGGTGCGCCTCGCTTATCTTGAGTCGCCGCGTCTGAAAGCGGTAGCCTGCCTCGGCCCGGTTGTACACGCGTTGCTTAGCGACGTGCAACGCCAGCGCGCCGTACCGGAAATGTATCTTGACGTGCTGGCGAGCCGGCTGGGGATGCACGACGCCTCCGACGACGCGCTGTGCGTTGAGCTTAATCGCTACTCGCTGAAGGTGCAGGGACTGCTCGGCAGACGCTGCCCGACGCCCATGCTGTCGGGCTTCTGGAAGAACGATCCGTTCAGTCCGGAGGAAGAGTCGCGTTTAATCACCTCTTCATCCGCCGATGGTAAACTTTTAGAGATACCGTTTAACCCGGTGTATCGCAATTTTGACAAAGCGCTCCAGGAAATCACGCACTGGATTGAAAAGAGATTGTGTTAATAATTTGCTAAATTCTACTGTTTTGGTAAAACAGTTGCTTCATAACAGGAGATCGCAATGACGTTACCGAGTGGACACCCGAAGAGCAGGTTGATTAAGAAGTTTACCGCGCTAGGTCCTTACATCCGTGAAGGCAAGTGCGAAGATAATCGATTCTTTTTCGATTGCCTGGCAGTTTGCGTCAACGTGAAGCCTGCGCCTGAGCTGCGCGAATTTTGGGGCTGGTGGATGGAACTGGAAGCACAGGAAAATCGCTTCACTTACAGTTACCAGTTTGGTCTGTTTGACAAAGCGGGGGACTGGAAGGCGGTTCCGATTAAGGATACCGAAGTGGTTGAGCGACTGGAATATACCCTGCGAGAATTTCACGAGAAGCTGCGTGAGTTATTGAACTCACTACAGCTTTCGCTGGAACCTGCTGACGATTTCGCCGATGAACCGGTGAAGTTAAGCGCATAAAGCGAAAAATGCCGGATGCGCGAAACGCCATCCGGCAATGTATCATCAGAACTGATAAGTCATACCCAGCGCAACGATGTCATCGCTGCTCACGCCCAGTTTATTGTCGTCATCGATCTGGTTGATTTTGTAATCAACAAAGGCGGACATGTTTTTATTGAAATAGTACGTCATGCCGACATCGATATATTTCACGATATCTTCATCACCAACGCCTTCAATATCTTTGCCTTTGGACTGCACGTAGCCCAGAGACGGACGCAGACCAAAGTCGAACTGATATTGCGCAACGGCTTCGAAGTTCTGCGCTTTATTGGCAAAACCGCCGGAGATTGGCGCCATGTTGCGGGTTTCAGAATAGATTGTGGCCAGGTAAATATCGTTACCATCATATTTCAGACCAGTCGCCCAGCCTTCTGCATTTTGCCCCTGGCCGCGCGCCTGCTGATTCTGCTCATTGGTACGGTCAGAGTTGGCGTATGCGCCGATAATCGCGAAGTCGCTGCCGCCGAAGTCATAGCTCAGTGAAGTGCCGAAGCCGTCACCGTTCTGTTTCTTCACGTCGCGATTTTCGTTTTTGCCCTGATATTGCAGGGTCATATTCAGGCCGTCGATCATCCCGAAGAAGTCGGTGTTGCGGTAAGTGGCCAGGCCGCTGGCGCGCTTGGTCATGAAGTTATCGGTTTGCGCCAGGCCGTCACCGCCGAATTCCGGGAACATGTCGGTCCAGGCGGCGACGTCATACAGCGCGCCGAGGTTACGACCGTAGTCAAACGAGCCATACTCACCAAATTTAAGACCGGCAAATGCCAGACGCGTCTTCTGACCGCTCTCACTTTCGGTTTTATTGCCGGCGAATTCAGCTTCCCAGCGACCGTAACCGGTCAACTGATCGTTGATCTGCGTTTCGCCTTTAAAGCCAAAACGGATATAGGTCTGGTCGCCGTCTTTTGCATTATCATCGCTGAAATAGTGCATCGCTTTCACTTTGCCATACACATCCAGTTTATTACCGTTCTTGTTATACACTTCTGCTGCCTGCACGGATGCCGATGCAACAATTCCCATCACCACTAATGCCAGAGTGCTCTTTTTCATTTTCAGTCCTGATTTATCTAACGCGCAACTATTCATTGGGAGTGTCCCCGTGAAAAAAACAGGATGGTTTTTATCGTTCTGCAATGAAAGTTTTATGACAAAGTCAGAATAATTTTAAAAAAGAGGTTTTATTTATCACGGTAATAAAACCGTCAAACTTTGCCGCTACGCTTGCTGATCCTGCGCAACAAAATTTCATGCTTTGTGCGCTGCTTGTTGGCAACCGGGGCCAGTCCTGCTAAAACGTTCGTTTGATATCATTTCCCTATTTTGAACGGCAGAGAATCATGAGTGACAGCCAGACGCTGGTGGTAAAACTCGGCACCAGTGTGCTAACGGGCGGATCGCGCCGCCTGAACCGTGCCCACATCGTAGAACTTGTTCGTCAGTGCGCGCAGCTGCACGCCGCAGGACATCGTATTGTTATCGTTACCTCTGGCGCGATTGCCGCCGGGCGCGAACATCTGGGCTACCCGGAACTGCCCGCCACCATCGCCACCAAGCAACTGTTGGCCGCGGTAGGGCAGAGTCGTCTGATTCAACTGTGGGAACAGCTGTTTTCGATTTACGGCATTCACGTCGGACAGATGCTGCTGACCCGCGCGGATATGGAAGACCGTGAACGCTTCCTTAACGCCCGCGACACGCTACGCGCGCTGCTTGATAACAATATCGTTCCGGTGATCAACGAGAACGACGCGGTGGCGACCGCTGAAATCAAAGTGGGCGATAACGACAATCTTTCGGCGCTGGCGGCTATCCTGGCGGGCGCGGATAAACTGTTGCTGCTGACCGACCAGCAGGGGCTGTTCACTGCAGACCCGCGCACTGATCCGCAGGCAGAACTGATCAAAGACGTTTATGGTATTGATGACGCGCTGCGCGCGATTGCCGGCGACAGCGTTTCTGGTCTGGGAACGGGCGGCATGAGCACCAAACTGCAGGCCGCCGACGTCGCCTGCCGCGCCGGTATCGACACTATTATCGCCGCAGGCAGCAAGCCGGGCGTGATTGGTGACGTAATGGAAGGTCTCTCCGTGGGTACCCGTTTTCACGCCCAGGCCTCGCCGCTGGAAAACCGCAAGCGCTGGATCTTCGGCGCGCCGCCTGCCGGGGAAATTAGCGTCGATGAAGGGGCGACCGCCGCCATTCTGGAGCGCGGCAGCTCATTGCTGCCAAAAGGCATTAAAAGCGTGACAGGCAATTTCTCGCGTGGTGAAGTGATCCGCATCTGTAATCTGGAAGGGCGCGACATCGCCCACGGCGTAAGCCGCTACAACAGCGACGCGCTGCGCCGCATTGCCGGACACCACTCACAGCAGATTGATGCGATTCTGGGCTACGAATACGGCCCGGTCGCCGTTCATCGTGATGATATGATTACCCGCTAAGGAGCAGACAGATGCTGGAACACATGGGCAAAGCGGCAAAAGCCGCGTCGTACCAACTGGCGCTGCTCTCCAGCCGTGAAAAAAATCGCGTGCTGGAAAAAATCGCCGACGAGCTGGAAGCGCAAAGGGAAATCATCCTTAGCGCCAACGCCGAGGACGTGGCGAGAGCGCGTGAGAACGGCCTGAGCGAAGCGATGCTCGATCGTCTGGCGCTCACCCCTGCGCGTCTGAAGGCGATTGCCGACGATGTGCGTAAGGTATGCCATCTGGCCGATCCGGTCGGGGAGGTGATGGATGGCAGGCTGCTGGACAGCGGACTGCGTCTGGAGCGTCGCCGGGTTCCGTTGGGGGTGATTGGCGTGATTTATGAAGCGCGGCCTAACGTCACCGTGGATGTCGCCTCGCTGTGTCTGAAAACCGGCAACGCCGCCATTCTACGCGGCGGTAAAGAGACGTATCGGACCAACGCGGTAACCGTAGGCGTTATCCAGCAAGCGCTTAACGCCTGCGGTTTACCGGAAGCCGCTGTTCAGGCGATTGACAGCCCTGACCGCGCGCTGGTGAACGAGATGCTGCGGATGGACAAATACATCGATATGCTGATCCCTCGCGGCGGCGCCGGGCTGCACAAGCTGTGCCGCGAGCAGTCGACTATCCCGGTCATCACCGGCGGGATCGGCGTGTGTCATATTTTTGTTGATGATAGTGCCGACATTAAACCGGCGCTGAATATCATCGTCAACGCCAAGACCCAGCGTCCGAGCACCTGTAATACCGTGGAAACCCTGCTGGTGCATCAGGACATTGCCGAACGTTTCCTGCCCGCGCTGAGTCAGCAGATGGCTGAAAGCGGCGTAACGCTGCATGCGGATGCTAACGCGCTTGGGCCGTTGAGCGCGGGTCCGGCACACGTTGTAGCAGTGAAAGCGGAAGAGTACGACGATGAGTTCCTGTCGCTGGATCTGAACGTAAAAATTGTTGCCGATCTTGATGATGCTATCGCGCATATCCGCGAACACGGAACCCAACATTCAGACGCTATCCTGACGCGTACGATTCACAACGCAAACCGCTTTGTGAATGAAGTGGATTCTTCCGCTGTTTACGTCAACGCCTCCACGCGCTTTACCGATGGCGGTCAGTTCGGCCTGGGCGCGGAAGTGGCGGTAAGCACGCAGAAACTTCACGCCCGCGGCCCGATGGGGCTCGAGGCGTTGACCACATACAAGTGGATCGGCATCGGCGACGATACGATTCGTGCGTAAAACCAACCGGATGATGCAAAAATAGGCATTTGAATCGCAAGGCCATTGACGCATCGCCCGGTTAGTTTTAACCTTCTACCCCGTGTTCACGCTCGTGGACACGTCCTTTCAGGGCCGATATAGCTCAGTTGGTAGAGCAGCGCATTCGTAATGCGAAGGTCGTAGGTTCGACTCCTATTATCGGCACCATTTCAAACTCTTCTCAAGTCTACCGAAATCAACTTAAAGCCCGTATACTGCGGTTTCTAGCCCGTATTTTATCTCCTGTTATCAACTGGACTCAACTGGAATCAAGTTACAGTTGGGGGCATAAGTGGGGGCATTCTGTGTTCGGTCCAGGGAGATGCCCCCAATGAAGCTAAATGCACGACAGGTAGACGCCGCTAAACCCAGAGAGAAGGCCTACAAGCTGGCAGATGGTGCTGGTTTGTATCTTGAGGTTGTTCCCTCTGGTTCCAGATACTGGCGGATGAAGTATCGCTTCAATGGAAAAGAGAAGCGTATGGCTTTTGGTGTCTATCCAGCAGTGTCCCTTGCACAAGCGAGGGCACTACGTGATGAAGCCAAGAAAAAGCTGGCTGAGGGCATCGATCCGTCTTTCGCTAAGAAAGAAGAAAAGCTGGTTCGCGATGTGCAGCTCAACAACACGTTTCAGGCTGTGGCGCTTGAATGGCACGGAACGAAGGTGAGCCGGTGGTCAGAAGGTTATGCCTCAGACATTATCGAAGCTTTCAATAAAGATATTTTCCCCTATATCGGCCAGCAGCCGGTGAATGAAATCAAACCGCTAGTTCTGCTGAATGTGCTGCGTCGAATGGAGAACCGTGGCGCGACAGAGAAGGCCAAGAAAGTTCGCCAGCGCTGCAGTGAAGTCTTTCGTTACGCCATCGTTACCGGTCGTGCGGAATACAATCCTGCAGCGGATCTAACCAGCGCGATGTCAGGGCATGAATCGAAGCATTATCCCTTCCTTACTGTTGAGGAGTTACCAGACTTCTTTAAAGCTCTCGCAGGCTATACAGGAAGCCCGTTAGTTGTTCTTGCAGCACGTCTGCTGATCCTTACGGGAGTTCGCACCGGTGAGCTCCGAGGTGCTTTCTGGAGTGAGTTTGATCTTGAAAAAGCGGTGTGGGAAATTCCTGCCGAACGAATGAAAATGAAGCGGCCCCATCTTGTGCCTCTCTCTACCCAAGCGCTGGAAATCGTACAGCAACTCAAAGTGATGTCAGGGCAATATCCGCTGGTGTTTCCTGGAAGGAATGACCCCCGTAAAACGATGAGCGAAGCGAGTATAAATCAGGTGTTCAAGCGGATCGGATATACGAGGAAGGTAACGGGGCATGGTTTCCGCCACACGATGAGTACGATTTTGCATGAGGAAGGGTTCAATACAGCGTGGATTGAAACCCAGCTGGCTCACGTTGATAAGAATGCGATTCGTGGGACGTATAACCATGCGTTGTATCTGGATGGGCGGAGGGAGATGATGCAGTGGTATGCAAACTATATGGCTGAGTTGCAAAAAGGGGAGACACTAAAAAGGAATATTCTCGAAACATATAAAATAGCTAAAAGACATCTAGATCTCTAGGAGGCTATTTTCATTCGGAGTATCTTAGATACCTCTTTTCTTGATAGTTAGTTTTGCACCAAAAACAGACATTCTGATTGCAAAGTAATTTAGCAATTTTAATAGAATTAGATTCGTAATTTTTTTATAGGGGAATATTGGTACATTATAAATAAAAAGAATGTTATTGTCACTTTTTACTGAGTGTTGTTTTTTTTGATCCATCTCAAAGATTTTAGATTTGATGTTTTTCCCCATGCTTAGGCACTAGCTACTTTACTGATTTATTGCTATTTTAAAATAACTAAATCAGTTTGGCGTCATTGGGGTTTAGTATGTGTTGTTTTTAGTTCCACATCATTTAATGTAATTCAATAGTATGTGATTGTCGTTGGAATTACATATTATTTATTACAAAAAATAAAAAAATTGCGCAAAATTTTTGACAAGTAGGCATACGCATGGCAATTTCAGAAAAAGCGATAAAGATTTTATGGTCTAATGCTGCTGGTATATGTTCTTTTAGCGGTTGCAATGAAAAACTTTCAGTAGCGGAGGCTGCTGAAGGTGCCCCATATACTATTGGGGAGATGGCACATATAAAAGGGAATAGACCAGGTTCCAATCGCTATGACATTGAACAGCCTGCTTCTGAACGAGATAGTTACGAGAATCTTATTTTACTCTGTCCAACCCATCATACATTAATTGATAAAGTTGAAAACGTTGATAGATTTAGCGTTGAAATTCTCCATGAAATGAAAAGAGAACATGAGGTGTCGATTTCTAACCGATTAGCTATTATTAAATTTGAGTCTGCTGATAAACTGAAAGACCAAATTTCTACATACTTAGCTGAAAATCATCAAAGTTGGGAACAATATGGGCCTTTATCGGATAATGCTAAAAAGAATCCTAACAGTGAGCAAATTTATGCCGTATGGACATCTGAACGCCTCTCAATAATCGTTCCTAATAATAGAGAAATTGTTAAAATTCTCCAGGGGAATAGAGAGTTGTTTTCTCGGAACGAGCAAAGATTAGTAAGTAAATTTATTCAACATGCTGAAAGCTATGAAAGATGGGTTAATGATGAAATACCTTATAACGCCATACAAAGATTTCCATTAGACTTTGAAACCTTAATTTTAGGAGAGTAATATGTCAGCTCATAATGATAAATTCCCATGGCTAAGTTACTATGGAAACTACAATTTCTTTGAGCAGAGAATGCATGAACATAGTAAAGTTACATCTTGTCATGAGATAAAAAAAGGGCTTTACAACATCCAATTAACTAATGGTAAGATGTTAAAAGTTTTTATCTGCGAGTGTTATTCATTTAGCACTGCAGAGTACGTAGAGTCTTGTCAGAATTATGGGGAGTTAGATGCAGTTATAATAAGTTCTAACTGGTGCGGATATAGTCTGGATTTAAAATATGAGTGCATGAAGAAAAATGTGGGAATTTTTGACATTAGAGGATTTATGGCTGCGATCAATAAAATGCAGTTCTGGGAATATATGACTGATTATGAAAAAGAGAAATTCAAAGAATATGGTTGGTTGTAACCCTTGAATGTGATTATTTATGGTTTTGGTTCTTTTTTTAAAAGCTCCGGAGATTTTAATGATGTGGATTTGTTAATAATTCATGATTCGAATAGTTACAAATCCTGTCTTGAAGCAATTTCATTGAAATCAGAAATGTTACTCAGAATATCTAACGCACATGTCACTATGCTATCAAAATCTGAGGAAGATAAATTTAACTTTATCGAGAAGTCTTTTGCAGTTCAATTGGGTGAGTACTCAGGAATAGAGAAAGAAATCATCGTAAGTGAGTTAATAGAAATAATGCAATCAATAAGAAATTATTAACTATAAAAAATATTTTTACAACTTCAACCTACCATATTTAAACTAAGTTTAAATGCCGAGTGGGAGTTTATTATTATAGATATCAATACACATTAAATTCGCGACATGAAATAACTATATATCTTAAAGTATTGTCCGTAATTGGTCATCAATATATCAAATACTCTTACTTTTTATCACCATACTTTTTTTCGAAGCCAACGGGTCAACCCGCTTTCCAAAATAATCTCTGATAGTTTTTCAGGCCCAATTAATGTAACACCGTCAATTTGTTGATCTTCATTCAGCGGACCACTATGCCAGACAAAAAACATTCTGTCGTAGGCATCACATTCATGGAATCTTTTTACATATTCATCCAACGTAGCATTGTCTGCTATGGACTTAACTTGAACCAATGCATTTTCGCGAGTTGTCGGTAGTTCCAATACAAGGTCAATCGTTTTTTGCGTTTTGCCCAGACTACCGACTCGTCGCCATCCACTTTGAGAAAATATAAGGTCTACTAGCAACTCGAAGTCTTGCCATGTCAATAGCTTACAAAGTTGACGAATTGAATTCAGATAGCTAGTTTCGGCGAGATCAAACTCAATAATTTCAGGCGAATATTCATCATTAATTTTTCGGATAACATATTCGGCTTTTTTAACATTACAGATAGTGCCTCTGAATCCATGGGTTGCATTCAACTCACCATTTATTGAACTAATAGTGAAAATTGTCCCGTTGATGCTACGATTGTGCCATCCATCAATAGTCTGACGAATTCTGCTGCCATCCTGAAGAACAGTGACGTCGCCTGTTGGTCTGCACCAATAAAGAAAACCACCGTAGAAGGTGATAAAGACAGTATCTTCCTGAGCAGTATAAAACACTTTTATCTGGTTAAGGTCACTAGTAGCTGTACCCGTTTTACTTCCCCTGATGATTTTCCATATTTCATGAACCTCAGCCCATTTACCATCTATACAGAGTTGATTTGGTGTCTCGTGGTAGCCAAATTTTATGATACCAGTATCAATACATTCGGCTTCCCATTTTCCACCGGGACCTAGTTTTATATATTTCACATCGGAAGGACTGATTTTTTTCACAACTAGCCTTAAATCCCAAAGGTTATATGACTTTTTTATCACTAAAACCCTCCTGAATCAATGAATCAAACGGATACCATTTTGTGTGTCAAGGCATTGAGTTAATCACAGGAAACTATATATCACGTTTGTGATAAACACCCATAAATCGGTATTTGTGCCATACTTAATCCACTTCTCGCTCAAAGCAGACTAAGCAAGCAATGACCGCCATATTCAAGTTCCGGTTGAGATGATATTTTACATAGGGGAGTTTCTACTTCAGTTGCATTCTCCTAATAACCTGATTGGAATATCGGACTGGCTATGTTTGTAAGATGCATTTGCGTTGCGAAACTAGTTATGGGGTATGGGCAATTCTGTATTCAATTGCATGAAGGTTTTTGTTAAATATTCTTTATAATCATAGCGTTAAGTTAATAATGTCATGCTGTCATATTCATTGCCATTGCCATTGCCATTGCCATTGCCATTGCCATTGCCATTGCCATTGCCATTGCTATTGCCATTGCCATTGCCATTGCCATTGTTAGCTAGCTAAATTTTATTTTTAAGTGGGCTTTTTTTAAAATTAAGATAGTAATTGCTTCATGAATATTGATATATACTCATCGAATTTAATAACAATGGTTGGTTCAAATTTCGATAAATAAACTAATAATGAGAGGATGAATGGTGTGACTGATAAAATTAAAAAGATAACCATAACTGAGTTAAGTTTATCAGCCTGAGAAAAAAGATCTCTTTTATGGGAGGCTATAAGTTCTGACAGTTCACCAGATTTAGCCGATTTTGTATGGCTAAACAAAGCATCTATGGACGCCCTTATAGAATAAAGGACCTTTCTCTGATCTTGAATGGTAAATAATATTAACAGTGATGTGATTGCGACACCAATTAATGTGAGAATACTTTCAAATTTTTCTGATGATTTTAATATAGCAAGAGCAACACCTATGGAAATGGGAAGGCCGAAAAGTTTCCCTGAAATAGAGGATAGAGTATTTGATATTTTACTTGATACTGACATGTAATTTTCGGCAGCTTCTTTTTTTTGTTTCAGAAATGAAAAGTTCGTCAAATAGCATTCAAAATTACCGTAATATGTCTCTTTCAGGAGTTCCCAATGTTTAATTAATTTATTAAAATTGTCTTCCTCCCCATCTACTTCTCGTAGCACTTCGATTACTGAAACTCTAAACATTGATTGTTTTTCTTGAACATGAGCATTATCATTCTCATGATTATTGATATTATTAAAGACTGATAAATCTACGGCAGGGTAAGAAGCATTATCTATCGATATCTTTGGCTCAAGTACAATTGGAGGTGTTTTTTTAGAACTTCCGGTATCAATAAATACAATCTTAAGGCGGCCATTGTCATCAATTCGATCAATATAGTTTGCTAATTTGCTGAGTTCATTTATAAAATTAGAAAGTATTAATGTATTTTTAATTGTTAGGTTGTCAGTATTTTCTCCAAAAATATAATCTTCTTGAACAAGATATACATTCTCGACATCTAACCCCATGTTTAATTTGTTATCAAATGATAAAAAGACATCAAGTGAATCTACAAATTGAAAATCCCCACCCGGTAAAGAGACCTTCAGTGTTACATCTGTATCATGATCAATATTGATGGGGAAGATATCACCGAAATAAGTCCCGGCATTTGAATCACTAAATAATATTTCAAAATCTGAGAGCATTGGATTATGTTCATCCCATAGCTCTTTTAGCTGCGTAAGGTTATCGCTAAGTTTTCCCTTGAAAACAAATTGAGAATCAGTCATGGCAGGTCTACCGAGCCCACGATATAAATTGACTAATTTTTCAAATTGTTGAGCGGACATAATTACCCTCTCTCTTTAAGAACAGCTTCTAATTTTTGTATGATATTTTCGTCTAGCTTCGATATTATTAGTTTTTTATCTGCACGATTATACTGGATTACTGATCCTGGAGCTGTACCAAAAAATCGTCTTTCAAAGTTTAACTCCCACCCATTTGACTTAGCTTTTACTTTCGCACGTCTACCGAGCACAGTTCTGTTAATAGAAAACTCTAACGGTAGTCCAATTTCCTCACTATTAAGATAGGTTATAAAGTTATCCATATGTTCATACTTATCTGCAGGAACTGTACTTCTAACTGCATGGTCGATTTCGGTAAGAGATGCTAATTTACCATCTTCTTTTAATGTTAAATAATTGAGTACAGCATCATATGCTTGATTTTTATACGCAGTTAATTCTTTATTCGCTTCGAAGTATTGTTTAACCCCATTAAGTGCGCCATCAGTGGCTTTAGCAGAGGGAACACTATCTGAACATCCTAAGGCTGCTACAAAATACCCCGAAGCATCCTGATTTATTTTAGGACTGACGAAAGCGAGATACGTAGGTTTTTCTTCTTCCGGTAATGTTTCATATTGATAATATCTATCAAAATTTACCCTTGCAGCCTGATGTATCTTGGCCATGTCTATTTGAACGATCCCGACGGGCTTTAAATTTTCATCTAGCCGTAAAGCTTCCTTTTGCTTAACCATTGTAATAAGCATGAAGTTTGAGGTGCCACTTGTGTAATGAGCAAATACTATTGCTCCACCGGATGCGGCAACTCTCGAAGGGTCTTTTGCTTGCCGAGTAAGCTCGTTCATACACACAGTTGAAAATGTATGAAATGAATCAGGCTCTGCTTTACCGTTGTAATAGTCTTGGAAAGCATTAGGTACCCTGTAAGTAGGATCCTCAATGTCAAAAGTACCTCTTGCTGCTTGGTTTTCTTTTTTTCCAATTAGGTCATTCAGAGATTTTACTAATTCCTGCACATATTTGTCATCTGTAGGCAGAACCTGCTTAATAATAGCCTCAACGCGCTGTTTTCCACTTTCTTTTACTAGTTCGTGTATAACACAATGCCTTAACTGAAATGCCATTTTTATACCTATCATCAATATATCACTATAGTGATCAACCTAACCTCATAAAAAAGATGAAAAAATCTCTTTCAGCTCCGAAGGTTGCCTGTTTCAGATAGTGTAATGTTTACGATTAAGCGTAAAAAGGTTTTTTTCTTGCATATATGAACAAAACGACAGTTTTTAGGGGAGAAGTTTGATTTTTTATACATAGTTTCAAAAGCTTCGTTAAGTAACGTAACTAAATCTGTACAGTTGCATGAAACTAGGCACTTAGATATCATGTATATGATAAAACGCATGTATCAATTTATATAATCCTAATTTGGAGTATGCTCACGGCAGGCATGATGGAGCGAATAAGATGTTTACTTCCCTACAACTCTTCAAAAACCTCTCCGATGAAACCCGTCTAGGCATCGTGCTGCTGCTCAGAGAGATGGGAGAGCTGTGCGTGTGCGATCTCTGTACAGCGCTGGAGCAGTCGCAGCCCAAGATCTCCCGTCATCTGGCAATGCTCCGGGAAAGTGGTCTATTGCTGGATCGTAAACAAGGCAAGTGGGTTCACTACCGCTTGTCCCCGCATATTCCTTCCTGGGCCGCTCAGGTGATTGAGCAGGCCTGGTTAAGCCAACAGGACGACGTACAGGCCATCGCCCGTAAGCTGGCATCGGCAAACTGCTCTGGTAGCGGTAAGGGTGTTTGCATCTAAAAAATTTGCCTTAACATATATGATTTTTCGAATGTGAGGTATTCAGAATGAAGACGTTAACGGTGTTTGACCCGGCAATGTGCTGCAGTACCGGCGTATGTGGCTCAGATGTCGATCAGGTTCTGGTTGATTTTTCTGCTGATGTGCAGTGGCTGAAAGGACGTGGCGTCCAGGTTGAACGTTACAACCTGGCGCAGCAGCCCATGAGCTTTGTTCAGAATGAGAAAGCGAAAGCATTCCTCGAAGCATCTGGAGCAGAAGGGCTTCCGTTACTGCTGTTGGACGGTGAAACGGTGATGGCAGGGCGATACCCAAAACGCGCTGAGCTGGCTCGCTGGTTCGGTATTCCGCTGGAGAAGGTGGCGTTAGCTCCCACCAGCTGCTGTGGTGGTAATACTTCCTGTTGCTGAATATGTCAGGAGGACAAATGAAATTCTTACAGAATATCCCGCCTTACCTGTTTTTTACCGGTAAGGGAGGTGTAGGAAAAACTTCTATTTTCTGCGCGACGGCTATCCGCCTTGCCGAACAGGGTAAGCGGGTTTTGCTGGTCAGTACCGATCCGGCCTCCAATGTCGGCCAGGTATTCGATCAGGCTATCGGTAACACCATTCACCCTGTAACGGCAGTTCCTGGGCTTTCTGCTCTGGAGATTGACCCGCAGGAAGCTGCCCAGCAATACCGCGCCAGAATCGTTGATCCTATCAAAGGTCTTCTGCCTGATGATGTTGTTAGCAGTATCAGCGAGCAGCTTTCAGGAGCCTGTACCACTGAGATTGCAGCGTTTGATGAGTTCACCGGCTTATTGACAGACGCTTCCCTGCTGACCCGCTTCGATCACATCATTTTTGATACAGCGCCGACGGGCCACACGATTCGCCTTCTCCAGCTTCCCGGTGCCTGGAGTAGCTTCATTGAAAGTAATCCAGATGGCGCTTCCTGTCTTGGCCCAATGGCCGGGCTGGAAAAGCAGCGTGAGCAGTATGCTCATGTAGTAGAGGCGTTATCCGATCCTGAACGTACCCGCCTGGTTCTGGTTTCACGACTGCAAAAATCTACGCTGCAGGAAGTCGCCCGCACCCATGAAGAACTGGCTGCAATTGGCCTGAAAAACCAGTATCTGGTGATTAATGGTGTGCTGCCTAAAGCCGAAACTGAATATGACGCCCTGGCCGCTGCGATATGGCAACGTGAGCAGGAGGCACTGGCAAATCTTCCTGCCGGTTTATCTGAGCTACCGACAGATACCCTATTACTACAGCCAGTCAATATGGTTGGTGTTTCATCATTGAAGGGACTGCTGGATACCCGTTCTGAGGCATTACCGCTCCCGGTAACGAACGTCCTGTACACGCCTGAAAACTTATCGCTCTCTGGCCTGGTCGATGATATCGCTCGCAGTGAACACGGCCTGATTATGCTGATGGGCAAAGGTGGCGTAGGGAAAACCACGATGGCTGCTGCCATCGCCGTCAGGCTGGCGGATATGGGATTTGACGTACATCTCACGACCTCTGATCCTGCTGCGCACCTGAGTACAACGCTGAACGGCAGCCTCAAAAACCTGCAGGTCAGCCGCATCAACCCTCACGATGAAACCGAACGCTATCGCCAGCATGTTCTTGAGACGAAGGGAAGAGATCTGGACGAAGCCGGGAAACGGCTGCTCGAAGAAGATTTACGCTCCCCTTGCACCGAAGAAATTGCCGTCTTTCAGGCCTTTTCAAGGGTAATTCGTGAAGCAGGTAAGCGCTTTGTGGTCATGGACACGGCACCTACCGGGCATACGTTATTACTGCTTGATGCTACCGGGGCTTATCACCGTGAGATTGCCAAGAAGATGGGGGATAAAGGTCATTTTACCACTCCGATGATGCAGCTTCAGGACCCGGAACGTACCAAAGTCCTGCTGGTCACTCTGCCTGAAACCACACCTGTACTGGAAGCTGCAAACCTGCAGTCCGATCTTGAGCGTGCGGGGATTCATCCCTGGGGCTGGATTATCAATAACAGCCTTTCGATTGCACAGACGCAATCGCCGCTGCTTTGCCAGCGCGCCCTACAAGAGCTTCCTCAAATCGAGGTTGTGAAAAACCAGCATGCAAGCCGCATAGCGTTAGTACCGGTAGTGGCTGCAGAGCCCACTGGCATCGAGAAACTCAGAGAGCTGGCCGTTTAATTTTTTTGTATACACAGGGCGGCAGAGCCGTCCTGTCTGGAGGATTTATGTTACTGGCAGGCGCTATTTTTGTCCTGACCATCGTTTTGATTATCTGGCAACCGAAGGGATTAGGGATCGGCTGGAGTGCGACGCTGGGCGCGGTACTGGCGCTGATATCTGGCGTAGTCCATTTTGGTGATATCCCTGTAGTGTGGAATATCGTCTGGAATGCGACGGCGGCCTTTATTGCCGTGATTATTATCAGCCTTCTGCTCGATGAATCGGGCTTTTTCGAATGGGCAGCGCTGCACGTTTCCCGCTGGGGTAGCGGTCGTGGACGTTTGCTCTTTACGTATATCGTTCTGCTCGGTGCGGCGGTGGCGGCACTGTTTGCCAACGATGGTGCGGCACTTATTCTGACGCCGATAGTCATCGCCATGCTGTTGGCATTAGGGTTCAGCAAAGGCACCACGCTGGCATTCGTCATGGCAGCCGGTTTTATTGCCGATACGGCCAGCCTGCCGCTTATCGTGTCGAACCTGGTGAATATAGTCTCGGCGGACTTCTTTGGACTGGGCTTCACTGAGTATGCGTCGGTAATGGTGCCGGTGGATATTGCCGCTATTATCGCCACGCTGGTGATGCTGCATCTGTTCTTCCGCAAAGATATTCCACCGACTTACGACCTGGCTCTCCTGAAAGCACCGGCAAAGGCGATTAAAGATCTGGCAACCTTCAGAACTGGCTGGATAGTGTTGATCCTTCTTCTGGTTGGTTTTTTCGTCCTTGAGCCGTTGGGTATCCCGGTCAGCGCGATTGCGGCTGTAGGGGCTGTCATTCTGTTTGCGGTGGCGAAACGAGGCCATGCCATTAACACTGGCAAAGTGCTTCGCGGTGCGCCATGGCAGATCGTCATCTTCTCTCTGGGGATGTATCTGGTGGTCTATGGCCTGCGTAACGCCGGTCTAACAGAGTATCTCTCTGGCGTACTGAACGTGCTGGCAAATAAAGGTCTTTGGGCCGCGACCTTTGGTACTGGCTTCCTGACGGCTTTCCTGTCTTCCATCATGAACAACATGCCTACCGTGCTGGTTGGCGCTCTCTCTATTGATGGCAGCACCGCAACAGGTGTTATCAAAGAGGCGATGATTTATGCCAACGTGATTGGCTGCGATCTGGGACCGAAAATTACACCTATTGGTAGCCTGGCAACGCTGCTCTGGCTGCATGTCCTTTCACAGAAGAACATGACCATCACCTGGGGATACTATTTCCGCACCGGGATCGTCATGACTCTGCCTGTGCTGTTTGTAACGCTGGCCGCGCTGGCGCTACGTCTCTCTTTCACTTTGTAATGAGATACTGATATGAGCAACATCACCATTTATCACAACCCAGCCTGCGGCACGTCGCGTAATACGCTGGAGATGATCCGCAACAGCGGTATTGAGCCGACCGTTATTCTTTACCTTGAGACTCCACCTTCACGCGATGAGCTGGTCAAACTCATTGCGGATATGGGCATTTCCGTCCGTGCTTTGCTGCGTAAGAACGTCGAGCCGTATGAGGAACTGGGTCTTGCAGAAGATAAATTTACTGACGACCAGCTCATCGACTTTATGCTGCAGCATCCAATTCTGATCAACCGTCCGATCGTAGTGACGCCACTGGGAACTAAACTTTGCCGTCCTTCGGAGTTGGTTCTGGATATCATTCCGGAACGTCAGAAAGGAGCATTTACCAAAGAGGATGGTGAGAAAGTCATTGGCGAAACGGGGAAGCGTGTTAAGTAATCTGCCCACTTTAAAATATCGGACGCCTGTTAACGCTATGCGGGTGTCCACCTTTCGCTCATAGCAGACCTCGCAACGCTTCAGGCGGTTCGCTTTGTGCCAGGAGCGGACACGGCCAATACCACTGGATATTAATCAATGGGGGGGCAGCCCAGCATTACAAACCAAGAATCTGGGATAGCGCTGTTGCAGCCGCAGACAATGCCGCAAATGAATTGTACTTAGATTGAAGCCGCGCAGTAGCGAAGAAATCATGGAGGTTTACATTAAGTTCGGGATCTTCATATGTGACCATGACAATTTTTTTGCCTAGCTCAACTTTTGCTGTGGCAGATTTAATCCATAAAATTGCAGATAAGACTCCAAAAGTTAATGACATCACATGATGATCCTTAATCCAGCTCATCACAAAAAGTATATCTTCCACTCATCACCTCCCTGATAAATAACAATAGCATTACGGACAAACAAGAAATCTCCTGTCGCGAGAACCTCGTCGATTTTAACTCTACACTAGTGATTGGCTATTCGAACAGGATACAGCGGCAAGGCTGCGAACTTCCGCTTATCGCTCACAGCAGCCGCACCTGAGTGAAGTCCCCATAGGGAAACCTGTGGGGGCTTTTTCTCTTTTTTTGACGTCGCACTCTCATCTCCGAAAATTCAGGCGATGGCACTGAGAAATTCTGTCGGGCCTGGAGTCTTTTGCAGGCAGGGTACCGATGCGTTTATCCCAAGCCCTGCTTGGCCTAAGGTTTCTGCCATGGAACGTGCCAGGTGCTGCCATCTTCAGACGTAAAATTTCCTGCCTTATCATCCGTCCGGAAACACCGGGTGACTTTGCCGTCAACGTTGCAATTTCCCCAGTATAACGGGAAGCCCTCAGTCTCCTTATGTAGCTGCGCCAGCGTTGAGCGTCGCTCGTGTATCTCATCCAGTGAGGGAACAAGCGTCAGGATAAGCACAATGACCACACTGCACAGAACCCCCTGTGCAGCCAGAAACCAGAGCCAGCTTCGCCAACCAAGAGACCTGCAGGCTCGTTCATAGCGGTTAGTTGCACCGTCTGCGGCTCGATCGGCTTCGCGGAAATGGTCCGCCAGAAGTCGTGCAGACCTCTGAGCCGTTGAGTCGGCCATTGCTGTAACGGCACTGATAACATCATCTCTGACCTCTCTCATCTGTTTTTCATGAGATGTTGCGGAATGAATCAGTGCTGACGTTGCCCTGTCTGCTGTTTTTCCCTGCTGCTGTGCGGCCTGAAGGAGCCTGTCTGCGGCCTCAAAAAAGAGGCGTATGTCGTGTTCACTGACGGAATTTGTGTTTTTCATAGGCTCAGCTCAATCCCTCTGTCGTGGTCTAATGATTGCTCTCTCTCCAGCTTTGGCTGGCGATCTACTTCATGCCTGTACAGGAGCCATTTCTCATGTGTCATCGAAAGCTCCATCATATTCTTCAGCTCTGCATACCTCAGATTACCGCTGCCGTCACAAACGACGATAAGCGCGCCCGCGTTGCTCTCTGCGTCCACGCCCTGGCACCACCTGACCAGTTTCAGGTAGTCACTGACGGCAACCGGATCTTCGGCATTAACCTGAGTCGAAAAGATGCTACGGGTTGTCTGTGCAATAAAGTTCTCAAGGTTCAGGGGCTCAGCCTGACGGGGGGACCGAGAGAGGGCGATGAGATAGCTCGAAAAGTAGGTTTTCACACCCACCTGAACGTCAGGCGTTGTTTCAACATACCAGTGGATTCGGTGAGAGAGCGGCCTCAGCCTCACATCACTTCCTAGCGCGTGAGAGAGCTTTCTGAAACGGGCGGCCTCTTTACCAGAGCGGTTATCCGCAGATTTGAACTCAATTAGCCGTAGGGTGCCGGGAAAGGAAAGCAGGACATCAGCCAGCGCCTTGTCCTCAGGCGTCTGTTGGAGCAGATTGACAGATGCTGGCAATACATGCCCGCGAAGCTGTGCCCCTACAGAGACGCCCAGTCCGTACAGGAAATTACCAATAACCACGTTCTCATAAAGTTTCACTGTCTGCTTCCCCTCCTCAGTTCTTAGCGCGGCTCCGCACGTATATTTATCCACACGCCGGAGCTGGCATATTTATGACCGCTGTTTACCTATATCCATAGCGATTTATCGGCCTCTATTCTGAGAGGATGATTGTTTTCTAAGGAGATTTTTACATTACACTAAGCGTTGGAGCAAATGAGTCATTTAGAAAGAGCGGACCTTACCGGCCCTGTGTTCAAAATTTTTGGTGAAAGTGCTTTCCCGTCAGACAGCATTAATCATTCAGTAATGAGAAGCCGACGCAGTCACGGGCTGGCCGCTGCATACGCTGAGCTGCTCCGCCAACTACTTGTATCTGAGGCTACTGGCTTACCTTTGACTCTCACATCAGGCAGTGTCACATCCTGGCCATGCTTGTTCACTACGTCACGCCACTCACGAGCCATCGCCAGACGTATGCACCAGCTGCCCTGCGCGGGCATAGCGATGGGTTTATCTGTTAGGTCATCGCTGTAAAGTTAGGAGGATGTTGACGAGTTTGTGCTTATTGATAATCACAGGCAGGATGAATGGGACTATGAGCGATATTTCAACAACGGGTAACGTTTGTTTGCGAGAAGACATCACTGAACTCTTGGAAATAAAAATTAGCTTCTATAGGCCATAGCAGATATAGTTAATGGAAGATTAAATAAATGATATCGATAAAGTTTTGGACGAACATGCAGCTTCGAAAGAATTGAAATTAAAAGGATGGATATTATGACTTGGGTGGTTGGAGGGAACTGCTTTAATGGGTTTGTTTGCGTAGCCGATATTCAGGCAACAATAACATTGACTGGCGGGGAAGTTCGTTATTTTAATTGCATTCAAAAAATACACCAAATAGGAAGTAATTTATGCGTGGCTTTCAGTGGTGATATTAGGTCAGGTTTCAAAATCATCGAGTTATTGAGGGAAAATATTCATCAAAACTTTCAGGATGGTGAATACTTTGATATTGATGGCCAATCTAAGATATTGATAGGTTTTCTTAATTGCTGTTATGATTATATCAATCCGAACCATAAGCCTTATCTTGAATTAATGTTTCTATGGAATTCACAAGAAGGCGATGGACTTCTATATCGCCCATTTTGCATGAAATTTAAATCGCCAAACTTTACTATGAATTCAACCGCATTGCCTGGGGTTGCTCAATCAGGTAGTGGAATGACTAATAGCACCTTTCAGGCAATATCTTCTTTTTTAGAGGGGAGGGAAATTTCCACGCCGGAGTACAAAAAATTATTTTCTAACATTGAAGGTGCTCCAGATATTATCACTCTTAAAAATTTCAAAAACATAATTCTGAATGAAGCGTCAAAAGTTAATCAGCCGGGTATAAGTCGAACATTGATTTCTTTTGAATCAGAAATACCCTTTGACGAGATTTATAGTGAGCAACAAAACAAGAATTTAAAAGAAGCATTTATCACCCTAGGTTTAGGACCCACTGAAATGAAAACTGAAAATTACAGATTATTTCTTTCTGTGCTCTCAGTTCCTGATGTCCAGAAAAAATTAGATTATATCAAACGATATAATCCATTTTTGTATAACTCGATAAGGGATATATTGCAACAGGGGAAAAAGTCAATAAATATACAGCCAATAACAGAACTTCCGCCAATTGTTGTCGATCGTCATGTGAGTGATGAAGAAGAAATTCACTCTTATAAACTAATAACCACGTGGCCTGAACTTAAAGCATTTTTGGGCGAAAAGCGCATTAGTGTATCGGCTATGCAGGCAACAGCGTGAATTAGCTATCCTCTTTCAAACATTGCCACTTACTTATGTTGTTCGCTCACATCGGACTTTTAGCCCGGTTAACGTGTCCGTTCCGTGGGAGGAGCGGACAACACCTAAATGCTCTTGTAGACTTGGCTAGTTCTTCATTGTTTCTGTTGTTTCGTACAAACGAGGAAAGTTACAAAGATTACCTGTAACTTGCACCAGATCTAGATACGGGTATCTTTAGATAGCCATTCGACGCTAGTAACATCTCAATTTCATAATTATTTATTTCACATTTAGGGCCAAGAACAACTTCAAATAGAAGATTTTCTTTTGAGGAAAAATCATATTCGAAATACGATGTTATTCTATTTCCTGTAACTCTTTGCTTTGGCCTTGAAATTGAATGTAAGAAGTTAAATTCGCCACGCTCATTCCCTGTAACAAAGGGAAGGTGTACAATTCTCACTTCTTGCTCTTCTTCAAAGAATTTATTTTTAGTAAATAAGCATTTTGTTCTGACCTCAGTTGTTATATGATTATAGGTCATCCATCTATGAGAGTCATCAAGAAAAGATGATGCAATTACAACATTAGACATGCGGTCAGCAAACTCACGGATAACTTTAACATCATCATAAAAAACTTCATTGATGCCTATGGAATGAATATCAGACATACCCAAAACTGGGGCGACGTCAGAAAACCCAAAGGCTTCAGTATTAAAACCAATTGATACTCCACAGCCATCACTAGCATAGGCACGCCATTGACTTAAGAGATCTTTGTTTTTTGAAAAACTACAAATATAAGGATGTGGGAATGAGTTTTGAAAGCAAAGAAGGAACTCATCAATAACATAATTATTAGATGGATTCCTCTTTGAATCCAGAGCATCCAAGAAATAGTTTTTAGCATAATTTATTTCAGTATAATCATTTAGATTTCCAGCCGATGAAATCCAAAGTTTCTTATTATTTATAATGCTCAATAGTGCATTGAGATCACAATAGTGATAAACTTTACCCATCAAAGACACAACCTTCTTTATAATATAAAAATCCCCTTGCTTATCTCAAGAGGCTCCCGCGACTTAGCTAACGCCTGTCTTCCAACACTCATGCCTCTCAATGATTTAATCGCAGATGTATGAGTAGATATCGCATGATAATAAAATGAAGACTGAATCACCATATATTTAACCGATACCTTATTGCTATCCATAGATACTGTTTTATCGTTGTAGAAGGTAACTGCTACACCGATGACGTTACCCAAAACTAACTTTCGCTCCTCACTCACTATGGACCTTGCTGAGCGTGAGTTTCTTCGTGTTCGGGGGCGGAAGTGGCTAACAACAATCTGTGTGGTTCAACGGGGAACGGGTCAATACAGTGACTGAGAGATAAACCATATTCATTCATAACCTTCCTTGGGAGGATACGCTTCGCATGCAGCTAGATATTGCTAATCGATGAGCACAAGTTAACCCTGACCTATTAATGGGTAATGTTATCAAATAAGGAATAAACTGTTGAGCCTTATGAGGAACTGGGCTTTGCAGATGAGAAATTTACTGACGCTCGGTTAATCGTTGTGACGCCGCTGGGAACCAAACTGTTTCGTCCTTCTGAAGTTGTTCTGGATATCCTTCCTGATGCTCAGAAAGCGGCTTTCACCAGGGAAGACGGTGAGAAAGTTGTTGATGATGCAGGTAAACGACTGAAATAAAGATGAAGGGGGCAAATGCCCCCTTATTTGTTAATTCTCCATACTCTTCCGCAAGTCTGTTCGAACCAGTTCATTATGATGATTACCATTGTTTTTTTTTGGATTTTACAATAGTATCATGGGGTTAATGGTATTTAAGTTTGCTTCGTCTGAAGCACCATATCACGATGGTAATGAATTTATACCTTTCATTATGCAACAGCAGATAATGAAACCGATGTATCAAGCTGATCGACCATTTCGCAGATTTGCGATTGTTCATAGCTCAGGACCGGTCGTTGCTTAACCACACTTACTACAAGTGGTTTAATCAGCATATTGGCCGTTGCTCGGTCTTGCTCTTTTGCGGCGAAGATAACCTCCAGGGTTTTTTGGTCAATTACTGTTGCCAGATTCGCGTTCAGGTTTTCAAGTTCGTGTTCTGTAAGCATGAAACTTGTTGCAAGCCATGTAACCTGTTCCTGGATGAGAGCCAGCACTTTTACCCGGTCGTCTTCAACCAGTGCACCCGCTATTTTTTTGGAAATCGCTGTGGCAATCATACCGCCTAACAAGCCACCAGCTGCGCGTCCTGCTAAAGCACCGAAAGGACCTAATGGACTAAGCATCATTCCGCCAGCAATAGAACCAATTGCCCCCCCAGCCACACCAGATGAAGTAACTGCCAGATTTTTTATAAATTGTGCCCCAGAAATACGACCTCGCACCATTTTGATCATATCCGGACCAGTGGTCACGGCGACCAGTGCGAAAGAGGTAACCAGTGTGCCACGCATCATCTTGTTAAGGGAGTTGAGATTGTTAGCTCCGACTCCCTGTTGAAGCGCATTACGAACTGTCGGGCTGGCAGCGGCAAAATCAATATTTTTAAGTAACCCCTGAACGGCACTGATACGGTGTAATTGCTGTACCGTCACATAAACTGTCAGTGTGCGGGTAAATGTTTTACCTGCCTGTATTGCTGCCGTTTGCAACGCAGCCTTACGATCGCCGGTATTGAGGTAGAAAATAGAAGCTGTCAGACCGAAGCTGATACCTCCAGCTGCGAGGCTGATGATAGATCCTTCCGCAATGTCGTAAGTGATAGATTCGAACGTGCCAAACTTAGTGATGTTTTGTGCCTGGCTATAAGTCAGGTGTCCCTGACGTACAAGTTTTGTGGCTTCTGCAGGATCGGTAACGCCGGGGACTTTGCCATCGCGAATTTTGTTCTCCATCGTTTCAAGCGCTTTCGAATACTGGTCTTTCGGAACCTCTAACTGCATTGGGGTTCCGTTACTGTCATAATAGCGATAATTACCGTTTTGTCCGTCAAAACCAGCACCGACGCTACGTGCAGCGGTTGCACAGTATTTGGTCTGAATCTCTGAACCGTTAACCAGCCTGTCTGCACCATTTTTCGCATTATCATCACCGAGAATATGTGCATCTTTTAGTTGGATTTTGTCAGTAAGATGATTTCCCCGTTCGGCTGCAAAACCATGTCCTTGTCCTCCCACTGCAAACATTTTTTCGTTAGTATTCCAGGCCTCCGGGAGCGTCATGAGAATCAGACCGTTTGTTGCTGCACTGGAAATAAATTCAGCCTGTGGTCGCTTGTGAATTTCAATGCAGAGTTTTTCCGTTTCCCGGCAAATATCAGAGCAATACCATTCCTGGCTCCCACCACCGTCCTGGTGTTTTGCGTTTTTAATCTCGCTCAAACCGCATGAAGTGCAGGTACAAAGCTCGTCGACATAGTGAAACGAGACAAATTTTCGACCATCCGAAAAAGAATAATAGTTCCCACCATCAAGATAACGGTTCAGGAGATCATCATTCGCAGCAGAGGGTAAATTCAGCCTATTACCAAAAAGGCTTCTTAGCTCATCTGATGAGTGTACAATTTTACTGTTTAACTGCTCATTAAATTCAGCCATCTTTCTTTCATACCAGGCATCATTTAAAAGCCAGTTTTCACCAGCCAGATCCTGCTCTCGAGTATCGCCCTGAAAAATATGCTGTGAGACCAACTTAAGATAGATAGTCTCTACGAATTCTGCTGAGAGGTTACTTCCTTCTTTTAGTTCCGTCAGCCAAAGTTGGTTATTGATCGCTTTTTGCTCATTTAACCCTGTATTGATGGCATTAGTTAACTTCTTGAGTTCCTGAATTTGGTTTGCCGCATAGAACTGTGTCAGTAAGGCTGCTATCCAGTATAGCAATCCTGTCCACCACATCAGTGAAGATGAGATATTATATTGCCAGGCTATAAACGGTGTAGCCGCAGAGCAGGCCATCAAAAAGTAAGACGTATAAAAACAGCAATAATACTCTTTAAGTTTGGCATTGATATCGGCTGGTATAAGCCCGTTTTGTAGAATAGCCTTGGTTTGTACAGGTACTGCAAGCAGGCCACTGGCAAATGCAGCGGTTAAAATAAACTTCATTGAATCAAATGAATAAGCTTCGTAGGCAATATGTTTACCATCAAGTCCCCACATAAAGCTAATCACCATTCCTGCTATGGCAAGAGGTACACCCAGCAGCCAACGTGAGTGAAGCGCATAGGTTACGCGCTCTACAATATAGCCCGCCAATAAAGGTGGGCCTGCAACAATCAATGCACCCAATCCTAATATCACACCTAGAATATTGAGAGATGCCTTAAACAACGCTTTTATAATAACAAAACCGATTACCAGTAAAATTAACGCACCAATTATCTGTAGCATTGTGGTTTTATCCTTGCTGTAATTTTTATTCGAGTGCTACGCCATCATAAATGTGTCAAGATCATCCGCATTTTTGATTATCTTCGCCTCTTCAACACCGTGGGCCTGGGCAAGCGTGATGCTTGCTTCCAGCAACCGGCGATTGTTTTCCACGCTAAATGCAGCTGCGGTAAGCTCACCCAGCGCCGCGAACTCGTTCAAAATTCGGTTGAGTGCTTTCTGCTCAATCTCACTTAAGCGACATGTAAATTGCTCCATTTTTTTCGCCAGCAATTGGCGTGCTTTACTGTCCAGATTTTTAGCTACGGTAACCATAAACTTCCCTGAGATAGAACCAACCAATGCCCCCAAAACAGGCACAGGGATGATTGCCTGACCTGCGACAGACATTGCGCCAACGATGGCCGATTCCGCGCAGATGATAAGGCCAAGATCGGTAAATTCATCAGCATTAATCTCACCGCGCTGATAGGAGAGAGCAAGATTGCTTACACCTTTAGCGGCAGTGACCAGCGCGCTGGCGAACGGTGCTCCCAGAGAGGCATAATTGGTCAGGGTATAAATTGCTCCGGCGGATACACCGCCAATAGCGGCACCTTTCAATGTATCTAAGCCGACATCCTGCCAGTCCTGTCTGTTGAAATCTCCACGAAATATATTTTTACCGTCACGGTATTTGCTATATATACCTGTTACAAGAGCAAAGGTTCCACCGAAAGCGGCTCCCATTGCGGTTGCACGCATGCCTTCACTTAGGGAGGGTTGGTGATCGTCAATAATTTCTGCTTTTTTTGCCTCGTTCTGTTCCGCTAATTCCTGATCATGTTTATCAAGCGTTTCGTCAATTTTTCCCCACTGAACATCTTTGTAATCAGAAACTCCAGGACGCACGACATCATTAAAGGATCTTCCCGTTGTACTTTCAATTTCTGCAACTTTATCCCTGATAGCCTGTATTGTTTTTTCGCTCAAGCCCTCCACCGGCTTCCCATCAATAACATCCTGAATCGTTTGCCAGGAGTCTTTGGGGATATGGTAAAAGGATTCTCCCCGGGTGAAATTGGGATAGGTTTCCATGTGCTGAAGGACATGGTTCAGGTTATTATTAACTCCGTTGATAAACTTTGACTGCACGTCAACGCCATCTATCATATAATCCGCCGGAGCGGTTCGACCCACTCCGTCAAACGTGGCGCTAAGATCAGAGGCATCCTGAACCCTTTCTTCTATTGCCTGGCGAGCATTGCGCACGCCAACTTCTACCTGCTCAGCAATTTCACCGTGTTTGGTGCTCATTGAGCCCAGGATGTTACCCGGTGACGCGATGAAATTACGCACCTTTTGCATTTGTTCGCCAGCCAACTCAAATGCACGATCCTGCTGCGATAGTTTTAACAGTTCATTATCAATGCGGGTCTGATTAATGGCGTTAACCGCGCTGCCGATAAGCTGGTCGCCAACTGTATTATGGTTAATGCTCATTACTGGATTTTCTTGTTGATCAGTTTTGATAATGCATTGATATGGTTAATCAATGCCCCTAATTGATCTTTCTGATGGGTATTAAACTGGCAATAGTCTTGAGGCGCAGCCTTTTCCAGCACATCAATAATGCTTTCAGTACCATGATAGTGCTCGGATGTGAGCATCTTGAGTTCTTGCGCACCACGTTCCATCACGCGAAGTTCGCTGGTTTTTGCGCGAACCTGGCGCTCTTCCTGTTGTGCTTCATCAATGATTTTACCGTTTTTGCGACGGGCTAGTAAGGTTCCGCCAGCGATGCCTACAGCACCAATCCCCCAGCCTATTGGACCCGCCAGAGCCAGTAGTGCGCTTCCTGCTGACATGCCACCGCCACCCGCAGCCAGTGCGCCGCCGCCGAGCCATGCCAGGGCTGCATTTGTTGCGGCAGCTCCGCTTAACGTAGCAATAGCGGTACCCGTGGATGCTGTACCAAAAGTTGTTGCGACCGCCAGCGCAGCCGTAGGGGCAAATGCGGCGACCCCCGCCCCAACGGCAACCCCCGCAGCAGCCGTTCCTTTACCAATATGTGATGCGCGGTATTCTTCTTCCAGTTTTTCCACCACGTTATCAAATTCAGCGATTTCCGCTTTCAATTCGCTCCAGGATTTATCAAACTCTTTCGGTGTATTCGCCAGTCGATTAACAAAATTTTCACCACGGGCAATCAGGTCCTTACTGCATTTCTGGCGTAACAGAAAGAGGGCAGTGATCTCATCCTGGGTGTCTTTAGCCTGTACTTCATAACGGTTAGTTGCACTTTTGAGACTGGCTAATGCTTCTTTTCTTTCTGAACCACGTAACATTTTTTACTCCTGCTGTATGTTGTCAAAAATAATTTCACTGCAATGGGTTTTTCATTTCTATTATCTGCTGGTTGAGCTTCTGATAAAAACGTTGTTGTAGGCTAACCGGGGAAATAATAGTGAGATTTGGTAACCAATAACGTAATAATGGAAATAGCTGGTTTTCGTGTGCCATTTTTGTTTGCACGATCAAGTCGCCATTAGGTTCCTGACGAATTAACTTTTGGGCAGGCAGAACATTTCGACGTTTAAAAAAATGGCTTACGTCGGCTGAAATTTTAAGGAGTACAATCTGCTTATCCAAAGAAAACCAGACATCATCTTCTTCAGCAAAGTATTGTGTGATATGGGGTTGTGGTGTGAAGTGCTCTGATTTAAATTTCAGCCAATGAATTTTGGTGAGCTGGAATCCTTTAACCTTTTCATTCTCTACCGCACCGAGATACCAGACGCTCTTTATGTTAATAAGCTTATAAGGCGCGACGGTCCGATGTTTCCCTTTATAATGAAATTCACAAAGGCTATTTTCACGAATCGCTTTATCGAACACACTATAGTTATTCTCAAGTACGCGTTTCGCTTCTGGATCTCCGGGCAGCGATCTGATGATCAGTGAAGTCATGTCAGGCTGGGAGAAGATTTTTTTTACAGGGAATAACTCTGCCATCCCTAGGGCATTGATGAGATTTTGTTGTTCTTTTAGAGCCTGAGGTTTAGCGTAAGCGGGAGCCAGCCTGTAAATACCATCACCATCGGGGACGATTCTGTCGCCCAGACGATTAAGATCACGATACAAAGTACGCTCACTGATGTTGAATTCGTCCATCATCTTCTTACGTGATACAAAACCGTACTGGTAAAGTTCTGCAATAATAGCGGTTATTCTTTGTACCATTACCTCATGCCCGCTCATGCGCGTTCTCCTTGTAATTTTTCCTTGAGATTACCAGTCGCTACTGACAGGGCATGTCAGTAGCGACTGGGGGATCATGTTTTCATATCGGCAAATTTCTCACATAACTTAAGGAGATTAAGTCGAAAAGTCAGTTAATGGCTTTTGCGGTCAATAACATAATCAGTCTCCTGCAGGCAGTCGCGAGTAGCCACTCAGAGGTGAAAGAACAACTGACGTGTCAAGGCTTCAAAAGCGGAGTATGCTGAGATTCAGTCGATTAGAGCCAGGCTGAAAAAATCTTTATAGACTTAGTTTGTTTTGCCTCAGGACTGGCTGCAGCCAAATGAGCTTTCATTCCGGCTGTATGACTTGGTGCGCTCCTTCGCAAAATAACTCAGCCTGAAAGTGAGTTTATCGTAAACCGTTTTGTAGTCTAAATTATTGACGTCCAGGTAATACAATGGGTTGTCCGGGATATGTACCAGCGTTCGATATCCGGGGGGAGAGCTCAACTGTAAGGCACTCAGCCAGGCTGCCTGTATCAGGCTGGCTAACCCAGTTCCATCTTCACCGTACACCCCTAACCCGTTGAAAGTATCTTTATTCACAAAGAGTACCATGTGGTAATGAGACTTCTTGTTTACTTCTCCAACCTCCCGGACCCAGGCGTAACGTAAATGACATGGGTAGCATCGAATACCCTGCTTTAGTTTGCTTCGATATCGTGCTTCAATCTTTGCATTAAGCGATTCTATAAATCGAGAGATAAGACCAGCCTTACATTCATCGTGGTTATCAGGAAGTCGTAGGTCTACACGGACAACCATTGTTCGTGGGTATTGTGCTGTAGCGTTATTAATCACGCGAAGCATCCGTTGCAGATACATTGTATTGAATGGGGCATGACGTTGATCAAGATAAATATCATTAAGCATCATAAATTCCTGTTGTCTGTATAGTATCTAGGGTTGTGTCTTACCTTGGGTTGATGAGGTAATTAAATGGTGATTTATGGTTTTGATTTGAATGTTTGTTAGTTTGATTTGTGGGAGCGTGTATATGTGCAGAGTGTATTGACTATTGTTGTTTATATACTTGCAATGGATGAGTGTGTTGATGGTTGGATGTGTAGTATATTGTTGTATATATTACCAATCCGGGGTGTTAATTTTAATGCGTGTCATGCAAGGTGTGATTTTATTAGCTGGTGATCATTTATTTTTACTCCGAAGTTAACATGTGGGTTATATAATGATATTTATGATATAAACATGCAGTCCGATTGGGGGCATGGGCGTAATTTCATTTCAGCTTCGCGATGCTTTAACTCGTTCTCGTAACCAATTTTCAACTTCACTCTGTAACCAGCGAGAACTTCTCCCTAGCTTAATAGGTTTTGGAAATTCACCATCTTTAATTAATTTATAGAACCACTTGTCAGTTAATCCAGTTAGGGTGGTGATAAATAACATGTCAACTAATTTGTCTTCAGTTAATAGTGTTTCAGTTATCATATTAGATTCTCCGGTTGTTATTAGTGTGGCAGAGCTCAATTTGGAATTGAGTTCGCGTTCAGGCATAACAACCGGTTGTTATGTAAAAATTATAATGAGCCTTTTAAGTGATTCTGGAAATTGAAATGTCCCACTTCATGCATATAAAGCAGTAAGGTTTTTTATAATTCGTTATGACTATTTCAATCTGTTTATATTTGCGCTTAGAGTTTTATATCCCTTTGTAATCCAGGACCCAAACAGTTCTTTTACTTCTTCCCCTCTGCTATCCCCCAGTCCTCAAGAAGCCAAATTTTCGTGACCGTATACACGTTATCAACAATAACTCATTGAGTTAATGTGCAAAAATGGGCATTTTTGTACCTATAATCACGTAGTGACAAGGGGGTAGTGGTGGTTTCATTTTATGATGAAAGGAATCTCATTTTATTTTTGTACTTTAAATTAAAGAAATTCGAGGTTGATATTCCTCCTGAGTCGTCCGAAGCAAATCTTGCAAACTATGAAAAGAGAGTGCGCAATTTATTATTGAGTGGGAATAAAGGTTCCGAAAGAGAAGTAGATACTTTTATCAATAACACCCGGGTTGAGGCTAAAAAAGAGATTCCATGTGAAGATGAGCTTGAATGGTTCACCACAGACTCCAGGGCTAGTTATTGGTTACTTTGTAAAACAGATCAAGATCACGTTACCGCGGGTTATGCACCCTATACAAACACTTTCCCTGTTCAGGCAGGAAATTCTCTGTTAAATGAACCATTCACTTTAGGATTCGATATTCCGCCGGTCCATAATCTTCGGGTGCGGCTTATCAAAGATAAAGTTGTAAGAAGCATTTCTGAAGGAAATACCAGACAATACATCCTAAAATTACATAATGAGTGGAATGAATTAATCACAAAGAGAAATTTATTTTCTGATGTTAATGGGAAGGCAGGGGTGACCATTGACTGGTTGCTGAACTATTTGCAGGAAAACAATATTACCTTGCAAAAGTATCGGCATGCTGAAGGAACAGAAGAAAAAATCGCATACTGTTATGCGTCATATTTTATCTGGCGTGAGGATGTTTTTAGAACTGAAGCAGAAAGAGAACTATTCATAAGGAAATTTAAAAGTGCATTGAGCACACAGAAAAGCCGAGAGAAGAAGCGTGCAGATAAAAATAAATCCCTTAACGTGATCATTTCTCAGGAGACTCATGATAAGCTTCGTGATATATCTGTGAGAGAAGGGATCTCAAATGCCAGAGTTATTGAATATGCTATTCATCTGGCATGGAGGCAAAAATTGAATCCACGCTGAATGTTTTTTTGGATATATATCATCCCCATGAAGGATTCAAAAAGGCAGCCATGTAAGCTGCCTTTTTATTATCAATAAGAGGGGGGTGTTATGAAAAATAAATACGGTTATTCTTCTTTGCTAAAGCCGGTATCTGGATTACCTGAATGGGTTACTGAGCATTTATTGCAACAAATAAGACAGATAACTGAGTATGAACCGGTTATAGGTATTATGGGTAAAACGGGAGCAGGCAAAAGTAGCCTTTGCAATGCCCTGTTTGCTGGTGAGGTATCTCCTGTCAGCGATGTGGTAGCCTGCACCCGGGAACCTCTGCGCTTTCGCCTTCAGGTTGGCGAGCGCGTTATGACGTTGGTAGACTTGCCCGGCGTAGGGGAAAGTAGTGCACGCGATAACGAGTATGACGGGCTGTACCGTGATCAGCTTCCCCGGCTCGATCTGGTGCTGTGGCTGATCAAGGCCGATGATCGGGCGCTGGCGGTGGATGAGCATTTTTATCATCAGATAATTGGTGAGTCGTACCGGCATAAGGTGCTGTTTGTTATTAGTCAGTCGGACAAGACCGAACCCACTAGCGGTGGCGGTTACTTATCCACAGAGCAGAAGCAAAACATTAGCCGTAAAATTTGCCTGCTGCATGAATTGTTCCAGCCTGTTCATCCTGTATGTGCCGTATCGGTCCGGGCTAAGTGGGGATTACGAACAATGGCGGAGAGAATGATTCGCTGCCTGCCGCGCGAGGCCAGCAGCCCGGTGGTCGCGCAACTGCAGTCTCCCTTTCGCACAACAGTAGTCCAGGAAAAAGCGCGCGTTGATTTTGGTGAAACTATCGGTGCGGTGCTGGATACGGTGAGTACTTTCCCACTGATACCGACTCCGGTGCGGACCATCATTCAGGCCATGCGCACCACCGTGGTATCAGTGGCCCGTGCTGTCTGGGATTTCTTCTTCTGAGCGTTTAATTCCAACCTGTTATTCCATGAGCCCTGTCGCCTGTGCGGCAGGGCTTTCTATTATTGTTTTCCGTTATGAGGAGTCTGCTTATGACCCGTCTGGCTTCGCGCTTTGGCGCAGCAAATCTTATCCGTCGTGACCGTCCGTTAACCCGCGAAGAACTGTTTCGTGTGGTGCCCAGCGTTTTCAGCCAGGACAAACACGAATCCCGCAGCGAACGTTATACCTATATTCCAACTATCTCCCTGCTGGACAGCCTGCAGCGCGAAGGTTTTCAGCCATTCTTTGCCTGTCAGACCCGCGTGCGTGACCCGGGGCGTCGGGAACACACCAGGCACATGCTTCGCCTGCGGCGGGAGGGGCAAATTACAGGTAAACAGGTGCCGGAAATCATTCTGCTTAACTCTCATGATGGCACCAGTTCGTATCAAATGCTGCCGGGATTATTTCGTGCGGTGTGTCAGAACGGGCTTGTCTGCGGTGAGTCGTTTGGTGAGGTGCGGGTACCACATAAAGGTGATGTGGTGAGTCAGGTGATTGAAGGGGCTTATGAAGTGCTTGGGATTTTTGATCGGGTGGAAGAGAAAAGCGATGCCATGCAGTCTCTGATGCTACCGCCACCTGCGCAGCAGGCACTTGCGAAAGCAGCGCTTACGTATCGCTTTGGTGAGGACCACCAGCCTGTTACTGAATCGCAGATACTCTCCCCACGCCGCTGGCAGGATGAGAGCAATGAACTGTGGACCACTTATCAGCGTGTACAGGAAAACCTGATTAAGGGCGGGCTTAGTGGACGCAATGCTAAAGGCGGACGAACGCATACCCGTGCGGTGCGTGGCATTGACGGGGACGTAAAACTCAACCGTGCGCTGTGGGTGATGGCGGAAACGATGTTGTCACAGTTTCAGTCTGTTTAAATTCAGGTTCTGCATCTGAAAAGTTAATGCCTCGTTAAAGAATGACATGCCCTGTCAATTCACCTCTTCTTGTGTTGCTGATTAATTGAACAAAAACCCCAGCTTACCCAGTGAACAGTGGCTTCCTGTCCATCGAAAAATAGTTATTGCCCCGGACATACCCTGTCAGACCCCTTCTTTAGAATCATAACCCTTTCAGTCAGTTAACTCGTATGGAGAAATGATAATGACACAGACAGAGCGCCGCCACGACAGGCTGGCGATCAGGCTGTCGCTGATTATCAGTCGCCTCGTCGCAGGTGAAACGCTGGATATGCGCAGGCTGACCGCAGAGTTTGGTGTATCTGCACGTACTCTGTACCGCGATTTTCGTGAACGGCTGATGTATCTGGATCTTGAATGTAGCAACGGTTGTTACCGCCTGCGGACGGGGGTGAGTGGTGCGCAGGCCGAGCTGGATGTGCTGACCTTCGCCCACCGTACAGGTGTAGCCGATCTGTTTCCGGGGCTGGACCGTCGACTGGTCAGCCTGCTGCTGAACTGCAACGACGCGCCCTGTCTGGCGGGTGAAGCTGTGGGTATAACCAGCCCGTCAGCGTCACTGTCATTCTATCGTCTGGTCAAAGCCATTACCGCCTGCTATCGCGTCACGCTGCTTGCTGACGGACAGCGTTGCGAACGGCTGGCACCGTATCGGCTGATGATGCAGGAAGGTCACTGGTACCTGATCGCTGAATATCAGGAGCGCCCGGCTGTTTTCACCCTGAATGAAATCCATGTGGTACAGCCCACAACGGAGATATTTAGACGTAACGAGAGGCTCTGGCGGATGGCAGAGAATACCGGTTTTGCCCGGGCTCTGCCGCATTTCCGCTGCATCCAGCAGTCGCTGAATGCATTTACCTCACCCTGAAGTTTTTCACCAGCCAGCATCCACGGAGAGTGGATGCTGGCTTTTTTATTTACACACAACAAGGTTAATACGATGAAGCGAAATCTGAATACCAGCTATCGGCTGGTCTGGAACGAAGTTCTTGGCGCATTTGTGGTTGTTTCAGAACTGGCAAAAGCAAAAGGAAAGCGTACTGGCGCAGTACTCGCACTAGCCGTTGCCGGACTGACCTCTGGTACAGCACTGGCGGCAGAGACCTCTGTACCTGTCGGGGAGACGACTGACGGGGTGGTTATCAGCAATAACGACACGCAGCTGGTTTACGGGCAGGCGAATAACACCACCATTAACACTGGGCTTGAGTACGGCAGCGATGATGAAGATAACAATCAGGGCGGCCAGTTCGTACAGGATGGTGGCGTAGCAAACCACACCACCATAAACAGTAACGGTCTTCAGGCGGTGCTTGCAGGCGGCAGTGCCAGCGATACAACGATAAATACCGGTGGTGGTCAGAGCGTACACGGTCAGTCTTCCGGTACGGTACTGAACGGTGGCGAGCAATGGGTACATTCCGGCGGGATTGCCAGCGGTACCGTCATTAATGAAGGCGGCTACATGGTAGTTAAAGGGGGGGCTCAGGCAATTGGCACCGTTGTGAATACCGGCGCACAGGGTGGTCCGGATTCGGAAAACAGCGACGGGATGTTTGTTTCTGGTACCGCAACAAATACAACCATCAATGAAAATGGCCGCCAGGTCGTTTTCGAGCAAGGGACCGTCGTCGCTACGACGGTGAATGCTGGCGGTGACCAGAGCGTTCATGGCAGTGCAGAAAATACCACGCTAAATGGCGGCTATCAGTACGTTCATTCCGGTGCGGCAGCAACGGATACCGTCATCAACAACGGTGGCTGGCAGGTAGTTAAGGACGGCGCTCAGGTCAGCGATACCACGGTCAATAACAGCGGCAGACTCAGCGTGGTGGCGGGTGGCAAAGCCTCAGATGTCATTATCAATGCCGGTGGCGCACTGGTGACAAATACGGCTGCGGATGTGTCCGGCACCAACCGGCTAGGCAGCTTCAGTGTTGATTCGGTTTCCGGTAACGCAAGCAATGTGGTGCTGGAAAATGGGGGGCGACTGGATGTCCTCACTGACAATGCCGCAGACACAACAATGGTCGATAAGGGCGGTGTGCTGGCGGTTAACAACGGCGGAACGGCGACAAACGTGACTATAAATGAGGGCGGTGCCCTGATTGCCGACAGCGGTTCAACGGTCAGCGGTACAAACGCGCATGGTGAATTCAGTATTGATGCTGCATCTGGCAAAGCCAGTGGGCTCTGGTTGGAAAACGGCGGTCACTTTAGCGTTAAATCCGGTGCGATAGCGGAAAATACAGCCGTTGGCAGCGGCGGCGAGCTGAGTGTGGGAAATGGCGGTGGGCTGGCCGGAACCACCAGCCTGGCTGAGCATGCAAACCTGACGATTACGGGGGATGTCATCAGTACCGGCACCATTGAAAATGCCGGTACGATAACCTTCGCGCCTGAGCAAAGCGATGCCGCCAGAACTCGCCTGTTTGCTGCTTCCTCTGATATTACCTTTACTCCCCGCAAGCTCACCACGACAAACATTGTCGGCCAGGGTGGCACCATTAACATGAGCATTAATCTGGCTAACCCAGACTTCCCGGCTGATATGCTGGTTATTGATGGTGGGCAGGCAACGGGTAAAACCTGGCTGAATTTCACCAATGCCGGTGATGCCGGGCTGGGCCTCGCCACCACGGGGAACGGCATCAAAGTAGTGGATGCGATTAACGGTGCCACGACGAATGCCGGGGCCTTTGCACTTGGCAGCAAACTGCAGGCTGGTGCGTATAACTACATCCTGAACCACGGTGCTGCGGATGAAAACTGGTATCTGACCAGCGAAGCTGGCTATCGTGCTGAAGTTGCTCTTTATGCTTCGCTGTTTGCGCAGAGCATGGACTATGACCGCGCACTGGCAGGCAGTTACAACCAGCGCAGCGCGGTCAAAGGTGACAGCGGAGTCTGGGGACGCATCCAGGGCGGTCACATGGGACATGATAATAACGGCGGAATTGCACAGGGTGCGACACCGGAAAGCAGCGGCAGCTACGGCTTCGTACAGCTGGGTGGTGACATGTTGAGTACGCCATCACTGAAAGCCGGTGTGTACGGTGCAGCAGGACATTCTTCTGTTGATGTAAAAGACGATGACCGCTCCCGCGCCGGGACTGCCCGTGACGATGTGTACAGCCTGGGCGGTTACCTGACCGCCGTGCATGCCGCCAGCGGCCTGTGGGCGGATGTGGTGGCTCAGGGCTCCCGTCATAACCTGAAAGCGACGTCTGATGCAGACAGTTTCGCTACCCACGGCTGGGGCTGGCTGGGCTCGCTGGAAACGGGCCTGTCGTTCAGTGTGACCAGTGGCCTGATACTGGAGCCGCAGCTTCAGTATGTCTGGCAGGGGCTGTCCCTGAATAACGGCTATGACAATGGCGGCTACGTGAACCTCGGTGACGGTAGCGTACAGCATATTCGTGCCGGTGTTCGCTTCGGCAGCCAGTCAGAGATGGCCTTCGGTAACGGTACTTCCACACAGGCTGGTTTTGGCGACAGCATGAAACGCAGCGTAAGCGAACTGCCGGTGAACTGGTGGGCGCGTCCGTCTTTTATTCGTACCTTCAGCTCAGATGGTGATTTGAGCATGGGAACGGCCACGGCGGGAAGCAATGTTACCTTTACCCCGTCTCAGGATGGCACAGCGGTTGATCTCCAGGCGGGTATCGATGCCCTTATCCGCCAGAACGTGACGCTGGGTATTCAAGGCGGCTATACCCGTAGTGTCAGCGGTAACAGCGCTGACGGTTACAACGGGCAGGCCACGCTGAAAGTCGCCTTCTGATAGCACAGCCCCACTAAAACAGAGATAACCACTCTCATCCGGCCCCTGTTGCTTATGCAGCAGGGGCTTTTTGTTTTTAACGTTATGTAATCGACTTCACGCCAGCACACAGTCGCTGGCTTTTTATTTCGGAGAAACATCATGAACGCATTCAATAGCAATAGCGTTACGCCCTTTCAGGAACAATCGCCAGCGACAGGTATTACCGCCTCTGTTGTGCCCGATCGTCAGCGGCTCTCATTCTGGCCGACACACTTTGGTTCCATTCCGCAGTGGATAATCCTGAAGCCCCGCATTTTCGCCTGGATGGACCGCTTCTGTGATGAGTACAGCGGTGGTATCTGGTCCTTTTACATGCTCAGCAATGGCGGAGCGTTTATGGCTCCCGATGCTGACAGTGACGATAAATGGCATCTGTTCAACGGCATGAACGGCAATGGTGCGGAAATGAGCGCGGAAGCCGCAGGTATCGCTGTCTGCCTGATTGAATACAGCCATCACGCCTGTCGCACCGAATGCTATGCCATGACCGCGCACTATTACCGCCTGCGGGACTATGCCCTGCAGCATCCCGAAGCTCACGCCATTCTGAGCATTATCGATTGAGGATACTCATGATGGAACAGTCACTTACCCCACAGGCTCCGGTGCTCCCACTGAGCGCTCAACGCACTGTGCAACATGCCCTGGCCCTGCTTGACCGCCACCTGCGCGAAACTGGCGTGGCGTTCACCTCCATACAGGCCGCCCGCGACTGGCTGCGGTTGAAAATGGCCGGGCTTGAGCGAGAGGAGTTTATGGTGCTTTATCTCAATCAGCAGAACCGGTTGATTGCCCACGAAACCCTGTTTGCCGGTTCCATTAGCAGCACCGAGGTACATCCCCGTGAGGTGGTCAAGCGGGCCCTGTACTTTAATGCGGCAGCAGTGTTATTTGCGCACAACCACCCTTCCGGTGACACCACACCCAGTCAGGCCGATAAAGCTGTCACGCAGCGTCTGGTGCAGGCGCTCCAGCTCGTTGATATCCGTGTGCCTGACCACCTTATCGTCGGTGGCACGCAGATATTGTCGTTCGCTGAACACGGTCTGCTTTGAGGTATTACATGAAAATTATCAGTAAACGCCGGGCGATGACGATTTACCGTCAGCATCCGGCCTCCCGTATTTTTCGCTACTGCACCGGCAGATACCAGTGGCGCGGCAGTGTCTGTCATTACACCGGTCAGGTAGTTCCTGACATTCCCGGCGTGCTGGCGGTATACGCCGAACGTCGCCAGGACCGCAACGGGCCGTATGCCTGCCTGATGAGTATTACCCTGAACTGACAATAAAGGAGGCTATAAATGAGTAACATGACATGGGGCCTGCAGCGGGACATTACGCCACGCCTGGGAGCCCGTCTGGTGCAGGAGGGGAACCGGCTGCACTATCTGGCTGAGCGGGCAAATATCACCGATAAGTTTAGTGATGCCGAGTGTATGAAGTTGGATGTCGCATTCTCGCATTTTATCAGTCAGATGGAATCAATGCTGACCACTGGTGAAATGAATCCTCGCCATGCCCACTGTGTCACCCTGTACCACAATGGTTTCACCTGCGAAGCCGATACCCTTGGTAGTTGCGGCTACGTATATATCGCCATTTATCCCACTCAACGCTAACGAATTTCACGAGAGCAAACATGAAAACTCTACCTGCTACAATTTCGCGGGCGGCGAAGCCCTGGCTGTCGCCCGTTGCAGTCTGGCAAATGCTACTTACACGCCTGCTGGAAAAACACTATGGTCTGACCCTGAACGATACGCCGTTTTGTGATGAAACCGTTATACAGGAACATATCGATGCCGGTATCACTCTGGCTAATGCCGTTAACTTTCTGGTAAAGAAATATGAGTTAGTTCGTATCGATCGCAATGGATTCACCTTACAGGAACGAACGCCATATTTGACTGTGACAGATATCCTTCATGCCAGGAGAGCATGCGGATTAATGAACAGTTGTTCGTATCGGGAAGTAAGTAATATTGTTCTTAGCCGATCGCGGCAGTGAGAAAGACTTCAAGAGCCGAGAAGATTTGTACGGTCTGTGAAAAAATTGGTGATATTGGCGACTCGGTGAAAGGCTCATCGAGTCGCATGAAAAACAAGGTGGGGGCACAAAAGGGGGCATTTATAAAGATGAAACGAGAAAATATGTATGTTTATCAATGGTTATGTGGGGTGTGTTATGTTCCTATTATCGCACCATTAAATCAATGACTTATCCATCTATCATATTTCCCTTAATGCCCCCTGTGGGACAGATTTGTGCCTCTGCGTTTAATACGCGGCGACGTTACCAATCAAACGCCCCTTGCCAGACAGTCAAAAAGTCACCCTTATCCCCAGCACGGCAGTTGTATCACTGTAACCCTTATCACCAACCTGCTGACCGAGGGTGCCCCACAGGGAGACATACTTCGACAGCTGGCCTTCAACGCCCGCTTTTAGCTCGCCCACGTCGCGGGTGCCCGCCAGATTGATATTGTCACCGTTCATCGATACGCCAAACTCTTTGCTGTTGTGAAGCCAGTTCGCTTCAATAAATGGTTGGAAGGTACGAGCCTTACCATCGTCAAGCTGGCTATGACCCTTGCCGAACAGACGCACGCCGACGCGGGTCTGCACGTTGCCCTCGCCCCGGCCTTTCACTCGGGTACCATTAGCTTCCTGATGATCGTCGGCCCTGACGCCCATCCACGTGATTTGCGCTTGCGGTTGGATGTACAGCGCATTACGCTCGCCGATCTGCGCCAGTTTCCAGGTGTAGCCGGATTCCAGTGATGCAGTGAAGCCCTTTGATTCATACGCCTCCACGCTAACGCCGTGACCGGAGACGGTGTTGTCAAACCAGCTGTACTGCGCCCAGGTATCGACATAGGCGTCTTCTGGCGTTTGCAGCCAGGTGCCGTACAGGCCAACGCTGTAACCGCTGATGCGGCTGTCGGCGCGGTAGCCGTTACGCTGGTTTTCGGCCCGAGTTTTCTGGTTGGCATAGCCTGCCATCAGACCGAGACGGAAACGATCTGCGCTGTCAGATGACCACTCAAAAATGTCGCCGCCGAGCTGCATCACATAACGGTTAGCCTGCATTCCCAACAGGCCGCTGCTGTCTTGCTGACGGGTGTGACCGCCTGCATTACGCAGCCAAAGGCTGGTAATGGCTTCCTTGCCCGTCAGCGCGTCGATATAGTGTGTTTCGCCCTGGCGATCGCGTAAGCGAGTCACAAACAGCGTGTTTGCCGCCGCAAGGTTTGCGATGTAGCTTCCCGCTTCCGGACGCAGATCGTCATGCCTGTCTGGAGTAGGGGCCGGGTCTGGATTAGTCTTACCACTGGTCAGATACCAGTTGCCGCTGTTCTCCCCTTGACCGCGGCCAAGGCTGTAATCGTAAGCGCCTGCCACAATACGGCCAGCCTGGATAAATTCGCCGTCAGAGTGCCCATCAACATGGATCACTTCAATGCCGTTCAGCGTTTGCGCACCTGTGCCGCCCGCATTGACTACGCTCACAGTGGTTTCACCATGGGTATCCCCTTTTACCACCAGTTCATCGGTAACGGAATGGTCATCACCCAGTGCGGTATTTATCGTGAGATACCCCTTGCTGCCGGTATAATTACCATTAATAACCAGTTGGTTACCGGCCTGATGACCTTTGAACCCGGTGGCCAGCAAACCGCTGTTGATAAGGTCTCCGCCCACCGTAAACCGATGATTCTCCTCATGGTGGGCACCCACCTGTAGCGTCCCGGCATTATTGATATTGCCAGCTACACCGCCAATACCGGCGAGCATTCCCGGCTTAGCGATATCCACCTGCGAGCTGGCAAGCGTCGCCGGTGACGCGTTGTTACCCAGCAACAGGCCACCTTGCTTGATGTCCGTCTGGCCCGTCCAGGCGGCGTTGTCGCCCAGCGCGATCGTCCCGGTCCCCAGCTTGATTACGCGACCGGAACCATAAACGGTATTATCCAGTCGCCAGTTGTTGTCGCCGTTCAGCACCAGAGATCCGCTGTTATGAACTTCCGCCGCGCCGAGGCTGTCAGCCGTTAACGCCGTCATTTGTGAACCCGTATTAACGGTGAACTGCCCCGAGAATGCCCGATTAGTCCCTGCCAGCACGACATCGCTGTCGATTAACTCAACCTGTCCGGCATCGCTAAGGCTATTGTAGAGACGGCCTGCGGCATAGCTGACGGACAGCGTTCCCGCGGCCACGATATTGCCTGTACCCGCCCCCAGTGTATGATCCAGTACTACCTTCGCGCCCTGCATTATCGCGGTCGTTGCTTGCAGCTCGGGATTGTAACCAGAGATAGATAAGGTTCCGCCCGCAACGTTGAGCTGCCCGTTACCCGCCAGTACGCCTGATGCCTTACCGCCGTTGGTCAACGTGAGTTGGCCGCCATTCAAATGGGTTAGAGAGCCGTTTTCTGCCGTGAGCGTGGCGATGGTTTGCGAATGGCCGCGCATATCAAACCCGGTGTCGCCAGCCAGCTTCAGCTCGCGGGTATTCCCGAGCACGTTATCGTTCAGCATCGCCAGATTACCGCTGCGCACGTTGGTGACGCCGCGATAGTCATTATTCAGATTCGACAGCGTTACCGTCTGGCCTTTCTGGCTGTCAATCGCCAGATCGCCGTCGCCGGTGAGTGTTGCGCTGAGATCGGCCGCATTACCGCCTTTTCCGTTCGCATTGAGGATAAGCGCATCAGCTTCTTCACCCATCAAATCGACATTGGTCAGAGCATAGTTGACGTACAGTCCGTCATCACGGTCACCGCGGGTAAGACGATAGTCGTAAGTTGCATTCGCAACCACGGCGCCATGCTGGGTAATGTCGGCTTCAGCGGTATCACTGATCGCATGGGCGTTCTGGTCAGTTAACGTTAAGTTACCACCGTGACCGATAACGCCGCCGTCACTGGATACCAGTCGCACAAGAATATTACTCTCATCCTGTTCCAGTAAGGGGATAAGGGTATCAGGCATTGGCCTGTCATTACTGAAGGTGGTTCCTCTCGTTACCTGTACGGTTCCCTGACCCGAAATATCCAGCTGGCCGGTGGTATGTACCGTAGCAGGGGAGGTTTTTTGACCCGGGTTAACTTCACCAACAAGCAATGTTCCCCCCTCAAACGTGAGCCCGCCCAGGGTTTGCCGACCCTCGCCAACCTTCACCAAACTTCCCGATCCCATTTTCATCGACAGGTCTTTTAACGCTGCCGCATTCGTTTCGGCCAGCGAAAACGCCGTATCCTGAAGCGCCACCGTTCCCCGGAAGTTATCGGTCAAACGAGATGAGTCAAAAATAAAATCGTTGCCGTTTGTGTTAACGGAAAGCACGCCGTCTCCGGTTAATTTGTTCAGAAAATGCCAGCGCTGAGATGTCTCTATGGACAGCGTGCCGCCGTTAAGCAATACCGTGTTGGTGCCAATATTCTTTGGGTCCGTTATTAAGAGGCGGGCCGGAGAGTCGATAGAAAAATAGCCATGAAAATTCGAGTTATCACCGGCAAGCGCGGATAGGCCGTTCAACATATTGACGCGGCCCTTGCCACTCAAATTCGCCGACAGAGAAAATAAAGCGCTGGCATGATTAAGTGTCAGAACGCCTTCCCTGAAGCCGAAAATAATCTCTTTGGTATTAATATTTCCGGCGGCGACAGCCTGCTCGCCGGCCCTTGCTCCAACGGCAAGCTCTCCTTTCCTGCCTCCTTTGGAAATGATAATTTCTCTGGCGCTTAGCAGACCATTATCGGAGGCGATCGCTGTGGCTGTTCCATCCAAACCTACAATCAGCGTCGCGTCCGTCGAGATGACAGAGCCGGCCCCGGCTACCTGAAGCAGATTATCATAGCCGGCAGTTTCCAGCTCATTCCCGACCTGAATATTCGCGTCAGCATGCGTCTTACCGCCATTAGTGGTTATCAGCGTGCCTGACCCATAGGTCCCGACTATAATTCTGCTTGCGGTTGTTAACTCACTTCCCGGACCATCAACATAGATACGTCCTGATGTCGTAGATTGCGGCGTTCTTCGGCTACCTATCCATATCCCGCTCCAGGTATTGTCCGAACCTTGATGAAATAACTTTCCTCCCTGAGTAATATTTAGCACGCCGCTTCCGTTTCCCTTACCAACCTGTAAAGAACGATTTTTTTTGTCAATCGTAACTATACTTCCTGGTCCGCTAATATTCAGTACCCCATAACCATCAGGATTTTTTGAATCTGACTTACCGCCAACCAGTAAAGGATCGCTGTAAGTAGATTTGATAATGTTCAGTCTGCCGCCATCCGTTATATTGACGGTGCCTGTGGAACCGTGTATCCCTATTTGGAAAAGCTCAGCCTGAACATCACCACCATTAGAAATATTAAGGGTGCCGTCAGTCTCATCACCAATAAATATCCACGGCTCTTCCCATAATGAATCTATCTTTAACGCTTGGTTATCATTAATGGTTGCAGCTGGGGCACCGGTTGCACACATTGATGTGACAATAGCGATGAATAATTTACTTACTTTCATAAAAAGCTCGGCGAATAATATGGATTGCCCCGTTGAGGCAAAGTGACAGACGAGTCAGACCTGACAATGCTGCCGGTTCTGTATGCTTTGAGCTGTTATCCTTGTCTGGCAACGTATTAACAAGGTCTTTGTGCTAAGGAAAAGTATATGGAAAAAGATCTGAAAAGTGCTTACTGCAAACTGAATAAATCTTACTTTTTTCTTACTTGTTTGACTTCTTTTTAGACTGAACGTAGGGTGCATTTGAATGAGAGGACAATGCTGTTTGATTGATCAATAATAAAAATTCAGTACAGTGACGGAATATCTTATTTTATTATTGTCATACACTTCAGCGCGCCGGGCCGATCATTAGCAGAGAGAGGTTATTCATAGAGATAACGAAGGAACCCTATCGTTAAAGTAGAGTGATAATGAACGCTACCAAATTTTTGTTAGACGGCAGAGTGCTATTTGATAGCGCCAGAATGACATTAAGTCGACAAGAGAAAATAGTCAGGCTCTCCGAGTCAGAGTGCCATTTACTGCTGGCTTTTGGGCTTGGATTGTATAAAAAAGAAGAGATAATCAATTATGTCTGGAAAAATCGCAGCGGATGCGTTTCTGAATCGAGCTATTACAAACTTATCAATCAACTGCGAAATAACTTCAATCTGGTGGGGCTTCACGCATCTGATATTGTTACACATCCCCGGGTGGGAATATCGTTATCGATAACGCTGACTTCCGCTGATGAAATGTGCGACCTTCAGCAACAAAACGATAATGGGGCGCAGAAAATAAAATTCCGTGCCCTTTTGTCGCACCGGTTTATGGTTAAATGTAAAAACATGCGAGCACTTTGTTGCACCAGCAGTGTGGTATTGCTGATAGGTATTATCCTCATTTTTAGTTTTCCCAGCGATACAACGCGGAATAAATCTGATAAGGCATTCACCCCGCTTGGCGAGTTTGATGGTTATATTTTCTTTAAAATGAAGACGGATAAAGTGACATTCAAGCAAGTCATCGCCGCATACACATCGATGACATTAAAACCTGGCCCGCAAAATGGTCATTATCTTTATTACATCAGGGAGCCTGATATCAATCTTTTATTTCAGTGTTTAAATCCGATTGAAAACGTGGTGCCAAAATGTTTAACCATAAAAGAACAGTACTGATTACGATGACGGTCATTGCGCTGGTGCTGATCGTGATATTTGGCAGAAACGGGTGGAGTGTTCAGCGAAATGTTATAAATGTGGATAATTTTATTTGTACATCTAAATCAATAGTTTATATTGAACCCATGAAGATGAAACTGCGTGGTACGTTTGTGCTGAATCTTGAGTCAGACCGAATCGCCATTCATTATGAAGTTGAACAGGCGGATCATAAGGAAAAACTTTTATTCCAGGATGTTCATATCAGTAAATTACTCCGAACAGGTGTCAGAACGTTCACATTTAAAGTCAGCTCAGTAAATAAATTTTCTGCTGATTCAACCGGTGATATGTTTTCCTGGCTACGTCTCCTTCAACCCGGTACGGTGAATGAGTTGAATATTGTCCAAATCGGTCAGAATGCATATCTGTATTCGTTGAACAGACATTTATACAATGTTTGTACGACCAGCACCAACGCGGTGAATACGCACTAATAGCTGTGTAATGGCCGGTCTGTACGGGCATTGTGGCGGGTGTTGATAACGGAAGGGACTATTACATGTCCAATTTCGTCTGGAGCTGGCCTGTGTTAATATGAACGCTGAAGGTTCCGTAAAGCTTTTAACTCAGTGCCTGGCAAGGCTGTACAACGGCAAAATCGGATACTCAATGAATAAATTGCAGAAGAAGCCATGAGCGAGCGAAAGTATCTTATCGACAATCGCGTGATATTTGATTCTGAGCGTATGTCATTGACTCACTCAGACAAAACGGTGAGCATTTCAGAATCCGAAACGAATTTGCTGCTTGCTTTCTATAAGGGATTATTCAAAAAGGATGATTTAATCGGCTGGGTCTGGGGGCGTAAGGGCGTTGTAGTATCTGATGCCAGCTATTATAAGCTCATCAATCAGTTACGTAATACTTTCGACAAAATAGGCCTACCGTCCTCATCTGTGGTGACGCGGCCTAAAGTCGGCGTTGAGCTGGTTTTATCCATCACGCTCATGAAGCCTGGGGCCTCCCGACAAACTCCCGCTGAACCGGCGGAACATTCAGCCGAAACCTTCGACGAAACGCCGACATCGTATGAGCACAACAAATCATCTATAGCTGGCCGGAGAGAATGGCTTTTTCTGGCGCTGGCCGCGTTTTTGATGATAGCGAGTTTTGGTGCCAGCCTGTGGGAGAGCCATCCCTACTTTTCAGCGCCCGTTACCCATGATGGTTACTATTTTTATAAAGTAAATAACGATAAAACGACCTTCGGGGATGTGGCTGCGGCTTTTTCAGAATTAACTATTCCGGTGGTTAAGCAGAATGGGCGTCATATTTACTACATCAGAGTGCCGGATACCCATATCTTCGTCCAGTGCCTCAACCCACTCAACGTAGCGGAGCCAAAATGCATTACCCTAAAAGAACGTTATTAAGAATATTAACAGTATTCTTTATTCTCGTCTCCGTGATGTTATGGGTACAGGTAATAAAGAAACACGCTGTCAATCATCCCTCTACGGGCGATTTTTTCTGTGCCACCAAAACGATAAGCAACATACAGGCGAAGGGGGTAACCGTTGCGGGGGATATTGTCATCGACTTCAAAACGCAACGTATTACGTTACAGCATGATGTAAAACAGGAAAATAATGGGCATAGCCTGTTATATCGGGATGTTTACATGAAAAATCTTCGCCGCATCACTGACGATCTTTTTACGTTTGAGATCGATTCTGTAAAAATATTTCCTGATGACAATGTCGGAAATTTGTTCTCCTATTTTCGCCTGCTCCATCCGGGGGCCCGCAACGAATTACGAATTCAACGCATTGGCGAGAAAACCTATCTTTTTTCGCTTAATCGTCAGATTTATAACGTATGTACAGCGAGTTGATTTGCTCAGGAATCCCTTGGGCATCTCGGTATCAGTATGATAAGAGAGTGACAAGCTGTAAGGTGACACATCTTTTGTTACTTATTGAAATGTATGTCTTTAAAATCAATCATTCTGATTCTGTTCAAAAGCAGCAGTGTGTGATTATGATTTTTGTAAGATCTTCTTCCAGACTTTATCAGCTCTGATTAGCTATATTTTCGTTGCTGCAAACGGACATCAGAAGTCGTTTCAGTGGCCTTAATTAATGCTTTTTTCAATAAGATAAAGAGGGAGTATTTATCCATGTCTACGCGACTTTGTGGCGCTGTAATTATTTGTTTTGGTCTGTTAGCCTCATTTCAGAGTATGGCTAGTGGAATACATACGGTATCAATGGGGTATGCTCAAACACATCTGAGCGCATTAAAAAGCTCGAACAGCAAAGATCTTCATGGCTTTAATATAAAATATCGCTACGAGTTTGACGAACGCTGGGGCTTTATTGGTGCATTAACGGCGACTCGCCACGAAATTGAGCACTATAGCTGGCAATCAGCAAAGTTAAAAAAAGAGGGTACCGATACCATTGATTATAGTTCGGTAATGTTTGGTCCAACTTATCGCTTTAATGATTACATCAGCCTGTATGGCAACGCAGGTATGGCGAGAATGAAAATGAAAAATACTCACTCACACGAATCAACGGATGATTCGTTTGCATACGGGGCCGGGGTAATATTTAACCCGTTAACCAACCTATCGCTTGATCTTTCCTGGGAAGCGTCAAAATTCTTTTCTGTCGATGCCAATACGTTTGGCGTAAGCGTTGGCTATCGCTTTTAAAAATGGTACTCCCAGGGCGTGGGGATAAGTAAAATCATATTAAAGAAATTAAGGTTTATCCATGAAATATATTACCAGCTCTTTTTACGTTGTTTTTAACCTCCTGTAGCGCTAACTCATTACATTCGGGGGCGGAGCGGGTTCGTATGACTCATAACGAGCCTGGAAAAGAGTGTTCGTGGTTAGGCGACATCACTGGCAGCCAGGGCAACTTTTTTACCGGAGGCTGGACCTCGAACAGTAACCTCGAAACAGGCGCGCGGAATGATATGAAAAATCAGGCCTGGAAAATGGGCGGAAATGTTGTTGTGCTGCTAACGCAACGCGCAGGGCAAACCGGCAGTTCCTACAATGGCAGTGGTTCAAGTCAGCAAACCAATGTGACGCTAAGCGGAGCGGTGTACCGTTGTCCATAATTTAATATATTTCATTGATGAATAGAGAGCAGATATCAACATTGACGGTTGCTGTCTGCTCTGATTCATAAATGTTATAAAGGAATGGCATTTCAATTTATGAAGGCCATTATGATGATTTCTGGTATGCCGGGGAAAATATCTTATATTACCGGTGGGTATGTTGTTACAAGGTATGGATACACATTTTAAAACACAATCTCATGAGGCAATAACCCTCAATGTGTGGCCAGATAATAATCCACTGTTCACTTATTCTCTTGCCCATCTGATTACCGAAACAAACGTGATAAATCGAGTAGAAGAATTCCTGTTCGTCAATTTTTGCATCGATAATGTTATTTTCTTTATTCATGATGATTGGCTTGAAAACCTGCACAAGACAGGCCTAAAGGTTGTGCTGGTTATTGATCTTTTCATGCCTTCACTGGCGAAATATTGGCATAATAAACAAAAAGATATGATCTTGCTGTCGGTTGAGGACAAGGATATAAAGACGTTTGTCTCTGCTCTGGATAGCCTGTCTTATGGACAAAGCGTGGTACTGAAAGATGTCGTACCGATAACAGAGAAAGAAATATTCGTGTTACGTAAACGCCTCTCCGGTATGTCCGTAAGAAATATCGCACCCATTCTTAATTGCTCGCCTAAAAGTATTTATTATTACCAGTATTCTTTATTAAAAAAATTGAGGCGATCGTCACGGATAGGCGAGATTTATATCCACTGCTCTCATTTGCATGATGCTTACTTAAGGTAGCAGCTAAGTGCCGGGCCGATATTGAGTTAGTCTGCTCTTTCTGGCGGAATGGCGGCTAACTCAGAAGGATATGTCGCCTGTTTCAGCCTATCGCGTCATCAACGCAAAACGACATCACTCACTGACGGTCGCATCTAAGACTGGGGGCTGGTCACAATCACAGCTTCGTTGACAACCGCATTCTACATAGTTGTATAGCACAACTAAATTTCGGAGAGCACTTAATGAACATTGATTCACCTGTTGTCAGAGACATTCGCGTTTCCTCTCGCCTGATGGTTCGTGAGTTAGGATTTATGGCCAATACGCTGGCGGCCACCGACTATTCGCCCTCGGCAGTGCATACTCTTCTTGAAACAGAGGCGCACCTGCGCTGGTTCATTCTGGATGATGGCTGCCGGGGGCATGGCATCGGGCGAAGACTGTTGGCTGAAGCCATGCGGTTTTGTGATGAGAAAGGCTTCCATACGGTACATTTATGGACCTTTAATAAGCTGACGGTGGCGCGTCGGCTGTATGAATCGTTTGGCTTCAGGCTTGAAAAAGAGTGGCAGGGCGACCAGTGGGGAAACCGTATCATCGAACAGCAATTTACCCGGCGGAACGCGTCCGAAATTTAAAAATAAACAACATTTATGCTCATCAGGAAAATAAATTCCTGTAGGGTTAGATAATCACGCAGGGCAGTCATCCCGGCAGTCATTTCTTTCCCCTGACTTTTTACAACGAAGCATGTATACGTTTTTGACTATCTTATTGCGCGTCCCGACTGGACTATACTGACATCACTTTTCAGTGATAAGGATCCGTCATGCTTGTTTTACCTCCCGTTCGCCCCGAGGAATCCATCGCCCGCCTGACGGCGATCATTGAGCCGGTCGCAGAAAAACTGACCGTCACACCGCGAAAACGGATGACCTGGACTTATAAAGGCCGCCAGCAGATGTATTTACTGCTGGAGGGTGAACTGTCCATTCTTCGCGCTTCGGATGGTCTTTTGATCGTTACGGTTTACGAACCGCATCTGTTCGGAATCGCAGAAATGATACAGCCGACACAAGGTCATATATTGCGGGCAGAATCTGTCTCCACCGTACTGCGTGTTGATGCGCAATTGGCGGCGGCGCGCTTTCGTCAGGAGGGCGTCTGGGAAGATGTGGCGGCGTTGCTCTCTTACCATACGGCATATCTGATATATCGCGATGCGCAGATCGTGCAGCAACGTACCTATTCGGTAATACGTAACCATCTGCATGAAATGATATTATTGCCTGAAGAAACGCGTATGCGTACCACCATTCTCGACTATATTCAGGATCGCACACTTTTATCGCGCAGCAGTATACTGAACGTCCTCTCTGCGCTCAAGCAGGGGAAATATATCACCTTCAAGCGCGGGGGGTATCTGCTTGAACTGGGTCATCTTCCCGAGAGTTTTTAAAATTTAAAATTAAACAGAAAACGAATTAACCCGTTGCGACTTTCGTTATATCGTTTGCCCACTGAGTCACTTTGCAAACGAATCTAACTCAGGTTCAGGTAAACGGGAAATACATGAAAAAGACAGTAATAGCTTTAATTATCGCGAATGCGTTCAGCGCTACATCTGCCTTCGCGGCAGCGGACGCGGGCACCTGGTACGGCGGCGCAAAATTTGGCTGGTCACATTATTTTGATGCGAAAACCGGTGCCAAAGCGGTCGAAAATAATAATGACTCGAATCATTTTAATATCGATCGTGATAACGTCGGCGGAGGGATTTACACCGGCTATCAAATCACCCCGTGGCTGGCGGTGGAAGGCGGTTACGACTACTTAGGCAATATGCAGATCGCCGGTCAGCACGGTGGCTCGGGGGCAAAACTGAAGGCGCAGGGTCTGCAAATGTCTCTGAAAGCCAGCTATGCCGTCACGAATAACTGGGATGTCTATGGCCGTGCAGGGGCGATGGGCTATCGCGCGGAGTCTGACGTCAGCGGGCATAACCGTTTTGAAACTGGCGTGCGTCCTCTGGCGGCCGTCGGTACGGAATACGCCTTCAATAAAAGCTGGGCTGGCCGTGTCGAATACCAGTGGGTCAGCAACGTCGGCAACGCCAATCAGATTGGCGTAAGCAGTGACGTCAGTTCCGTGACAGCCGGCGTAACCTACCGCTTTGGTCAACACGATGATGCGCCTGCCGTGGCGGTCCCGGTTGTCGCGCCCGCACCCGCGCCGGAACCGCGGCATTTCAACCTGAAATCTGACGTGATGTTTGACTACAATTCGGCAACGTTGACCGCGGAAGGCCAGTCAGCCATTCGTCAGCTTTATAACAGCCCGGGTCTGCAGCCCGCGAAAGATAAATCCACCGTAGTAGTAGGGTACAGCGACCGTACTGGCAGCGAGGGGTATAATCAGGAACTCTCCGCCCGCCGCGCGCAGACGGTGGCCGACGCGCTGATGACGCTGGGGATCCCGGCGCAAAATATTCGCGCCGAGGGTCGTGGCGAAAGCGAATCCGTCACCGGCGCACAGTGTGACGGCCAGCAAGGGCAGACACTGATTAACTGTCTGTCACCGGACCGCCGGGTGGTTGTGGAAATCAGCGACACGTAAATGAAAAAAACCGACACACGACGTGTCGGTTTTTTTTATCCACGAATAAGCGGAGACAGGGCGTTTTCAATTTTGCGTAACCCCGTCTCATTTCTCTCCGTAAAGTAATGTTCATTCATCATCTGCAACTCTTCCAGTTTCGATAACGCTGCGTAAACGCGCTGCACGTCATTATCGTGTTCAAATATCTCTTTCGGCTTCACTTCCTGCAAATAACGCGTTTTTATCGACGCCGACAGCGTAGAGATATGCTGATGATTGTACTGGTACAACGAAGCAAGCTGCGATAAAGGTATTTTCGCCGCGCTATCGTTCGGTTGCACAAGCGGAATTTGCATCTGTCGGATTGGTTCAATCTTATCTGCTCCCGTCGCGCTGCAGGCGGTGAGCGTAAATAAAGTCATAAACAATACATTTCGGGATAATCTTTTCATCTCTGTTGGCCTGGCAAGAAAGTCAACGCAATTATCCAGACTGGCTACGAATGCTATAGAGAAAGATTGTTTATTTTTAAACAACGAATAAAACATCCAGGCCGTAGTGCGCATTGCTAAGCGACCGGGTTAATTCGTTGCGGCTTATTCCAGCATACCGTGTGGCAGGCAAGGAAAATAAAAGATAAGGTCATAGGGGTATTGTGATCATCCAGCGTGAAGGTCAGGCCATGTAACAGCCGGACTATAACGGCCCGACGCAGGATGCGCGCGTTCCCTGTTACCGCCGTTCTGTATGACTATGCAGGCGGGCCGCCCGCAAATCGTTGGGGGTGTCGATATCAAACGTGATGCCCGCATCGTCCAGCGCCAGATCGTAGACTTCGTTTTCCGTACGCGCAGTATGCACGATGGCCTTCGCGCCCGTGTCGCCAGACAGCGCCAGCAGCTGCGGTAGCCAACGACGTCCAAACCCGACCGGATGCCCATGCTGCTGACGATACCAGGGCACGACCACCGAATATTGCGCTAACCCCGCCGCGATAGCTTGCAGCGACGCAGGACGAATCAACGGTAAATCCGCAGGCAGGAGTAACCATCCACTCGCCTCAGCCGTCGCGCGAACCCCCTGCGTAATGGATACCCCCATGCCGCTTGTCCCGCCAGCGGGCCGGACAAGGTGCCAGCGCAACCCGGCATCGTCAACCGCCCAGAGCACATGCCCGAGCACTGAATCCGCGCCAATCCGCGCATCCAGCTTATGCCCGGAGGCGCCAGCCCTGGTAAAGCGTTCGCCTTTTCCGCCCGCCAGAATAATCACCACCGGCGACGGCATCAGGATGCTTCGCTTTTCAGCCGCGTCGCCGCCACGTCCGCCAGCACTGACAGCGCCAGCGAGCGGGCATCGCGCGCTTTGGGAAAAATGCCCACAGGCGCGTTGATGCGGGCGATATCTTTCTGTCGCCAGCCGTGTTCGCAAAGTCGGGCAACCCGTTTCTGGTGCGTGCGGTAACTGCCTAGCGCGCCGATATAAAACGGCTTTGCCGCCAGCGCCGCCTGCAAAACGGGAAATTCGCGGTCAAGATCGTGCCAGAGCAAAAGTACCGCCGTATCGGCATCCGGTGGCGGGAAAAGCGTGGCGTCGGCGCAAAGCTGCACATCGTAGCCCGCCGCTTCGGCGAGCAGCGCGGTGGTCTGCGCCTCCACGGAGCGACCAAATATCATGACCCGCACGCAGGGGCGAAAGCCCAGCGCAAATTCGCCGTTGCGCCAGCGTGTTTTGCTGTAACCAGGCTGAACGGCTAACGTTTGTGAGGTCGGGCAGTAGCGCAACGTCACGGGCTGGCGGCGCTCAAGCTGATGCAAGACTTCGTGCAGCGGCTGTGCCGAACGCAGCGTATGAATGTTGAGGGTAATCCCTCCGCCGCAGGGAAGCACAATGTCGAACCACGGCGAGCCTTCACCGTAGCGCACAGTGCGATCCTGAGCGCAGCGGATCGCCTCCATCGCTTCAAAGGCGACCGCCCCTTCCACACACCCACCGGAAACAAAGCCGCAATACTGTCCGTCCTCGCGTACGGTCATCTGCGCCCCCAGCGGACGCGCCGCGCCGCCGCGGATGTCGACCAGCGTCACCAGCGCCGCCCCCATACCGTTCGCTAACGCCTCCAGCGCAAAGCGTAAAATATCCCGGCTATCATCGGTCAGAAAGGCAGCCTGGGGCGTCCTGCCCGGCGCGTCCGTCAGGCCGATAAGCGATTGCTGCATACACTCTCCTTACACCACATCCGGCAGCTCACTGAGCAACGAATCCAGTCTGACCGGATAATCCCGTACCCGTACGCCCGTGGCGTTATAGACCGCGTTAGCGATAGCCGCGCTGACGCCGCAAAGCCCCAGCTCGCCGACGCCTTTCGCTTTCATTGGCGAGGAGATCGGGTCGGTGTCATCCAGGAAAATCACTTCCTGCTCAGGGATATCAGCATGTACCGGCACTTCGTACGCCGCCAGATCGTGGTTAACGAAATAACCCTGCCGCGTGTCCACCGCCAGCTCTTCCATCAGCGCGGCGCCAATCCCCATGGTCATGGCGCCAATCACCTGGCTGCGGGCGGTCTTCGGATTCAGAATGCGGCCCGCGGCGCACACCGCCAGCATCCGGCGTACCCGGATCTCGCCGGTCGCGGCGTCAACGCCGACTTCCACAAAGTGGCCTGCAAAGGTGGACTGCTGGTATTTCTCCGCTAAATCGCCAAACTCGATCTTATCTTCCGCACTCAGCGCACCGTCTGCTGTCGCCTCGCGAAGCGAAACCCGGCGTCCGTCGCCGCAGATTTCTCCTGCTTCAAATACCGCCGTCTCGGGGTTGAAGCCCAGTTTTTTGGCGATGGATTCCCGTAGCTTGACGCAGGCGGCGTATACGCCTGCGGTGGAGGTATTGGCGCCCCACTGTCCACCGGAACCGGCGGAAATGGGGAAGGCGGAGTCGCCCAGCCTGACGTCGACGCTTTCCAGCGGCAGGCCGAGCATCTCCGCCGCCGTCTGGGCGATGATGGTGTAGCTGCCGGTGCCGATGTCAGTCATGTCTGTTTCAACGGTCAGCGTACCGCTGGCGTCCAGCGCCACCCGCGCGCCGGAAGGGGCGACAAGGTTATCGCGAAAACCCGCCGCCATGCCCATGCCGATCAGCCAGTTGCCTTCGCGGACTTCTCCCGGCGTGGCGTGACGTTGTTGCCAGCCGAAGCGCTCAGCGCCGGTGCGCAAACAGGCGATCAACTGACGGCGCGAGAAAGGGCGATCCGGGTTGGCCGGATCCACCTGCGTGTCGTTAAGAATGCGAAATTCAACCGGATCCACGCCGGCCTTGATCGCCATCTCGTCGATCGCGATCTCCAGCGCCATCAACCCCGGCGTTTCTCCGGGCGCGCGCATGGCATTGCCTTCCGGCAGATCGAGCCTGGCGAGGCGCAAACCGGTATGACGATGCGCGCCTGCATAGAGAAACCGGGTCTGATTAACGGCCGTTTCCGGTGTGCCGTCGGGCAGGTTGCCGGACCAGCTGTCATGGGCGATAGCGCTGATTTTACCGTCGCGATCGGTGCCAATGCGAATATGCTGGATGGTTGCCGGACGGTGGGTGGTGTTGTTCGGGATCAGCGGGCGGGGCAGCATGACTTTGACCGGGCGCTTCACCGCTCGCGCCCCCAGCGCCGCCAGCAGGGCATCGCTGCGCAGGAACAGCTTGCCGCCAAAGCCGCCGCCAATATAAGGCGAGATCACGCGGATATTTTCCTGCGGGATGTTCAGCGTTTCGGCCAGATCGGTATGCGCCCAGTTAATCATTTGGTTTGACGTCCAGAGGGTCAGTTTGTCGCCTTCCCAGACGGCCATCGAGGCGTGAGGCTCCATCGCCATATGGCTCTGGTCAGGTGTGGTATAGATCGCGTCCAGCTTCACCGCCGCCGTTGCCCATGCGGTGGCGAAATCGCCGACGTCCTGATCGGGCTGATCCTCCGGCGGGGTGGTGACCGACGGCTTCTCTTTTGCCAGATCGTATGCGCCCGGCTCGCGCTGGTACTCAACCTGGACCAGAGAGGCCGCCGCGCGCGCCTGCTCGAAGGTCTCCGCCACGACCAGCGCTACCGCCTGCTGGTAATGCTCAATGTCCGGTCCGCCCAGTAGCGAGGCGGCGTTACGCTCGCCCTTGCCGAGTGGACCGGCGTTTTCTGCGGTCACCACCGCGAACACCCCCGGCGCGTTCAGCGCGGGCTGGGTATTCATCGAAATAATACGGCCTTTCGCGATCGCGGCGTCAACGATATAGCCGTACGCCACATCCGGTGCGATATCATGCCATTCATAGGCGTAAGGGGCGGTACCGGTGGTTTTTTTGGGGCCATCAATACGATCGTGCGGTTGACCCACTACGCGCATCCGATCGACAGGATTGGTTCCTGCTGGTTTTTCAAATTTCATCGCTTATGCCCCCGCTTCTGTCAGCACTGAGGCGAGCGTCCGCTTCGCCAGGATCAGCTTGAATGCGTTTTCCGCTGTGGGATGCGCGTCGGCAAACAGCGCGTCATACACCGCCTGCGCGCCGTGCGGCAGTTGTGCGTCGGCTTCCGCCTTTCGCCAGGGCTTGTGCGCGACGCCGCCGAGCGCCACGCGTCCGGTGCCGTCTGGCTGCACAATGGCGGCAACCGAGACCAGCGCGAACGCATATGAGGCCCGATCGCGCACCTTACGATAAATATGCGTCCCACCCACGGGAGGGGGAAGGGTAACAGCAACGATAAACTCGCCTGGCTGTAAGACATTTTCGAGATGCGGCGTGTCGCCCGGGGCGCGATAAAAATCAGCGACGGGAATACGGCGCTCGTTGCCGTCCGGGTTCACCGTCTCGACAACCGCGTCAAGCAGGCGCATCGCCACGGCCATATCGCTGGGGTGGGTGGCGATGCAGGCGTCGCTGACGCCAACCACGGCATGCTGACGGCTGAATCCGCCAAGCGCGGCGCATCCACTGCCCGGTGAGCGTTTATTGCAGGGCTGGTGGGTATCATAAAAATAGGGGCATCGCGTGCGCTGCAGCAGGTTTCCCGCCGTCGTGGCCTGATTACGCAACTGACCCGACGCGCCAGCCAGCAGGGCGCGGGAAAGCACCGCGTAATCACGGCGAATACGCTCGTCGGCCGCCAGGTCGGTATTGCGCACCAGCGCGCCAATCCGCAGGCCGCCGTCGGCGCTGGCCTCAATCTGATCCAGATCCAGACCGTTCACATCGATCAGGTGGGTGGGCGTTTCAATTTCCAGCTTCATCAGATCGAGCAGATTCGTGCCGCCCGCAATGAATTTCGCATTGCCATGACGGCGGGCGCTGGAGGCCGCGTCTGCGGGCGTTGCCGCTTTCTCGTAGGTAAAGGCTTTCATGGCTTCAGTTCCCCGGCGGCATCTTCTATGGCGGCAAGGATATTGCTGTATGCCCCGCAGCGGCAGATATTGCCGCTCATCCGTTCACGAATTTCGTTCGCGGTCATTTCCGGCGGCGAGACCAGATCCAGCGTAACGTGGCTGGGGATCCCCTCTTCGATCTCCTGCAACATCGCGACGGAAGAGCAAATCTGACCCGGCGTACAGTAGCCGCACTGGTAGCCGTCATGTTGCACAAAAGCGGCCTGCACAGGATGCAGCGCGACGGGCGTGCCCAACCCTTCAATGGTGGTGATTGCGGCGTCCTGGTGCATCACCGCCAGAGTCAGACAGGCGTTGATGCGACGACCGTTCAGCAGCACGGTACAGGCGCCGCACTGCCCATGATCGCAGCCTTTTTTGCTGCCGGTCAGATGCAGATGCTCACGCAGCGCATCCAGCAGGGTGGTGCGGGTATCCACGTGTAACTGCTGCGGCTTGCCGTTGACATTCAGGGTGATGGGGACGATTTCAGGTGGCGGCGTTACGGGCAGATGATTCTCACCCTGGTTATTGCCTAGGTTGCTCATGCCAGGCCTCCGGTCGGTAAAAAAGGAAAATGAAAAACGTGTTTGAATCGCTAAGGACGTTTTTTAAACATTAAGCATAGTCGGCACTGGCGCTGGGATTAGTCTTAAAACAGAGAGGGGAGCCACGCAGCGAGAAGCGATAAAGGGAAGTCAATCACATTTCCGTTTTTGCCAACAGAAAATCTATAAAACTAGACGATTGTCGAGTTTTTGCCTTAAAGTCCCCCCTTCGGCACTAGACAAAACTGCCGCATGGTTATCAAATGGTTAAATAATATTTCGCTGAATGTAATGATCGGCCTGACTATTCTCAGGACCGGCGGCAATTCAGTGTCTACAAGCAAAACGACACACCCTTTCGGGAGAAATTATGCATTCCTCTGTTAATAAAAACGAAAGCCGAACGTTCTTCGGCCATCCTTATCCGTTGGGCGCCTTGTTCTTCACTGAAATGTGGGAACGTTTTTCCTTTTACGGCATTCGTCCATTATTAATTCTGTTTATGGCGGCGACGGTTTACGAAGGCGGCATGGGACTGGCGCGCGAAAATGCCTCCGCTATCGTTGGGATTTTTGCCGGGACGATGTATCTGGCCGCGTTACCGGGCGGCTGGCTGGCGGACAACTGGCTCGGCCAGCAGCGGGCGGTATGGTATGGCTCGATTCTGATCGCGCTGGGTCATCTGTCTATCGCGCTTTCCGCCTGGATGGGCGATAACCTGTTCTTTATCGGCCTGATGTTTATCGTGTTGGGCTCTGGCCTGTTCAAGACCTGTATCTCAGTGATGGTCGGAACCCTGTACAAAAAAGGTGATGCGCGGCGTGACGGTGGTTTTTCGCTGTTCTACATGGGCATCAACATGGGGTCGTTTATCGCCCCGCTGATCTCCGGCTGGCTGATTAAAACCCACGGCTGGCACTGGGGCTTTGGCATCGGCGGGATCGGGATGCTGGTGGCGCTGATCATCTTCCGCGTGTTTGCCGTTCCGGCCATGAAACGCTATGACAGGGAAGTTGGCCTGGACTCCACCTGGAACAGTCCGGTGGCGAAGAAAAACGGCGTGGGCGCGTGGCTGATCGCACTGGCGGTGGGCGTCGCTATTATTGTGACGCTGATCGCGCAAGGGGTGATCGTTATCAATCCGGTGGCGGTCGCCAGCATGCTGGTGTACGTCATTGCCGCCTCCGTGGCGCTGTACTTTATTTATCTGTTTGTCTTTGCCGGACTGACCCGCAAAGAACGCGCGAGACTGCTGGTCTGCTTTATTTTGCTGGTTTCCGCCGCTTTCTTCTGGTCGGCGTTTGAGCAAAAACCAACCTCGTTTAACCTGTTTGCTAACGACTACACCAACCGTATGGTGGGCGATTTTGAGATCCCGGCTGTCTGGTTCCAGTCGATCAACGCCCTGTTTATCATCCTGCTGGCGCCGGTATTCAGCTGGGCGTGGCCTGCGCTGGCGCGTAAAAATGTGCGTCCGGGCAGTATCACCAAGTTTGTGATTGGTATTCTCTGCGCGGCAGCGGGCTTTGGCCTGATGATGATGGCGGCGCAAAACGTACTGAGCAATGGCGGCGCAGGTGTTTCTCCGTTCTGGCTGGTCGGCAGTATCCTGATGCTGACCCTGGGCGAGCTGTGCCTGAGTCCGATCGGTCTGGCGACCATGACGCTGCTGGCGCCGGAAAGAATGCGCGGACAGATGATGGGACTGTGGTTCTGCGCCAGCGCGCTGGGTAACCTGGCGGCGGGACTGATCGGCGGTCATGTAAAAGCCGACCAACTGGATATGTTGCCGGACCTCTTCGCCCGTTGTTCCATCGCCTTGTTGATTTGCGCCGCCGTATTAATAGTGTTGATTGTACCGGTACGCCGGATGCTGGAAAATGCCCAGCAGAAGACGGAGCAAAAACCGATAAGCCATGCCTGAATAACAATAAAACCTTTATTTTCAAACCGGTGCTAAAGGCGCCGGTTTATTTTTGCCATAAATAAAAAAGCATCTTCCGCAGTTTATCGCCATATAACGAAAAGTCTTAAAGGGAGGAGGGGCAGAAGCGTTACTTCTTCTCTGAGATTTAAGAAATGATCTTTTCTTACTTTTCTGGTTTTTAATTCTTAATTTAAGATTATTTAAAGAATTTAGCTCTGCTTATATTTTTGATTTCAGATTTACTGTCTGAGGTGGAGTTAAGGTTATTTCATTTGAGATCCCCTCATTCAGCCGCGAAAATAGCCCTATCGAAACGGTTGCTGCTGGCAACCATCTTTTAAGTCACTATCCCTCACGTATTTATGTCGTACAGGCAAATGGGAATATTTGCCTGGAAAATATGGCTCGTCAGGTAACGGAGTACTTTTTAATTATGAAACCTGTGATGTCTTTTTATTTATTTAAACCCAGTAAAATCGCCTTATTATTAAGTTCAATTTTGTCTGCCGCTTCGCTTCCGGTTTACGCTGAAGGCGAACGCATCGTTATTGATAGCCGCACGCCTGTAGCTGATCGCACGTTAACTATTGCCGATGGCGCCGCCATGGAATATATCGGCGTATCGGCAAGTGACGCCAGCGTTACGGTTAACGGTAAAATTGATATGGTCAGTCCGGAAGGCAACACCGGCGCCAGCGTGTATGTCAGCGGTGGTATGCTGGATTTCGGTAAAGGCTCCACTATTGGCTATAAGACGCTCTCCAGCTCCGTCGCTGATGCGGTTCGGGTCTATGGCGGCACTTTTAAAGCCGAAGATCTCTCTATCACCCAGACCGGCGTTCCGACGATTGGCATTTCTGCCGACAACAGCGGGAATGTGGTTCTTACGGGCGACACCCGTATTGATATGACGATTACCGACCCGGTGACGGTATCGTCAAGCATTATGGCCTCCGCCATCACGTCATATCGGGATTCAACCATCGCGCTGGACAACCTGACCGTCAACTATGCTGACAGCAAGTCCCCCAGCGAAGTGGGCACCACGACCGTTGAAGCCCTGGAGTTCCGCGGCCTGAGTACGAAGGTGACCGGTGATATTAACGTCGATTTGCAGTCCACTTCCGCAGTCTATCTGGAAGGGATGAACGTGGGCAGCCATGGTGATTTTGAAGGCGACACCAACATCCGTATCAACACCAACGCGGCCGTTGATGGGGTGAAAGGGTTGGTTCTCGAAGATCACTATGAGACCACGGCCAGACCCGGCAGAGAAAATAAGATCAATTTTAATGACGTGAATATTAACGTCACCAATACGGTAGACGAATATAAATTTGGCTTAAATACCGGCCTTTCATTCCTCGGCGAAGTGTCTGATTTGACGATGAATAATCTGACTATCAAGGCAACGGCGCCCGGCAACGCCAGCGTGATTGGCGCCCTGTTTCACGGCAGCGAAGAGTCCAGCGTGAGAATAAACGACGTGGATATTTCGCTCACCGGCGGTGAAAGCACCAATATGTACGGCCTCCAGGGCGTGAACGCGAAGGACATTGTGCTCAACACGCTAAACGTACAGACGCAGGGCGGGGATCGGGTTGAACTGTTACGCAGCGCCAACGCGCGCATTCTCGGCGACGTTACGCTGGGCAGCCAGCAAGGGCTGGCGAGCGCGAAAGGCGATCTGCTCGCCATTTACGGTTCTGTCGACATCAGCAACAACAATAAGTTTATGGCGTGGGGCGACATTCACTCCGAACGCGGACATGTCGTTAACATTAAAACCGGCGACAACTCGTATCTCTACGGCAGCACGAAGAAAGTCTCTGACGGGGTGATCGATCTGGCGTTTAACGGCAGCAGCAGCCGCTGGGATATGACCGACTCTTCCAGCGTCACTAACCTGACGCTGAATGACGCGACGCTGAACTTTGCTCCGGCTATGGCGAGTAGCCGTAATCTGACGCGCGAAACGGTGCCGTTTAAAACCCTGACGGTAGACGGCGATTACGCGGGCAATAACGGCACTATCATCATGCGCACGCAGTTGGGCGACGACAGTTCTCAGACTGACCGGATGATTGTTAACGGCAACACTTCCGGCGCCACCAATGTGACGGTGGTGAACGCAGGCGGCGCAGGTGGGCTGACCACCGACGGTATCGAGCTTATCAGCGTGGCCGGAAATTCTGACGGCGAGTTCAAACAAAGCGGACGTATCGTGGCGGGGGCGTATGACTACACTCTGGCGCGCGGAGAAGGCCAGAATGAGAAAAACTGGTATCTGACCAGCGGCCTGACGCCGGACCCGCAGCCGGAACCCGATCCGGATCCGGTTGATCCCGTAGACCCTGTCGATCCGGTAGATCCCACAGACCCTGTAGACCCTATGGACCCTGTCGATCCGGTGGCGCCACCAGCACAACCGGAACCGCAGAGGCCAGCACCGGCCCCGCGCGAAAACGCGGTGCGTCCGGAAGCCGGTTTGTACGGTATGAACCTGCAGGCGGCGAACACGATGTTTAACAC
>NZ_LNHZ01000073.1:0-509 GCF_001463265.1 Citrobacter sp. 50677481
GTATATGCATAAGGCACGGCGCCTTTTTTGCGCATCCATAACAGGGCGGCGCTGGTATCCAGTCCACCAGAGAAAGCGATACCAATACGTTGACCAACCGGGAGATGCTTGAGAATCGTCGTCATAAAATAAAACACTGCTCGATAGACTGTGGTGAGTTCGACCCAACAACCTTAACTGCATTTTTATGCATTAATTGTGAGTATTCATTTAACCATCTTTTACTGGCGACAGGAAGTGCTTCATCATCTTTTTGCTAAAAAAGCCTGAAATACCAGCACAAACGGCAATCGGGGGCGCTAAAAAGCATGTTGACAAAATATACTAATCGCCGTTACAATTCATCTCGATTTTATGTCCCGTCTTCGGTACCAAATCCCAGCAGTATTTGCGTCTTTTGCTCAAAAAGAGTAAAATATGCCACGTTTCAGGCGCGGGGTGGAGCAGCCTGGTAGCTCGTCGGGCTCATAACCCGAAGGTCGTCGGTTCAAATCCGGCCCCCGCAACCA
>NZ_LNHZ01000074.1:0-118260 GCF_001463265.1 Citrobacter sp. 50677481
TACCGGGAAGGAGGGAGTGACCATCTCATTAAATATTATGTCTGAAAACTCCACCTTTTCTCCGGCGCTGACGCGTCGGGAGCGTACCGCTGTACCCGCTAAATCGTTGAGCTTTGTTGAGGGCGTGTCGATGATCGTCGGCACCAACATCGGCGCAGGGGTATTATCCATCGCTTACGCCTCCAGCAAAGCGGGTTTCCTGCCGCTGTTGTTCTGGCTGGTGCTGGTTGGCAGCCTGACCACCATCACCATGTTGTACGTTGCAGAATCCACCCTTCGCACCCGCAAGCATCTACAGCTCAGCGGTTTGTCGCACCGTTACGTCGGACGGTTTGGGGCGCTGATGATGTTTATGTCCGTCTGCGTCAACAGCGTCGGCGCGCTCATTGCCTACATGACCGGTAGCGGCAAACTGTTGCACTCGTTATTAGGGATTTCGCCCGCGCTCGGCAGCGCGCTGTTTTTTATTCCGGCGGCCGGCGTGCTTTATCTTGGCCTGAAGGCAATTGGTCGCGGGGAGAAATTTATCAGCATCGGGATGGTCGTCATGATCGCTGTGCTGATCGTCGCCACGATGCTGAAAGAAACTACCCAGGTACGCTATCTGCTGGACGGCAACTGGCTGTACATGGTGCCGGTGTTTAACGTGGTAGCATTTTGCTTCTCCGCGCAGTACATCGTGCCGGAAATGGCGCGCGGCTTTGTCGATAAGCCGGAAAAACTGCCAAAAGCGATTATGGTCGGAATGGCGATTACTTTCAGCCTGCTGGCGCTGGTGCCGATGTCGGTCATCATGTTAAACGGCCTCGATAACATTACCGATGTGGCGACCATCTCATGGGGACGCGCGTTGGGAGAGTGGGCTTTCTTCTCGGCGAACCTGTTTGCGCTGTGCGCCATGTTGACTTCGTACTGGGGGCTGGGCGGCAGCTTTCTGACCAATATTTTCGATCAGTTTCGCCTGGGCGATGATGCGCAGCCGTTGAAGCGCTTTCTGGTGCTGGTGGTGGTGGCCGTGCCGCCGTTTATCCTTGCCTACAGCGGTATGGTGTCGTTTGTAAATGCGCTCTATTTCGCCGGGGTGTTCAGCGGCGTGATTCTGTCGATTATGCCCATTCTCATGTTGAAAGGCGCGCGTCAGCGCGGCGATGTAACGCCTGGCTGGACCTGCCCGGCATGGATTACTCATCCTGTTATTCAGGGATTCATCGTATTGCTTTACCTGTGCAGCGCCGTGTATGCCATTGCTTCTGCGCTGGGTTACCTTCCGGCTGGCTGGTGATCCGGTATTTTACTCCCCCGCGTCTTCCGGAAGGACGCGGTTTTTTTTGTCACTCATTTGTTACATTCGCCGCAATTTAGTCTTTTCAAACGCCAGTAAATAACGGTATGTTTAGCATAGTGTGCTGCAAAAGCGCGAAAGGCAGCCCTTGAGATAGCTATCATATGCTTTTCTTATTTCATATAACAGAATAATGCGCTGACAAACAACATCATAACAAATGCAAAAACCACAATAATGGGGAGCTTCAGGATGAATATGAAGGGTAAAACGTTACTGGCAGGATGTATTGCCTTAATGATGAGCAGCCCGGCGCTGGCGGAAGATATCAAAGTCGCCGTTGTCGGCGCGATGTCAGGTCCGGTCGCGCAGTACGGCGACCAGGAATTTACCGGTGCGGAGCAGGCCATCGCCGATATCAATGCCAAGGGCGGCATCAAGGGAAATAAGCTGGTTGCGGTAAAGTATGACGACGCCTGTGACCCGAAACAGGCTGTCGCGGTGGCGAACAAGGTTATCAATGACGGCATTAAATATGTCATCGGTCACCTGTGCTCCTCATCGACTCAACCCGCGTCTGATATCTACGAAGATGAAGGCATCCTGATGATCACCCCGGCTGCCACCGCGCCGGAGCTGACCGCGCGTGGCTATCAGTTGGTGCTGCGCACCACCGGTCTGGATTCCGATCAGGGACCGACCGCCGCGAAATACATTCTGGAAAAAGTGAAGCCGCAGCGCATCGCCATCGTCCACGACAAACAGCAGTACGGTGAAGGGCTGGCGCGCGCGGTGCAGGATGGCCTGAAAAAAGGCAACGCGAACGTGGTGTTCTTTGACGGCATTACCGCCGGAGAGAAAGACTTCTCCACGCTGGTGGCGCGTCTGAAGAAAGAGAATATCGATTTTGTGTATTACGGGGGCTATCACCCGGAAATGGGCCAGATCCTACGCCAGGCGCGTGCCGCCGGTCTGAAAACCCAGTTTATGGGGCCGGAAGGGGTGGCGAACGTCTCGCTGTCTAACATCGCCGGTGAGTCTGCGGAAGGTCTGCTGGTGACCAAGCCGAAGAACTACGATCAGGTTCCGGCGAACAAACCCATCGTGGACGCGATCAAAGCGAAGAAACAGGATCCAAGCGGCGCGTTTGTGTGGACCACCTACGCCGCGTTGCAGTCTCTGCAGGCGGGCCTGAACCAGTCCGATGATCCGGCGGAAATCGCGAAATACCTGAAAGGGAATACCGTCGAAACCGTTATGGGGCCGCTGTCATGGGATGAGAAGGGCGATCTGAAGGGTTTCGAGTTCGGGGTCTTTAACTGGCACGCTAACGGTACGGCGACCGACGCCAAATAATTTTCCCGTCGTTTTTCTACAGTATGGAACGTCCGGGAAAACGCCGAAAACCTCAATGCCGGATGACGCTTACGCTTAACCGGCCTTAGTGAACAGCGATATGCAGGCCGGGTATGGCGACGCCACCCGGCTTTTTAACGTTTCTCCCAGCCATCCTGCTGCGCGGTAAAACCCGACGCCTGCATAAACGCCGCCATCACGCCGCGGTCTTCCACGCCGACGTCAGCCATCCACCAGGAGGAGACGTTAGGGTTATCGCGTATGACCTCTTCCACAAGATACTGCCCTACGCCGCGACGACGCGTGATCTCACGCACCCGCAGTGAATCCAGCGCGCCCTGCGCTCCGCTTAGCGTCACGCGTACCGCGCCCAGCAGACGCTCATTGAAACGCGCGGCGTAAATCCGGTGCGTTTCATCTACGCTTAACGAGGCGGCGGAATATTCCGGCCAGATTTTGCCCAGATCTATCAGATCCTGATCGCTAAAGTGTTCTATTCGAATGATGGTCAGCTTCATCGACAGCATGTCCAAATCACAAAAGAGAGCGTCAGTGTACCGAAAATTTTTAGCTGGATGCTTTCACTTTTTTAATTCATTTGGCAGGTGATTAGTTTTTTGTCAGTCGCAACCTTAGCGCGAAACGTCAGAGAATGAAAAACAGGCAGGATATTCCCCTGGAAGGTAGTGATTTATTCGGCTCTTTGTCCCGTTATTTTATGCTGACATACGCGCTTTTTTTTGTTTATCTATGATGAAAAGCAGAATATTATTTGTTCTTAATAGACTGAAAAATAGGGGTTTTACTCTATTTTTGTCAAAAACACTGCGCTAAACCATTAATCAGACTGGTAAAAAACAGTGTAGTACAAAAAAAACACAGTCTTCTTTTTACGCATACAAATAAAAAATAAGTACACTTCGTCACGAATGGGGATTCAGTATGAAACGGAATGCGAAAACAGTTATCGCAGGCGTCATTGCATTAGCGATGTCGCAGACGGCAATGGCAGATGAGATCAAGGTTGCCGTTGTGGGCGCGATGTCCGGGCCGGTCGCCCAGTGGGGCGATATGGAATTTAACGGCGCGCGTCAGGCCATTAAAGACATCAACGCCAAAGGCGGTATCAAGGGCGACAAACTGGTGGGCGTAGAGTACGACGACGCCTGCGATCCGAAACAGGCCGTTGCGGTCGCCAACAAAATTGTCAATGACGGCATTCAGTACGTGATTGGCCATCTGTGTTCTTCTTCTACCCAACCTGCATCGGATATTTACGAGGATGAAGGCATCCTGATGATCTCCCCGGGGGCGACGAATCCGGAACTGACCCAGCGCGGTTATGCGCACATCATGCGTACCGCCGGGCTGGACTCCTCTCAAGGGCCGACCGCGGCAAAATACATTCTGGAGAAGGTGAAGCCGCAGCGCATCGCCATCATTCACGACAAACAGCAGTACGGTGAAGGGCTGGCGCGCTCCGTACAAGACGGCCTGAAAGCGGCGAACGCCAATATTGTCTTCTTCGACGGTATTACCGCCGGTGAAAAAGATTTCTCCGCGCTGCTTGCCCGTCTGCAAAAAGAGAACATCGACTTTGTTTATTACGGCGGGTACTACCCGGAAATGGGACAAATGCTGCGACAGGCGCGTTCGGTTGGCCTGAAAACCCAGTTTATGGGGCCGGAAGGGGTCGGTAATGCGTCGCTGTCGAACATCGCCGGTGATGCCGCAGAAGGCATGCTGGTGACGATGCCGAAACGTTATGACCAGGATCCAGCCAACAAAGCGATTGTCGATGCGTTGAAAGCAGACAAAAAAGATCCAAGCGGTCCTTATGTGTGGATCACCTATGCGGCGGTGCAGTCGCTGGCAACCGCAATGGACCGTTCCGGCAGCAAAGCGCCGCTGGATCTGGTGAAAGATTTAAAAGCGAACGGTGCTGACACCGTGATTGGGCCGCTGAAATGGGATGAAAAAGGCGATCTGAAGGGATTTGAATTTGGTGTCTTTCAGTGGCACGCCGACGGTTCGTCTACCGCCGCGAAGTAATTCCTGAAGACAAGTTATCCCACCGCCCGCGCAAAACGGGCGGGTTGAGAAAGGTTACCTTATGTCCGAGCAGTTCCTCTATTTTCTGCAGCAGATGTTTAACGGCGTCACGCTGGGAAGTACCTACGCGCTGATCGCTATTGGTTACACCATGGTGTACGGCATTATTGGCATGATCAACTTCGCCCACGGCGAGGTTTACATGATCGGCAGCTATGTCTCATTCATGATCATCGCCGCGCTAATGATGATGGGTATTGATACCAGTTGGCTGCTGGTGGCGGCCGGGTTTGTCGGGGCGATCGTCATCGCCAGCGCCTACGGCTGGAGTATTGAGCGGGTGGCCTACCGGCCGGTGCGCAACTCCAAGCGCCTGATTGCGCTGATTTCCGCGATTGGGATGTCCATCTTTCTGCAAAACTACGTCAGCCTGACCCAGGGCTCGCGTGATGTCGCGCTGCCAAGCCTGTTTAACGGCCAGTGGATTGTGGGGGCCAGCGAACACTTTTCGGCCAGCATTACCACCATGCAACTGGTGATCTGGATCGTCACCTTCCTCGCCATGCTGGCATTGACCCTTTTCATCCGTTATTCCCGCATGGGACGTGCCTGCCGCGCCTGCGCCGAAGATCTGAAAATGGCCAGCCTGCTGGGGATCAACACCGACCGCGTGATTGCGCTGACCTTCGTGATCGGCGCGGCGATGGCGGCGGTGGCGGGTGTTCTGCTCGGTCAGTTCTACGGGGTGATCAACCCCTACATCGGTTTTATGGCCGGGATGAAAGCCTTCACCGCCGCAGTGCTTGGCGGGATCGGCAGTATTCCGGGGGCGATGATTGGCGGCCTGATTCTCGGCGTCGCCGAAGCGCTTTCTTCTGCTTATCTCAGTACGGAATATAAAGACGTGGTGTCGTTCGCGCTGCTGATTCTGGTGCTGCTGGTGATGCCGACCGGTATTCTGGGTCGTCCGGAGGTAGAGAAAGTATGAAACCGATGCATTTTGCAATGGCGCTGCTCTCTGCCGCCATGTTCTTTGTGCTGGCTGGCGTCTTTATGGGCGTTCAGCTGGAGCTTGACGGCACGAAGCTGGTGGTGGATATCGCTGCCGACATCCGCTGGCAGTGGGTGTTTATTGGCACCGCAGTGGTTTTTTTCTTCCAGCTTCTGCGTCCGGCGTTCCAGAAAGGGCTGAAAAGCATTTCCGGGCCTAAGTTCATTCTGCCGGCCATTGATGGCTCAACGGTTAAACAGAAGCTGTTTCTGATTGCGCTGTTGGTGGTGGCCGTCGCGTGGCCGTTTATGGTGTCGCGCGGTACGGTGGATATCGCCACCCTGACGATGATTTACATCATCCTCGGTCTGGGACTGAACGTGGTGGTGGGATTGTCCGGGCTTTTGGTGCTGGGCTACGGCGGTTTCTACGCAATTGGCGCTTACACCTTTGCGTTGCTGAACCACTATTACGGCCTCGGTTTCTGGACCTGCCTGCCGCTGGCGGGGCTGGTGGCCGCTGCCGCCGGCTTCCTGCTCGGCTTTCCGGTGCTGCGCCTGCGCGGCGACTATCTGGCGATTGTGACCTTAGGGTTTGGCGAAATCGTCCGCATCCTGTTACTCAATAATACCGAAGTGACCGGCGGGCCGAACGGCATCAGCCAGATCCCGAAACCGACGCTGTTTGGTCTCGAGTTCAGCCGTAGCGCCCGTGAAGGCGGCTGGGATACCTTCAGCAATTTCTTCGGTGTGAAGTATGACCCGTCCGATCGCGTTATCTTCCTGTATCTGGTGGCGTTACTGCTGGTGGTGCTGAGCCTGTTTGTTATCAATCGTCTGCTGCGTATGCCGCTGGGTCGCGCGTGGGAAGCTTTGCGTGAAGATGAGATCGCCTGCCGCTCGCTGGGTCTGAGCCCGACGCGTATTAAACTGACCGCATTTACCATCAGCGCCGCGTTCGCCGGTTTCGCCGGGACGCTTTTCGCCGCGCGCCAGGGCTTTGTCAGCCCGGAATCATTCACTTTTGCCGAATCGGCGTTTGTGCTGGCAATTGTGGTATTGGGGGGGATGGGCTCGCAGTTTGCGGTGATCCTTGCGGCGGTATTGTTGGTGGTTTCGCGCGAGCTGATGCGTGATTTCAATGAATACAGCATGTTGATGCTGGGTGGTTTGATGGTGCTGATGATGATCTGGCGTCCGCAGGGCTTGCTGCCGATGACCCGTCCACAGTTGAAGCTGAAAAACGGGGAAGCGAAAGGAGAGCAGGCATGAGTCAGCCATTATTATCGGTTAACGGCCTGATGATGCGCTTCGGTGGCCTCTTGGCGGTCAACAACGTTGATCTGGAACTGCATCCCCAGGAGATTGTTTCGCTGATTGGGCCGAACGGCGCCGGGAAAACCACGGTCTTTAACTGCCTGACCGGGTTTTACAAACCGACCGGCGGTACGATCATGCTGCGCGATCAGCACCTTGAAGGGCTGCCGGGCCAGCAGATTGCCCGTATGGGCGTAGTTCGCACTTTCCAGCACGTACGTCTGTTTCGTGAAATGACGGTGATCGAGAATCTGCTGGTGGCGCAGCACCAACAGCTGAAAACCGGCGTGTTTTCCGGTCTGCTGAAGACACCCTCGTTTCGCCGGGCCCAGAGTGAAGCGCTGGACCGCGCCGCCACCTGGCTTGAGCGTATCGGTTTGTTAGAGCACGCCAACCGACAGGCCAGCAACCTGGCTTACGGCGATCAGCGTCGTCTGGAAATCGCGCGTTGCATGGTGACCCAACCGGACATTCTGATGCTCGACGAACCGGCTGCGGGGTTGAACCCGAAAGAGACGAAAGAGCTGGACGAACTGATCGCTGAGCTGCGCAATCATCACAACACCACCATCTTGCTGATTGAGCACGATATGAAGTTGGTGATGGGGATTTCTGACCGGATTTACGTGGTGAATCAGGGCACGCCGCTGGCGAACGGGACGCCGGAGCAGATTCGTAATAACCCGGACGTGATCCGCGCATACCTTGGTGAGGCCTAAGATGGAAAAAGTCATGTTGTCCTTTGACAAAGTCAGTGCCCACTACGGAAAAATCCAGGCGCTGCATGAGGTGAGCTTGCATATCAATCAGGGGGAGATCGTGACTCTGATTGGCGCTAACGGCGCAGGGAAAACCACGCTGCTCGGTACGCTGTGCGGCGACCCGCGCGCAACCAGCGGTCGGATTGTTTTTGATGACAAAGACATTACCGACTGGCAAACCGCCAAAATCATGCGTGAAGCGGTGGCGATTGTCCCGGAAGGGCGCCGCGTTTTTTCCCGTATGACGGTAGAAGAGAACCTGGCGATGGGCGGTTTTTTTGCCGAGCGCGACCAATTCCAGGAGCGCATCAAATGGGTCTATGAACTGTTTCCGCGTCTGCACGAACGCCGTATTCAGCGAGCGGGAACCATGTCTGGCGGCGAGCAGCAAATGCTGGCGATTGGTCGCGCGCTGATGAGCCAGCCGCGCCTGCTGCTGCTGGACGAACCGTCGCTGGGACTTGCGCCTATTATCATCCAGCAGATTTTCGACACCATCGAGCAACTGCGCGAGCAGGGAATGACCATCTTCCTCGTCGAACAGAACGCCAACCAGGCGCTAAAGCTCGCTGACCGTGGATACGTGTTGGAAAACGGTCACGTCGTGCTCTCCGATACGGGCGACGCCCTGTTGGCGAATGAGGCGGTGCGCAGCGCTTACCTCGGCGGGTAACCGCCTGTCGTGCCCGTATGCGTGCAGCATCCGGGCAGACAACACCGTGCTCCCCAGGTCGGGTAAGGCGAAGCCGCCCCCCGGCCTTTTTGTTTCTTGTACGTTTTAGTTGTACAATTATTTTGTACTTAAAAGGGGGGATTATGCGTACGATGAATTATAGCGAAGCACGGCAGAATCTGGCCTCAGCGCTGGATTCCGCAGCGACCGGAACGCCAGTAACTATCACGCGTCGGGGGCATAAGCCCGCGGTTATCATCAGCGCTGAAGAATTTGAGCGCTATCAGGCAGCGAAGCTGGATGCCGAATTTGATGCCATCATGGGGATTCACGGCAGTGAAATAAGGGAACTGGCTGATAAATGACTCTGCAATTTATCTCAGCGGAAGAGATCGTTTTGTTTCATGACAAACTGCTGAGCATCACACCCGGCGTGGCGGGAATGGCGGATCCCGGTCGGGCGGAAGCCCTTCTGTACCGGGTGTTGAATAAATATGAGTACGAAGGCGTAACCGATATCTGGATCCTTGCGGCAATGCATTTGTTGGCAATCTCACGCGGTCATATCTTCAATGATGGTAATAAGCGTACGGCGCTCTTTATTACGCTACTGTTTCTCAAACGTAACGGCATATCGTTGAAGGCTAATCCAGATTTTGTGGCGATGACGGTGGAGGCGGCAGCAGGCCGTTTGTCGCTTGAACAGATTGTTCAGCGTCTCCGTTGTTAACATATAGCCCGTATGCGTGCAGCATCCGGGCTGACAACACCGTGCTCCCCAGGCAGGGTAAGGCGAAGCCGCCCCCCGGTTTTTATTCATAACACTTTTCATATTTCCATCATCCCATTGACGCCTGGCTGTCATCTTTTTGTAAATAAACGGTTATTTTTCTGTCATTCGCGCATGGCATGTTAACTCGCGAACAAAAAACGCGTGATATCGCGCATCCGGCACAACAAGAGAGATAACCGAATGACATCGTTACGACATACAGCGTTAGGCGTGGCGTTAAGCCTGGCATTCGTGGGAAATGCTATGGCCGTGACCACCATTCCGTTCTGGCATTCTATGGAAGGCGAGCTGGGGAAAGAGGTGGATTCTCTGGCGCAACGTTTTAATGCCGCCAATCCAGATTACAAAATTGTGCCGGTGTACAAAGGCAACTACGAACAGAGTCTGAGCGCGGGCATCGCCGCCTTCCGTACCGGCAACGCGCCGGCGTTGCTTCAGGTGTACGAAGTAGGCACGGCGACGATGATGGCGTCGAAGGCTATCAAGCCCGTTTATGAGGTGTTCAAAGACGCGGGTATTCATTTTGATGAGTCACAGTTCGTGCCGACCGTCTCTGGTTACTACACCGATTCCAAAACCGGTCACCTGTTGTCTCAGCCGTTTAACAGCTCCACTCCGGTGTTGTATTACAACAAAGACGCCTTCAAAAAAGCCGGGTTAGACCCCGAACAACCACCAAAAACCTGGCAGGATCTGGCCGACTACACCGCGAAGCTGAAAGCGGCAGGGATGAAGTGCGGCTACGCCAGCGGCTGGCAGGGCTGGATCCAGATCGAAAACTTCAGCGCCTGGCATGGTCTGCCGGTGGCGACCAAAAACAACGGCTTTGACGGTACTGACGCGGTGCTGGAATTTAACAAGCCGGAGCAGGTGAAACACATCACCCTGTTGCAGGAACTCAATAAGAAGGGCGATTTCAGCTACTTCGGACGTAAAGACGAATCCACCGAGAAGTTCTACAACGGTGACTGCGCCATTACCACCGCTTCCTCTGGTTCGCTGGCAGACATTCGTCACTACGCCAAATTTAACTACGGCGTGGGCATGATGCCGTACGATGCCGACGTAAAAGGCGCGCCGCAGAACGCCATTATCGGCGGGGCGAGCCTGTGGGTGATGCAGGGGAAAGACAAAGAGACCTACAAAGGCGTGGCGACGTTCCTCGACTTCCTGGCGAAACCGGAAAACGCTGCTGAATGGCATCAGAAAACCGGCTATCTGCCGATCACCAAAGCTGCCTACGATCTGACCCGCGAACAGGGTTTTTATGACAAAAATCCGGGCGCGGATATCGCTACGCGTCAGATGCTGAACAAACCGCCGTTACCGTTCACCAAAGGCCTGCGTCTGGGCAATATGCCGCAAATCCGTACCATTGTGGACGAAGAGCTGGAAAGCGTATGGACCGGCAAGAAAACCCCGCAACAGGCACTGGATTCTGCGGTAGAGCGCGGAAATCAACTGCTACGCCGCTTCGAGCAGTCGACCAAATCGTAATGTGACTTGCCCGGTGGCTTCAGCTTACCGGGCCGACAAGAGTGTAAGCCGGGTAAGCCGAAGCCGCCGCCCGGCGCTGTTCAGGAAAGCCAATTTTCATGTCATCTTCTCGTCCGGTATTCCGCTCGCGCTGGCTGCCTTATCTTCTGGTCGCGCCGCAGCTGGCAATTACCCTTATTTTCTTTATCTGGCCTGCGGGCGAGGCGCTGTGGTACTCGCTGCAAAGCGTCGATCCGTTTGGGCTGTCCAGCCAGTTTGTCGGGCTGGATAACTTCGTCGCACTGTTCCATGACCGCTACTACCTCGATTCCTTCTGGACGACGGTGAAATTCAGCGCGCTGGTGACCGTCAGCGGCCTTTTGGCCTCGCTGTTTTTCGCCGCGCTGGTCGACTACGTGGTGCGCGGCAGTCGCCTGTACCAGACGCTGATGCTGCTACCTTACGCCGTCGCCCCCGCCGTCGCCGCCGTGCTGTGGATCTTCCTCTTTAACCCGGGGCGCGGGCTGATTACGCATTTTTTGGCCGAATTCGGTTATGACTGGAACCACGCCCAGAATAGCGGTCAGGCCATGTTCCTGGTGGTGTTTGCGTCGGTCTGGAAGCAAATTAGTTACAACTTCCTGTTCTTCTTCGCCGCGCTGCAGTCGATTCCCCGTTCGCTGGTGGAAGCCGCCGCCATTGACGGCGCGGGGCCGGTGCGCCGCTTCTTCAGGCTGTCGTTGCCGCTGATTGCCCCGGTGAGCTTCTTTCTGCTGGTGGTTAACCTGGTGTACGCCTTCTTCGACACCTTCCCGGTGATCGACGCCGCCACCGCCGGTGGGCCTGTGCAGGCGACCACCACGCTAATTTATAAAATTTACCGCGAAGGTTTCGCCGGGCTGGATCTGTCAGCTTCCGCCGCGCAGTCGGTGGTGCTGATGTTCCTCGTCATCATCCTCACGGTGGTGCAGTTTCGCTATGTGGAAAGTAAGGTGCGTTATCAATGATTGAGAACCGTCGCGGGCTGACGATTTTCAGCCATACCATGCTGGTTCTGGGGATTGCCGTCATCCTGTTTCCACTGTACGTGGCGTTTGTCGCGGCGACGCTGGATAACCGGGCGGTATTCGACACGCCGATGACGCTGATCCCAGGATCACACCTGATTGAAAACATGAAAAATATCTGGGTCAACGGCGTGGGCGCCAACAGCGCGCCGTTCTGGCTGATGATGCTCAACAGCTTCATCATGGCATTCGGTATTACGGTGGGCAAAATCACCGTGTCGATGCTTTCGGCCTTCGCCATTGTCTGGTTCCGCTTTCCGCTGCGTAACCTGTTCTTCTGGATGATTTTTATCACCCTGATGCTGCCGGTGGAGGTACGTATCTTTCCCACGGTAGAGGTAATCGCCAACCTGAAGATGCTCGACAGTTACGCAGGTCTGACGTTGCCGCTGATGGCCTCGGCGACGGCCACTTTCCTGTTCCGCCAGTTCTTTATGACCCTGCCGGACGAATTAATTGAAGCCGCGCGTATCGACGGCGCGTCGCCGATGCGTTTTTTCCGCGACATCGTGTTGCCGCTGTCGAAAACCAACCTCGCGGCGCTGTTTGTCATCACCTTTATCTACGGCTGGAACCAGTACCTGTGGCCGCTGCTGATTATCACCGACATTAATCTTGGCACTACCGTGGCGGGTATTAAAGGCATGATCGCCACCGGCGAAGGCTCCACCCTCTGGAATCAGGTGATGGCGGCGATGCTGCTCACCCTTATCCCCCCGGTCGTTATCGTTTTAGCCATGCAGCGTGCGTTTGTGCGTGGTTTAGTGGACAGTGAGAAATAAGATGGCAGGTTTAAAATTACAGGCAGTAACCAAAAGCTGGGATGGCAAAACCCAGGTCATTCAGCCGCTCACGCTCGACGTGGCGGACGGGGAGTTTATCGTGATGGTCGGGCCGTCCGGCTGCGGAAAATCGACGCTGCTGCGCATGGTGGCGGGGCTTGAACGCGTTACCTCTGGCGATATCTGGATCGACCGCCAGCGCGTCACCGAGATGGAGCCCAAAGATCGCGGTATCGCGATGGTGTTCCAGAACTACGCTCTCTATCCGCACATGAGCGTGGAGGAGAACATGGCCTGGGGGCTGAAAATTCGCGGGATGGGCAAAGGCCATATTGAGGCTCGCGTGAAAGAGGCGGCGCGCATTCTGGAACTGGATGGCCTGCTTAAGCGCCGCCCGCGCGAACTCTCCGGCGGCCAGCGCCAGCGCGTGGCGATGGGGCGTGCCATCGTGCGCGATCCGGCGGTGTTTCTGTTTGATGAGCCGCTCTCCAACCTCGACGCCAAACTGCGCGTGCAGATGCGCCTCGAGCTGCAACATCTGCATCGTCGCCTGAACACGACATCCCTGTATGTGACCCACGATCAGGTTGAGGCGATGACGCTTGCCCAGCGGGTGATGGTGATGAACAAAGGCATCGCCGAACAGATTGGCACGCCGGTAGAGGTGTATGAAAAACCCGCCAGCCGCTTTGTGGCGAGCTTTATCGGCAGTCCGGCAATGAACCTGCTGGACGGGCGCATCACCAGATCGGGCACGCATATTGAGCTGGAAAGTGGCATGGCGTTGCCGATTGGGGGAGACTACCGTGGTTACGCCGGGCGTAAGATGACGCTGGGTATTCGTCCGGAGCATATTGCGCTAAGCTCGCAGACGGAAGGCGGCGTGCCGCTGGTGATGGACACCCTCGAGATGCTGGGGGCTGACAATCTGGCCCACGGACGCTGGGGCGAGCAAAAGCTGGTGGTGCGTCTTACCCATCAGCAACGCCCGAAAGCAGGCAGCACGCTGTGGCTGCATCTACCGGGAAATCATTTGCATCTTTTTGACGGTGAAACAGGACAACGTGTATGAGTAACTGGCCGTATCCCCGCATCGTCGCCCACCGTGGCGGCGGTAAACTGGCACCGGAAAACACCCTCGCAGCAATCGACGTGGGCGCCCGTTTCGGACACACCATGATTGAGTTCGACGCTAAGCTGTCAAAAGACGGCGAAATCTTTCTGCTGCACGACGATAATCTCGAGCGAACCAGCAACGGCTGGGGCGTGGCGGGTGAGCTGAACTGGCAGGATTTATTGCGTGTCGATGCGGGAAGTTGGTTCAGCGGGGAGTTTAAAGGCGAACCGCTGCCGCTGCTGGCGGATGTGGCGGACCGCTGTCGTCAACACGGTATGATGGCCAATATCGAAATCAAACCGACCACCGGCACCGGGGCGCTGACGGGAAAAGTGATTGCCCTTGCCGCACGTGAGCTGTGGGCGGGGATGACCGCGCCATTGCTTTCATCGTTTGACATTGATGCGCTGGAGGCTGCGCAGGTTGCGGCACCGGAACTGCCCCGCGGACTGTTGCTGGACGAATGGCGCCAGGACTGGCGCGAGTTAACCACCCGCTTAGGCTGCGTGTCGATCCATCTCAATCATAAATTGCTTGATGAAGCGCGCGTGAGCAGTCTAAAAGACGCCGGGCTGCGCATCCTGGTGTACACCGTCAATAAACCCCAGCGCGCCGCTGAGTTGCTGCGCTGGGGCGTGGACTGCATCTGTACGGATGCCATTGATATCATCGGTCCGGACGTTAATTCTGCTGGTTAAGCATATCGCCGTTCTGCCGCTGGGGCAGCATCTTCTGACTGCTGCTCTGGCCGCCGCTTAGCATCCCGCCGCTGTTGGGGAGCGGCTGTTCACGCATTTGGCCCTGCTGGATCCGTTGCTGATTGCTGTTTATCTGCGTTTGCAGATGCTGCTGTTGTTGTTGAGTCTGGGTTTTGAGCTGTTGGTTCAGCATCCCTTTCTGCTGGATCTGCTGCGACTGCATTTGCGTCTGCATCCGCTGCTGGCTGGGGATCTGATAACCCGGTTGGTTCGGGTTGTTCATGGTATTGATCGGCTGTGCGAAACAGGCAAACGGCAGTAGCGTTGTCAAAATGAAGAGTCGTTTCATCGTCATTCCTCCTGTGTGAGGTATCTCTTAAGTTTACGCCTTTCCCGGCGAAACGATGGTTATTTCAGAGTTATGCACCAGGCTTAGTGGGGCGTTGCCCGTTCAATTCTGGAGAATAACGATGATGAAACCGACGTTTTTGCGCCGGGTAGCCATTGCTGCTCTGCTCTCAGGAAGTTGTTTTAGTGTGGTAGCCGCGCCGCCAGCGCCGCCTCCGGTCTCGTACGGCGTGGAAGAGGATGTATTCCATCCCGTTCGCGCAAAGCAGGGCATGGTGGCCTCGGTGGATGCGATGGCGACAAAGGTGGGGGTGGATATCCTCAGGCAGGGCGGTAATGCCGTCGATGCAGCTGTCGCCGTAGGCTACGCGCTGGCGGTGACCCATCCGCAGGCGGGGAACCTGGGCGGCGGCGGCTTTATGCTGCTGCGCACGAAAGAGGGCACAACCACCGCCATCGATTTTCGCGAAATGGCGCCCGCTAACGCCACCCGCGACATGTTCCTCGACGATCAGGGGAATCCCGACAGTAAAAAATCGCTGACTTCGCATCTCGCGTCCGGGACGCCAGGCACCGTGGCGGGGTTTTCACTGGCGCTGGAAAAATACGGCACGATGCCGCTGAACAAAGTGGTGCGTCCGGCTATTTCATTGGCGCAGGACGGCTTTGTGGTTAACGACGCGCTGGCGGAGGATCTGAAAACGTACGGCAGTGAAGTCATTCCCCATCATGAAAACAGCAAAGCGATTTTCTGGAAGGACGGCGAGCCGCTGAAGAAAGGCGACACGCTGGTTCAGAAGAATCTGGCGAAAAGCCTGGAGATGATCGCCGAAAGCGGTCCGGATGCGTTCTATAAAGGCGCCATTGCCGATCAAATTGCCCAGGAGATGCAGAAGAACGGCGGGCTTATCACCAAAGAGGATTTAGCCAACTACAAAGCGGTGGAGCGTACGCCGATTAGCGGTGATTATCGCGGGTATCAGGTCTTCTCCATGCCGCCGCCTTCATCCGGCGGGATTCATATCGTCCAAATCCTCAACATCCTGGAAAACGTCGATATGAAAAAATATGGCTTTGGCAGCGCAGACGCCATGCAAATTATGGCGGAAGCGGAAAAATACGCTTATGCCGATCGTTCGGAGTATCTGGGTGACCCGGACTTCGTGAAAGTGCCGTGGCAGGCGCTGACCAACAAAGCCTATGCCAAAACGATCGCCGACAAGATCGATATCAACAAAGCGAAACCGTCCAGCGAAATTCGCCCCGGCAAACTCGCGCCTTATGAAAGCAATCAGACCACGCATTTCTCGGTGGTGGATAAAGACGGCAACGCAGTGGCGGTGACCTATACCCTGAATACCACCTTCGGTACCGGCATCGTGGCGGGCAATACCGGCATTCTGATGAACAACGAAATGGATGACTTCTCAGCGAAACCGGGCGTGCCAAACGTCTACGGACTGGTGGGCGGCGATGCCAACGCCGTCGGGCCGAAGAAGCGCCCGTTGTCGTCGATGTCGCCAACCATCGTGGTGAAGGACGGGAAAACCTGGCTGGTGACGGGCAGCCCGGGCGGCAGCCGTATTATCACCACGGTGTTGCAGATGGTGGTCAACAGCATTGATTTTGGGATGAACGTTGCAGAGGCAACCAACGCGCCGCGCTTCCATCACCAGTGGCTACCAGATGAGCTGCGCGTGGAGAAAGGCTTTAGCCCGGATACGTTGAAGCTGCTGGAGCAAAAAGGACAAAAAGTCGTGCTGAAAGAGGCGATGGGCAGCACCCAGAGCATCATGGTTGGGCCTGATGGCGAGCTGTATGGGGCTTCCGACCCACGTTCGGTGGATGATTTAACGGCGGGGTATTAACGTGTTGCCGGGTGGCGGCTTCGCCTTACCCGGCCTGCGTTTCAGTCTTATCAGTCCCGGTAGGCGTAGCGCCACTGGGCGATGTGTCACTTTATTCTTGCCATATAATACGCGTCCACATACTCGCCGTCGCGCAGGGCGTAGCGCTTGCCGGTGCCTTCAATGTCAAAGCCATGCTTTTTATAGACCGCCACCGCTGGCGCATTATCGACAAACACCGTCAGTTCGATGCGATCTACCCGCAGCCAGTTATCGCACATATCGATCATCGTGCGAATCAACGCGCTGGCAACGCCGCGGTTTTGCCAGCGGGCGTCAACGCAGATGCCAAAATCGGCGACATGGCTGCGGCGCGGGCGCTGCGTAACCTCAATGTACAAATGCCCGACAACCTGCTCGTCAATGCAGGCGACAAGCTGTTTAATGCCCGGCTGGTCGGCCAGTCGCGCCTGCCACATTTCCATCGAGGGATGCGGAACCTGTAGCGTGTTGCGATACACCTCAGGCTGGGCGTGGATCTGACGAATCGCGTCATAATCTCTGGTTTCAGCGTGGCGTATCACTATTTCGCTCATTCTTGTCTCTCCGGCGGAGGTAAAGTCCCTTTTAACATCTTTGACTTTCACACCGCAGTCAAATGCATTTATTTGCAAAAAGTGTTGGACAACTGCGAATGAGAATGATTATTATTGCTTTGCGTTCAGGGAGACCCTTGCGGAGAACCTGAAAGCACGACATTGCTCACATTGCTTCCAGTATTACTTTAGCCAGCCTCTGCTGGCTTTTTTTTTGGGGTCTGTTTCAGCCTGGCTTACTTGTCATTTTGTCCCCGGGAAGTGCTCGTGCTCCTCACGTACATTAAGTACGCTCCGGGCCCTGCGCGCTTGCCGTGAACAAACTGACGGCGACGGCGGTGGCTGATTTTTTGGTTTTGCTTTTGTAGGCCGGATAAGCGTCAGCGCCATCCGGCAACGGTTTCTGGCTCTGACGTGTCGTCTTTCCCTGGTTTGCGCTAAGGTGTAGTCAATCACCTTAAAAAGGACACCTTCATGACGTTACATTGCGCATTTATTGGCTTTGGGAAAAGCACGACCCGTTATCATCTTCCTTATGTACTCAACCGTAAAGACACCTGGCACGTCGCCCATATTTACCGCCGCCGCGCGAAGCCGGAAGAACAGGCGCCGATCTATTCTCATATCCATTTCACCAGCGATCTTGATGAAGTGTTAAACGACCCACAGGTAAAACTGGTGATTGTCTGTACCCATGCCGACAGCCATTTTGAATACGCGAAGCGTGCGCTGGAAGCAGGGAAAAACGTGCTGGTCGAAAAGCCCTTCACCCCAACCCTGGCAGAGGCCAGGGTGCTGTTTGAACTGGCGAAAAGCAAAGGACTGACGGTATCGCCGTATCAGAACCGCCGCTTTGACGCCTGCTTCCTGACCGCCAAAAAAGTCATCGAAAGCGGCAAGCTGGGGGAGATTGTCGAAATCGAAAGTCATTTCGACTACTACCGACCGGTGGCGGAAACCAAACCGGGTTTGCCGCAGGACGGCTCGTTCTACGGTCTCGGCGTGCATACCATGGACCAGATTATCTCGCTGTTTGGACGTCCGGATCATGCCGCGTATGACATCCGTAGTCTGCGCAACAAAGCGAACCCGGACGATACCTTTGAGGCGCAGCTGTTTTACGGCGACCTGAAAGCGATCGTTAAAACCAGCCATCTGGTGAAAATCGATTACCCGAAATTTATCGTTCATGGCACCAAAGGCTCGTTTATTAAATACGGCATCGACCAGCAGGAAACCAGCCTGAAGGCCAACATCATGCCGGGTGAACCGGGGTTTGCAGCCGATGAGTCGCTGGGCGTGCTGGAGTACGTCAATGATGACGGTGTGACGGTGCGCGAAGAGATCACGCCGGAGGTGGGGGACTATGGTCGCGTTTATGATGCGCTGTTCAAAACGATTACCCAGGGGGCGCCAAATTACGTCAAGGAATCTGAGGTTTTGACGAATCTCGAACTCCTGGAACGGGCGTTTGAGCAGGCGTCTCCGGCCACCATTACCCTTGCCAGATAAGGTTTACGGCTCCTCTATGCTTGTTCATCTTTTTTGAACAGAGGAGTCAATTTTCACCCTCTATGATCGCAGCGCGTTTGGGTCCACACTGACTCCATCGAAAACATCTGGGGGGTGAACACAATGATCTACTTACGCAAAGCAAATGACCGCGGCCACGCCAATCATGGCTGGCTGGATTCCTGGCACACCTTTTCGTTTGCCGACTATTATGACCCGAACTTTATGGGCTTTTCGGCGCTGCGGGTGATTAACGATGACGTGATTGATGCGGGACAAGGGTTCGGTACCCATCCGCATAAAGACATGGAGATCCTGACCTATGTGCTGGAAGGCGCAGTAGAACACCAGGACAGCATGGGAAACAAAGAGCAGGTGCCAGCCGGTGAATTCCAGATCATGAGCGCGGGAACAGGGGTACGTCACTCTGAGTACAACCCGAGCAAAACGGATCGTCTGCGTCTTTACCAGATCTGGATCATCCCGGAAACAACCGGCATAACGCCGCGTTACGAACAGCGTCGTTTCGATGCCACACAGGGTAAGCAACTGGTGCTGTCGCCGGATGCCCGCGACGGTTCGCTGAAAGTGTATCAGGATATGGAACTGTACCGCTGGGCGCTGGTAAAAGACGAGCAGTCGGTGCATCAGATTGCCGCAGAACGCCGCGTCTGGATCCAGGTGGTGAAAGGCGAGGTGACGATAAACGGCACCAAAGCGACCACCAGCGACGGTCTGGCGATTTGGGATGAACAAGCGATCTCAATTCATGCCGACAGCGATAGTGAAGTGCTGCTGTTTGACTTACCGCCAGTATAAATCGACATCACCCTGCCCGACGAGGGCTTACAGGCCGGATGCGACGTGAAAACGTCGCTATCCGGCTTTTTTCGTGTGTCATTAATTCTTCACGTCCGTGGTAAACTGGGAAAATCTATCCCTTTTATATCTTTCAGGACGATGAAAAAGAAAAGACCCGTACTTCAGGATGTCGCCGACCGCGTAGGCGTGACCAAAATGACGGTCAGCCGCTTTTTGCGTAACCCGGAGCAGGTCTCCGTCGCGCTACGCGGCAAGATCGCCGCTGCACTTGATGAACTGGGTTACATTCCCAATCGCGCCCCTGATATTCTTTCAAACGCCACCAGCCGGGCGATCGGCGTGTTGCTGCCTTCATTAACCAACCAGGTCTTCGCTGAAGTGCTGCGCGGGATTGAGGCGGTAACGGATGCCCACGGCTACCAGACTATGCTCGCGCACTACGGCTATAAGCCGGAAATGGAACAGGAGCGCCTGGAGTCGATGCTTTCCTGGAATATCGACGGTCTGATTCTGACCGAACGTACCCATACTCCGCGCACCCTGAAAATGATAGAAGTGGCAGGCATCCCGGTGGTTGAACTGATGGACAGCCAGTCGCCGTGTCTGGACATCGCCGTCGGCTTTGACAACTTTGAAGCTGCCCGTCAGATGACTGCCGCGATTATTGCCCGCGGGCATCGTCATATCGCCTATCTTGGCGCGCGTCTCGACGAACGTACTATCATCAAACAGAAGGGGTATGAGCAGGCGATGCGGGATGCAGGCCTGGTGCCTTACAGTGTGATGGTTGAGCAGTCTTCATCTTACTCGTCGGGGATCGAACTGATCCGCCAGGCGCGCCGCGAATATCCGCAGCTTGACGGGATCTTCTGTACCAACGATGACCTGGCGGTCGGGGCGGCGTTTGAATGCCAGCGCCTGGGGCTTTCAATCCCGCGTGATATGGCGATTGCCGGGTTCCACGGTCATGATATCGGACAGGTGATGGAACCGCGTCTGGCCAGTGTCCTGACGCCGCGTGAACGGATGGGCAGCATTGGCGCAGAGCGCCTGCTGGCTCGCATCCGTGGTGAAAGCGTGACGCCGAAAATGTTAGATTTAGGTTTCACCTTGTCACCGGGCGGATCTATTTAAGCCGACAAATTTGAAGTAGCTCACACTTATTCACTTCTGGCACGTTTGGACATTGCGTCCAGGTTTGTCCGGTCGGACAATGTTACCGATAACAGTTACCCGTAACAATTCCTGAACTTTGTACTGTGAGGGCACCACTTTGAGCACGACTAACCATGATCACCACGTTTACGTTCTGATGGGCGTATCGGGCAGCGGCAAATCCGCTGTCGCAAGCGAAGTGGCGCATCAACTTCATGCCGCGTTCCTTGACGGCGATTTTCTCCATCCGCGTAGCAACATTGAGAAAATGGCCTCTGGCGAACCCTTAAATGACGACGACCGTAAACCGTGGCTGCAGGCGCTGAACGACGCCGCGTTTGCCATGCAGCGTACCAACAAAGTGTCGCTGATCGTCTGTTCCGCGCTGAAAAAACACTACCGCGACATCCTGCGCGACGGTAATCCAAACCTTTCTTTTATCTACCTGAAAGGCGATTTCGACGTCATTGAAAGCCGTCTGAAGGCGCGTAAAGGCCATTTCTTCAAAACGCAGATGCTGGTGACACAATTCGACACGCTGCAGGAACCGGACGCTGACGAGAAAGACGTGCTGGTGGTGGATATCGATCAGCCGCTGGACGGTGTTGTTGCAAGCACCATCGAGGTCATTACTAAAAGGCAGTAAGTTTTGAGTACATTAACGCTTGTTTTAACAGCAGTAGGCTCCGTTTTACTGCTGTTGTTTTTAGTGATGAAGGCGCGAATGCATGCCTTCGTTGCTTTGATGGTGGTGTCTATTGGCGCAGGGCTCTTTTCCGGTATGCCGCTCGATAAAATTGCAGCGACGATGGAAAAGGGAATGGGCGGTACGCTTGGCTTCCTGGCCATTGTGGTCGCGCTGGGCGCTATGTTCGGTAAGATCCTGCATGAAACGGGCGCGGTCGATCAGATCGCCGTCAAGATGCTGAAATCCTTTGGTCACAGCCGCGCGCACTATGCGATTGGCCTGGCCGGTCTGATCTGCGCGCTGCCGTTGTTCTTTGAAGTGGCGATCGTGTTGCTGATTAGCGTTGCGTTTTCGATGGCGCGTCATACCGGCACCAATCTGGTGAAGCTGGTGATCCCGCTGTTTGCTGGGGTTGCGGCGGCTGCGGCCTTCCTCCTGCCCGGGCCTGCGCCGATGCTGCTGGCTTCACAAATGCACGCCGACTTTGGCTGGATGATCCTGATTGGCCTGTGCGCCGCGATTCCGGGAATGATTATCGCCGGGCCGCTGTGGGGCAACTTCATCAGCCGTTTTGTGGAGCTGCGCATACCCGACGATATTACCGAGCCACACCTCGGCGAAGGCAAGATGCCATCCTTTGGCTTCAGCCTGTCGTTGATCCTGCTGCCGCTGGTGCTGGTGGGGCTGAAAACCATCGCCGCGCGCTTTGTACCGGAAGGGTCAACGGCTTACGAATGGTTTGAATTTATCGGCCATCCGTTCACCGCGATTCTGGTTGCTTGTCTGGTGGCGATCTATGGCCTGGCGATGCGTCAGGGAATGCCAAAAGATAAAGTAATGGAAATTTGCGGTCACGCGCTGCAGCCGGCGGGGATTATTCTGCTGGTGATTGGCGCAGGCGGCGTGTTTAAGCAGGTGCTGGTGGATTCCGGCGTGGGCCCGGCGCTGGGGGAAGCGTTGACCGGCATGGGCTTGCCGATTGCCATTACCTGCTTCGTACTGGCCGCGGCAGTGCGCATCATTCAGGGGTCCGCGACGGTGGCCTGTCTGACGGCGGTGGGGCTGGTAATGCCAGTGATTGAACAACTGAACTTCTCCGGTGCGCAGATGGCGGCATTGTCTATCTGTATCGCGGGCGGTTCGATTGTTGTCAGCCACGTTAACGACGCCGGTTTCTGGCTGTTCGGTAAATTCACCGGCGCGACCGAAGCGCAAACGCTGAAGACCTGGACGATGATGGAAACCATCCTCGGTACTGTCGGCGCGATCGTCGGGATGATTGCCTTTCAGCTATTGAGCTGATTACTGTGCCCGGTGGCGCTTGCGCTTCCCGGGCCTGAGTACTGCACAGGTTGAAACCGTAGCACCCCCGCCGTTTTATCACCCCTTCATCCACATCCGGATACCGTCGAGGAACATCTGGGTCGCCATCATCACCAGAATCAACCCCATCAGGCGCTCCAGCGCGTTTACGCCTTTTTCGCCAAGCAGGCGCAGGAACAGCGATGACTGCATCAGAATGGCAAACGTGCCGCCCCAGGCAAGCAGCAGAGCAATAACCAGATGTCCCATCTGGTTTGGATATTGATGTGACAGCAGCATTAACGTCGCCAGAATGGTCGGACCGGCCACCAGCGGGATGGCCAGCGGCACGATAAAGGGCTCTTCACCCGCCGGTAACCCCGCGCTGTTGCCCGACGCGCTGGGGAAAATCATTTTAATGGCGATCAGGAACAGGATAATCCCTCCGGAGATGGACACTGTTTCGGCGCGTAAATTGAGAAAAGCGAGAATTTTCTCGCCCGCGAAAAGAAAAATCAGCATCAGCAGCAGCGCGATAAACAGCTCGCGAACCATAATCGCGCGACGCCGTTTTGGCTCGGTATGTTTCAGTACGGACATGAAGATAGGCAGATTACCGAGCGGATCCATAATCAGGATCAATAAAACTGCTGCTGAAATGATTTCATTCATAACTCAAATTCCCTGATAATTGCCGCGGACTTTCTGCTTGCTAACGCAGCGGGATAAGTCGCATTACTGATGGCATCGCTATCATTGATTAATTTCACTTGCGACTTTGGCTGCTTTTTGTATGGTGAAGGATAAGCCAGTAGGACACTGGTTAGCATACACAGCACACATCTCTGCAGGAAAAAACGCTATGAAAAATGTTGGTTTTATCGGCTGGCGCGGTATGGTCGGCTCTGTTCTCATGCAACGCATGGTTGAAGAGCGCGACTTCGACGCCATTCGCCCTGTTTTCTTTTCGACTTCTCAGCTGGGGCTGGCTGCGCCGACGTTTGGCGGCACCACCGGCACACTTCAGGACGCATTCGATCTCGAGGCGCTGAAGGCGCTCGACATTATTGTGACCTGCCAGGGCGGCGATTATACCAACGAAATTTATCCAAAGCTGCGTGAAAGCGGGTGGCAGGGCTACTGGATTGACGCCGCCTCCTCGCTGCGTATGAAAGATGACGCCATCATCATTCTCGACCCGGTTAACCAGGATGTCATCAACGACGGCCTGAATAAAGGCATCAAAACGTTTGTCGGCGGTAACTGTACCGTCAGCCTGATGCTGATGTCGCTGGGCGGCCTGTTTGCTAACGACCTGGTGGACTGGGTGTCTGTTGCCACTTACCAGGCGGCTTCCGGCGGCGGCGCGCGGCATATGCGTGAGTTGCTCAACCAGATGGGCCAACTGCATAACCACGTGGCGGATGAACTGGCGACCCCTTCTTCAGCGATTCTCGATATCGAACGTAAAGTCACCCATCTTACCCGCAGCGGCGATCTGCCGGTGGATAACTTTGGCGTACCGCTGGCAGGCAGCCTGATCCCGTGGATCGACAAACAGCTCGATAACGGCCAGAGCCGCGAAGAGTGGAAGGGCCAGGCGGAAACCAACAAAATTCTCAATACCGCTTCCGTGATCCCGGTGGATGGCCTTTGTGTGCGCGTGGGCGCGCTGCGCTGCCATAGCCAGGCTTTCACCATTAAATTGAAAAAAGATGTGTCTATTCCGACCGTGGAAGCACTGCTGGCGGCGCACAATCCGTGGGCCAAAGTCGTGCCAAACGATCGGGATATAACCCTGCGCGAACTGACCCCGGCGGCCGTTACCGGTACGCTGACCACGCCAGTGGGCCGTCTGCGTAAGCTGAATATGGGACCGGAGTTCCTGTCAGCCTTTACCGTGGGCGACCAGCTGCTGTGGGGCGCGGCGGAACCGCTGCGCCGGATGCTGCGCCAACTGGCGTAACCGTGAATTGCCCGATCGCGCTTTGCGTATCGGGCCTGCGGGTAATCCGCAAAAATTTGTCAAAGTGTTATCCAGGGTGCTGAGTCACCCTTTTTTATGCGTTATACAGGAGTAATCGCAGATGTTTCATTTTTTCACAGGAGTTAATTAAAGCGTTGGCTATTCTTTAAAGGTGCCCTGATACCTCCACGGTATTACGGTTTTGCCTGAAGCCAGGACGGCGCAGAGAGGATGCACAATTGTGCTGCGCTGTTAAAGTTAAAAAAGCGTCTCCGCCCGATGCCACAAGCAGCGGGAAAGGGAGGCTGTAAAACAGGATGACAACCATGTCCGTTCGTATCGATAGAGACGTGATTAACGCGCTAATTGCAGGCCATTTTGCGGATCCTTTTTCCGTACTCGGAATGCACCAGACCCCCGCCGGACTTGAAGTCCGCGCTCTGTTACCTGACGCCACCGAAGTGTGGGTCATTGAACCGAAAACCGGACGTAAAGTCGGCAAACTCGAATGCCTTGACTCGCGCGGTTTCTTCAGCGGCGTATTACCGCGTCGTAAAAATCCTTTTCGCTATCAGCTTGCGGTTGTCTGGCACGGCCAGCAGAACCTGATTGACGATCCCTACCGTTTTGGTCCATTGATTCAGGAGATGGATGCCTGGCTGCTGTCGGAAGGCACCCATCTTCGTCCGTATGAAACCCTCGGCGCCCATGCGGATACGATGGATGGCGTGACCGGAACCCGCTTCTCGGTGTGGGCGCCGAACGCCCGACGCGTCTCGGTTGTGGGGCAATTTAACTACTGGGATGGACGTCGTCATCCGATGCGCCTGCGCAAAGAGAGCGGCATTTGGGAGCTGTTTATTCCCGGCGCGCAGAACGGTCAGCTGTATAAATACGAAATGATCGACGCCAACGGCAATCTGCGCGTGAAAGCCGATCCTTACGCGTTTGAAGCGCAGATGCGCCCGGATACCGCCTCGCTGATTTGCGGCCTGCCGGAAAAGGTTGAGCAAACCGAAGAGCGCAAAAAAGCCAATCAATTCGATGCGCCTATTTCCATTTATGAAGTGCACCTTGGGTCGTGGCGTCGTCATACCGACAACAATTTCTGGCTGAGCTACCGTGAGCTGGCGGACCAGCTTGTCCCGTACGTGAAGTGGATGGGCTTTACCCATATTGAGCTGTTGCCCGTTAACGAGCATCCGTTCGACGGCAGTTGGGGCTATCAGCCCACCGGTTTGTATGCGCCGACCCGTCGCTTCGGTACCCGCGATGATTTCCGCTATTTCATCAACGCCGCGCATAACGCCGGGCTGAACGTTATTCTCGACTGGGTGCCGGGTCATTTCCCCTCCGACGACTTTGGCCTGGCGGAATTTGACGGCACGAAGCTGTACGAACACAGCGACCCGCGGGAAGGCTATCACCAGGACTGGAACACGCTGATCTACAACTACGGACGCCGTGAAGTCAGCAACTATCTGGTCGGCAACGCCCTGTACTGGATTGAACGCTTCGGCATTGACGCCCTGCGCGTGGATGCGGTGGCGTCGATGATCTACCGCGACTACAGCCGGAAAGAGGGAGAGTGGATCCCGAACGAGTTCGGCGGACGGGAGAACCTGGAAGCGATCGAATTTTTACGCAATACCAACCGGATCCTTGGCGAACAAGTGCCGGGCGCGGTGAGCATGGCGGAAGAATCCACCGACTTCGCCGGTGTGTCCCGTCCGCAGGACATGGGCGGGTTGGGATTCTGGTACAAATGGAATCTTGGCTGGATGCACGACACCCTCGACTACATGAAGCTGGACCCGGTCTATCGTCAGTATCACCACGATAAACTGACGTTTGGCATGCTCTACAACTACACCGAAAACTTTGTGTTGCCGCTGTCGCATGACGAAGTGGTTCACGGCAAGAAATCGATTCTCGACCGTATGCCGGGCGATGCATGGCAGAAGTTCGCCAACCTGCGCGCCTACTACGGCTGGATGTGGGCCTTCCCTGGCAAAAAACTGCTGTTTATGGGCAACGAATTCGCCCAGGGCCGCGAATGGAACCACGACGCCAGTCTCGACTGGCATCTGCTGGAAGGGGGCGACAACTGGCATCATGGCGTCCAGCGGCTGGTACGCGACCTCAACCACACTTACCGACACCATAAAGCGCTGCACGAACTCGATTTTGACAGCTATGGTTTTGAATGGCTGGTGGTGGATGACAACGCGCGCTCGGTGCTGATTTTTGTGCGCCGCGATAAGGTCGGCAACGAAATTATTGTTGCCAGTAACTTCACCCCGGTGCCGCGCCACGATTATCGCTTTGGCGTAAATCAGCCGGGCAAATGGCGTGAAATCCTCAACACCGACTCGATGCATTACCACGGCAGCAACGCGGGTAACGGCGGTGTCGTGCAAACCGACAACATCGGCAGCCACGGACGTCCGCAGTCATTGAGCCTCACCCTGCCGCCGCTGGCGACCATCTGGCTGGTTCGGGAGGGGGAATGAGCCAACTGGAGACGGGCAATGCGACGCCTCACGGCGCGACGTATGACGGGCACGGCGTGAACTTCACGCTGTTCTCCGCCCATGCCGAGCGCGTCGAGCTGTGCGTGTTTGACCCGCAGGGTAACGAGCAGCGCTACGATCTGCCTGCGCGTACTGGCGATATCTGGCACGGCTATTTGCCCGACGCGCGCCCCGGTCTGCGCTATGGTTATCGCGTGCATGGCCCATGGGCGCCTGCTCAGGGGCACCGCTTTAATCCGGCAAAGTTGCTGATTGACCCCTGCGCGCGGCGCGTTGAAGGAGATTTTAAAGACAACCCGCTGTTTCATGCGGGTTATGACGCACCGGATCATCGCGATAACGTCGCCATCGCAGCGAAGTGTGTGGTAACCGCCGATAACTATGACTGGGAAGGCGATACGCCACCCCGCACGCCGTGGGGCAAGAGCGTGATCTACGAAGCCCATGTCAAAGGCTTAACGTATCTGCATCCACAGATCCCGGCGGCGCTCCGCGGTACTTATCGGGCGCTCGGCCATCCGGTGATGATCGCGCATTTTAAGCGTCTCGGGATCACCGCGCTGGAACTGTTGCCGGTGGCGCATTTCGCCAGCGAGCCGCGCCTGCAACGGTTGGGGCTTTCGAATTACTGGGGCTACAACCCGGTAGCGCTGTTTGCGCTGCATCCGGCTTATGCCTGTTCGCCCGAAACGGCGCTCGACGAGTTTCGCGATGCGGTCAAAGCGCTGCACAACGCCGGTATTGAAGTCATTCTCGACATCGTGCTGAACCACAGCGCCGAGCTGGATCTGGACGGACCTCTCTTCTCCCTGCGCGGAATCGACAACCGTAGCTATTATTGGATAAGGGACGATGGTGATTACCACAACTGGACCGGCTGCGGCAACACGTTGAATCTCAGTCAGCCCAGCGTGGTGGCATATGCTTGCGAATGCCTGCGCTATTGGGTAGAGACCTGCCATGTAGACGGTTTCCGTTTTGATCTGGCGTCGGTCATGGGTCGCACGCCGGCGTTTCGTCAGGATGCGCCATTGTTTACGGCCATCAAAAATTGTCCGGTGCTTTCCCGCGTGAAGCTGATAGCAGAACCGTGGGACATTGGCGAAGGCGGGTATCAGGTGGGCAACTTCCCGCCGCCGTTTGCGGAGTGGAACGACCATTTTCGCGACGCCACGCGCCGCTTTTGGCTACGGCAAAACCTGACGCTCGGCGAATTCGCCGGACGCGTTGCCGCCTCCAGCGACGTGTTTAAACGTGACGGACGTCTGCCCAGCGCGTCGGTCAATCTGGTGACGGCCCATGACGGTTTCACGCTCAGGGACTGCGTTTGTTTCAACCAGAAACACAATGAGGCGAACGGAGAGGAAAATCGGGACGGAACCGACAACAACCAGAGTAATAATCATGGTAAAGAAGGGTTAGGCGGGACGCTGGATGTGGTTGAGCGTCGGCGCGACAGCATTCACGCGCTGTTGACGACGCTGCTGCTGTCACAGGGAACGCCGATGCTGCTGGCGGGCGATGAACAGGGTCACAGCCAGCACGGCAACAATAACGCCTATTGCCAGGACAATGCGCTGACCTGGCTGGACTGGTCGCAGGCAAGCGACGGTTTGATCGACTTTACCGCCGCGTTGATACATCTGCGCCAGCAAATCCCCGCGCTGGTGGACGACCGCTGGTGGGAAGAGGGCGATGGCAATGTGCGCTGGCTTAACCGCTTCGCGCAGCCTTTAAGCGCAAACGAGTGGCAGAACGGCGCCAGACAGATGCAAATCCTGCTGTCGGGCCGTTTTCTCATCACGATCAATGCCACCACTGAAGTGGCTGAAATTGTATTACCTGACGGGGAGTGGCGCGCTGTTCCCCCATTTGCCGGTGAGGATAATCCGGTGATTACGGCTGTCTGGCCGGGACCTGCGCACGGATTGTGTGTGTTCCAGAGAGGATAAAAAGGAGTTAGTCATGGTGAGTTTAGAGAAGAACGACCGTTTAATGTTGGCGCGCCAGTTGCCGTTGAAATCCGTTGCCCTGATTCTGGCGGGCGGGCGGGGCACCCGTCTGAAAGATTTAACGAACAAGCGCGCAAAGCCGGCCGTTCATTTTGGCGGTAAGTTCCGCATTATCGATTTTGCTTTATCCAACTGTATTAACTCCGGGATCCGCCGTATCGGCGTGATCACGCAATATCAGTCTCACACTCTGGTTCAGCATATTCAGCGCGGTTGGTCGTTCTTTAGCGAAGAGATGAACGAGTTTGTCGACCTGTTGCCCGCGCAGCAAAGAATGCAGGGTGAAAACTGGTATCGCGGCACTGCCGATGCCGTGACGCAGAACCTTGATATTATTCGTCGCTACAAAGCGGAATACGTGGTGATCCTTGCCGGAGACCACATCTACAAGCAGGACTACTCGCGTATGCTCATCGACCATGTCGAGAAGGGCGCGCGCTGTACCGTGGCCTGTATGCCGGTACCTATTGAAGAAGCCAGCGCCTTTGGCGTGATGGCAGTGGACGAAAACGACAAGATTATCGATTTCGTTGAAAAACCGGCGAATCCGCCCGCCATGCCAGGGGATGCCACGAAGTCCCTTGCCAGCATGGGGATCTATATTTTCGACGCTGATTACCTTTACGAGCTGCTGGAACAGGACGACGCTAACGACGCCTCCAGCCATGACTTCGGTAAGGACATTATCCCGTCCATCACGAAAGCTGGCATGGCCTATGCCCATCCTTTCCCGTTGTCCTGTGTGCAGTCGGACCCGGAATCGGAACCTTACTGGCGCGATGTCGGAACGCTTGAAGCGTACTGGAAAGCCAATCTTGACTTAGCCTCGGTGACGCCAGAACTGGATATGTACGATCAGAACTGGCCGATTCGCACTCATATGGAATCCCTGCCGCCGGCGAAGTTCGTTCAGGACCGTTCCGGCAGCCACGGCATGACCCTGAACTCGCTGGTGTCCGGCGGCTGTATTATCTCGGGTTCGGTGGTGGTGCAGTCTGTCCTGTTCCCGCGGGTACGGGTGAACTCATTCTGTAATATTGATTCGGCGGTGTTACTGCCGGAAGTCTGGGTAGGGCGCTCGTGTCGCCTGCGTCGGTGCATTATCGATCGCGCGTGCGTTATCCCGGAAGGGATGGTTATTGGCGAAAACGCGGAAGAAGATGCCCGTCGCTTCTACCGATCCGAAGAAGGCATTGTTTTAGTTACGCGCGAAATGCTGCGCAAACTGCACGTCAAACAGGAGCGATAATGCAGGTTTTACATGTATGTTCGGAGATGTTCCCCCTGCTCAAAACAGGTGGTCTGGCAGATGTGTTAGGTGCGTTACCTGCGGCGCAAATTGCGGACGGCGTGGATGCCCGCGTACTGTTACCCGCGTTCCCGGATATTCGGCGCGGTATTACGGATGCGCAGGTGGTATCGCGTCGTGATACCTTCGCAGGCAAGATCAGCCTGCTGTTCGGCCATTACAACGGGGTGGGGATTTACCTGATCGATGCGCCGCATCTTTACGATCGTCCGGGGAGCCCGTATCACGATACGAACCTGTACGCCTATACCGATAACGTGCTGCGTTTCGCGCTGCTCGGGTGGGTGGGCTGTGAGATGGCCTGCGGACTTGACCCGTTCTGGCGCCCGGATGTGGTGCATGCGCACGACTGGCACGCGGGCCTGACGCCCGCCTATCTGGCGGCGCGCGGGCGCCCGGCGAAGTCGGTCTTTACCGTACACAATCTGGCGTATCAGGGCATGTTTTATGCACAGCATATGAATGACATCGAACTGCCATGGTCGTTCTTTAATATGCATGGTCTGGAGTTTAACGGACAGATCTCCTTCCTGAAGGCCGGTCTGTACTACGCCGACCATATTACGGCGGTCAGCCCAACCTATGCGCGGGAAATCACTGAACCGCAGTTCGCCTACGGTATGGAGGGGCTGTTGCAGCAGCGCCACCGTGAAGGCCGACTGTCCGGAGTGCTGAACGGGGTGGATGAAAAAATCTGGAACCCGGAGACGGATCTGCTGCTGGCCTCGCGCTACACCCGGGATTCACTGGAAGAAAAGGCCGAGAACAAACGTCAGTTACAGATTGCGATGGGGCTGAAGGTCAACGACAAAGTACCGCTGTTTGCCGTCGTGAGCCGCCTGACCAGTCAGAAAGGGCTGGACCTGGTGCTGGAAGCGCTGCCGGGTTTACTGGAACAGGGCGGTCAACTGGCGCTGCTTGGCGCGGGCGACCCCGTATTGCAGGAAGGGTTTCTTGCCGCGGCGGCGGAACATCCCGGTCAGGTGGGCGTGCAGATCGGCTACCATGAGGCTTTTTCGCACCGCATCATGGGCGGCGCGGACGTTATCCTTGTACCGAGCCGTTTTGAGCCGTGCGGCTTAACGCAGCTTTATGGTTTGAAATACGGCACGCTGCCGCTGGTGCGGCGTACCGGTGGTCTGGCGGACACGGTGTCCGACAGTTCGCTGGAAAATCTGGCGGACGGCATCGCCAGCGGCTTTGTGTTTGAGGACAGCAACGCCTGGTCTCTGCTACGGGCGATCCGGCGTGCGTTTGTGTTGTGGTCACGACCTTCGCTCTGGCGGTTTGTGCAACGGCAAGCGATGGCGATGGATTTTAGCTGGCAAGTCGCGGCGAAGTCATACCGCGAGCTTTACTATCGCTTGAAATAGTTATTCAGGAATCACCATTATGAATGCTCCATTTACCTATGCATCGCCGACCCTGAGCGTAGAAGCGCTTAAGCACTCTATCGCTTATAAGCTGATGTTCACGATTGGTAAAGATCCGGTCATTGCCAATAAGCATGAATGGTTGAACGCCACGCTGTTTGCGGTGCGCGATCGTCTTGTGGAGCGCTGGCTGCGTTCTAACCGGGCCCAGCTGTCGCAGGAAACTCGCCAGGTTTACTATCTGTCGATGGAGTTTCTGATTGGCCGCACGCTGTCCAACGCGCTGTTATCGCTAGGCATTTATGACGATGTGAAAGGCGCGCTGGAGGCGATGGGGCTCGATCTCGAAGAACTGATCGACGAAGAAAACGACCCGGGGCTGGGTAACGGCGGTCTTGGGCGTCTGGCGGCCTGTTTCCTTGATTCGCTGGCGACGTTAGGGCTGCCGGGACGCGGCTACGGTATTCGTTATGACTACGGCATGTTCAAGCAGAACATCGTCGACGGACGGCAGAAAGAATCCCCCGACTACTGGCTGGAATACGGCAACCCGTGGGAATTTAAACGTCACAACACACGCTATAAGGTGCGTTTCGGCGGGCGTATCCAGCAGGAAGGCAAGAAAACGCGCTGGATTGAAACCGAGGAGATCCTGGCGGTCGCTTACGACCAGATCATCCCCGGCTATGACACCGACGCCACCAACACCCTGCGTCTGTGGAACGCCCAGGCCAGCAGCGAAATTAACCTGGGTAAATTCAACCAGGGCGACTACTTCGCGGCGGTGGAAGATAAAAATCACTCTGAAAACGTCTCGCGCGTGCTGTATCCGGATGACTCTACCTATTCCGGGCGTGAACTGCGTTTGCGGCAGGAATATTTCCTTGTTTCCGCCACGGTGCAGGATATTCTCAGCCGTCATTACCAACTGCATAAAACCTACAAAAACCTGGCGGATAAAATCGCCATCCACCTCAACGACACCCATCCGGTGCTGTCGATCCCGGAGCTGATGCGCCTGTTGATCGACGAGCATAAGTTTAGCTGGGACGACGCGTTTGAAGTCTGCTGTCAGGTCTTCTCTTACACCAACCACACGCTGATGAGTGAAGCGCTGGAAACCTGGCCGGTGGATATGCTTGGTAAAATCCTGCCGCGCCATTTGCAGATTATCTTTGAAATAAACGACTACTTCCTGAAAACCCTGCAGGAGCAGTATCCGAACGATACCGGTCTGCTGGGACGCGCCTCGATTATTGATGAGTCCAACGGTCGCCGCGTGCGTATGGCGTGGCTGGCTGTGGTCGTCAGTCATAAGGTGAACGGCGTGTCTGAACTGCACTCCAACCTGATGGTGCAGTCGCTGTTCGCCGATTTCGCCACTATCTTTCCGACCCGCTTCTGTAATGTGACCAACGGCGTGACGCCGCGTCGCTGGCTGGCGCTGGCGAATCCGTCACTTTCTGAGGTGCTGGATGAAAATATTGGCCGCACCTGGCGTACCGATCTCAGCCAGCTCAGCGAACTGGAGCAGCACTGCGATTTTCCGCTGGTGAATCACGCGGTGCGTCATGCGAAACTGGAAAATAAAAAGCGGCTGGCGGTGTATATCGCGCAGCAACTGAACGTGGTGGTGAACCCGAAATCGCTGTTTGATGTGCAAATCAAACGTATTCACGAGTACAAGCGGCAACTGATGAACGTGCTGCATGTGATCACCCGTTACAACCGGATCAAGGCCGATCCGGATGCGCAGTGGGTGCCGCGGGTGAATATTTTTGCCGGTAAAGCCGCGTCGGCGTACTACATGGCGAAGCATATTATTCATCTGATCAACGACGTGGCGAAGGTGATCAACAACGACCCGCTGATTGGCGACAAGCTGAAGGTAGTGTTTATCCCGAACTACAGCGTCAGCCTCGCGCAGTTGATTATTCCGGCGGCGGATCTCTCTGAGCAGATTTCCCTGGCAGGGACGGAGGCATCAGGCACCAGTAACATGAAGTTCGCCCTCAACGGCGCACTGACCATCGGTACGCTGGACGGCGCGAACGTCGAGATGCAGGAGCACGTCGGTGAAGAGAATATCTTTATTTTTGGTAATACCGCGGAAGAGGTGGAGGAACTGCGCAGGCAGGGCTACAAACCGCGCGAGTACTACGAGAAAGATGAAGAACTGCATCAGGTGCTGACGCAGATTGGCAGCGGGATGTTCAGTCCGGACGAGCCAGGACGCTATCGTGATCTGGTGGATTCGCTGATTAACTTTGGCGACCACTATCAGGTACTGGCTGACTATCGCAGCTACGTGGATTGTCAGGACAAGGTCGATGAGCTGTATGGTCGACCAGAAGAGTGGACCGCAAAAGCGATGCTCAATATCGCGAATATGGGGTATTTCTCTTCTGACCGAACCATCAAAGAGTATGCCGATACCATCTGGCATATCGATCCGGTTCGGCTGTAACAGGCATAGCGCCGGGGGCTTCGCTTACCCGGCCTACAACACGCGTTGTAGGCCGGGTAGGGCGCAGCCGTCATCCGCCAATGCTGGTTTTACGATGCCAGCGACAGCGCCTGTTTTTCCGTATACGCCGCCAGCCACTGGGTTATGCGTGACTGTTGCTCAGCGTTGAGCCACATTCCCTCTTTGGTGCGGCGCCAAAGTGCATCGTCCGCGCGGCGCACCCATTCATGATCCACCAGATACTTCAGCTCCGCCTCGTAGAATTCATGACCGAAATCTTCGCCGAGATCCGCCAGCGACGTCGCTTCGCCGAGGATCAGTCTGGTGTTGCTGCCGTAGGTACGGGAATAATGGCGCGCCAGTGATTCGCTCAGGAACGGATAGCGGCGGCGCAATTTAGCGGCATAATCTTCACGGTCGCCGCCCATCTCACCGCCCGGCAGCACGCAGTCTTTGGTCCACGCCGGACCGATACCCTGATAGTACGACGACAGTTTTTCCATTGCGTGTTCGGCGAGTTTACGGTAGGTGGTCAGCTTACCGCCGAACACCGACAGCAGCGGCGCTTTACCATTTTCATCATGAATATCCAGCGTGTAGTCGCGGGTGATGGCCTGCGGAGAATCGGATTCATCGTCGCACAGCGGACGTACGCCGGAATAGGTCCAGACGATATCGTCGCGGCCCAGCTGTTTTTTAAAGTGGGCGTTATATACCTTCAGCAGGTAATTGATTTCGCTTTCATCGATTTTCACCGCTTTCGGATCGCCTTTGTACTCAACGTCGGTGGTGCCGATGATCGAGAACTCATCCATCCACGGGATCACAAACACGATGCGTTTGTCTTCGTTTTGCAGAATGTAGGCCTGTTTCTGGGTATGAACGCGCGGCACCACGATGTGGCTGCCTTTGATCAAGCGAATACCGTACGGTGAAGGCAGATGCATGCCCTCGTCGAAAAACTCTTTTACCCACGGACCGGTAGCGTTGACCAGACCACGCGCCTGCCAGGTGTATTTTTTGCCGGAATCAATGTCTTCTGCTTCGACAATCCACAGACCGTTTTCGCGGCGCGCTGAGGTAGCCCGGGTGCGGGTTAACACCTCGCCGCCTTTTTGCACCACCATCTGCGCATTCGCCAGCACCAGTCGGGCATCGTCCACCCAGCAGTCAGAATATTCGAAACCGCGCACGATTTCCGGTTTAAGAACGGATTCTGCGCCAAAACGCAAACCGGTCGAACCCGGCAGGCTGGTGCGTTTGCCGAGGTGATCGTACATAAACAGACCGATGCGGATCATCCATGCCGGACGTAAATGGGGGCGATGCGGCAGACGAAAACGCATCGGAAAGGCAATATGCGGCGCCATTTTCAGCAGCACTTCTCGCTCGGCCAGCGCTTCGCTAACCAGGCGGAATTCGTAGTGTTCCAGGTAGCGCAGGCCACCATGAATGAGTTTTGAACTGGCGGAAGAGGTGGCGCACGCGAGATCCTGCGCTTCCAGCATCAGCACGGATAAACCGCGTCCAGCGGCATCTGCCGCGATACCGGCACCGTTAATGCCTCCCCCTATCACAATCAGATCTTTGGTTTCCATGCTGCCCTCTTGCACTTTCGTTATAGCTCATAAATGTTCGTTATCGAACATAATAGCAAAGAAACGCGCTATTGGTAACATCGAATAAACAATTTACAGTGATACATATAACATTATGGCGTTTCACTGCCGCCGGGACGTACACTACGCGGTAACATGCCTGAAAAACGTCACCTGCAATAACCTGTACGATAAAGAAGAGAATGTATGGATCAGTTTGAATGTATCAACGTAGAAGAAGCGCACCAGAAGCTGCATCAGGGCGCGGCGGTGCTGGTGGATATCCGCGATCCGCAAAGTTTCGCAATGGGACATACTCCGCAGGCGTTTCATCTGACCAACGACACGCTGGGCGCGTTTATGCGCGAGCATGATTTTGACACGGCGATCATGGTGATGTGCTATCACGGCAACAGCAGCAAAGGCGCGGCGCAATATTTGTTACAGCAAGGGTATGATGCGGTCTACAGCGTAGACGGCGGCTTTGACGCCTGGCACCGCAACTTTCCCGCCGAAGTGGCGTATGGCGGTTAAGCCAACAAAATGCAGCCTGAAGGAAGAAGGGCCTATATACTGTCCTCTTTTGTGTGGAATAAGCGACAGCAACAATGTTGATGATTACTTCTTTTGCTAACCCCCGCGTGGCCCAGGCTTTTGTCGACTATATGGCGACGCAGGGCGTTATCCTGACCATTCAACAACATCAGCAAAGCGATGTCTGGCTGGCGGATGACTCCCAGGCTGAACGGGTACAGGCAGAGCTGGCGCGTTTTCTGGAGAATCCTGCCGATCCGCGCTATCTTGCGGCCAGCTGGCAGTCGGGGCATACCGGCAGCGGCCTGCACTACCGTAGCTTCCCGTTTCTCGCCACCCTGCGCGAGCGCGCCGGACCGGTCACCTGGTTTATCATGGCGCTCTGCGTTGTGGTATTTATCGTGCAAAATATCGTGGGCGATCAGACGGTAATGGTATGGCTGGCCTGGCCGTTCGATCCGTCACTGAAGTTTGATGTCTGGCGCTACTTCACGCATGCCTTTATGCATTTCTCACTGATGCATATCCTCTTTAACCTGCTGTGGTGGTGGTATCTTGGCGGCGCGGTAGAGAAGCGACTTGGCAGCGGGAAGCTGATAGTCATTACCGTGATCAGCGCGCTACTGAGCGGCTACGTACAGCAGAAATTCAGCGGTCCGTGGTTCGGTGGCCTGTCCGGTGTGGTCTACGCGCTGATGGGCTACGTCTGGCTGCGCGGCGAACGCGATCCGCAAAGCGGTATCTTTTTGCAACGCGGACTGATTATTTTCGCGTTAATCTGGATTGTTGCCGGTTGGCTGGATTTCTTCGGCATGTCGATGGCGAATGGCGCACACATTGCCGGGCTGGCGGTCGGACTGGCGATGGCGCTGGCTGACACGCTGAATGCGCGAAAACGAACATGATTCCAGGGAATAACGATGAAACAAACACAACGACATGACGCGATCATTGAGCTGGTAAAAAAACAGGGATACGTCAGTACCGAAGAGCTGGTGGAGCATTTCTCCGTTAGCCCGCAAACCATTCGCCGCGATCTCAACGATCTGGCCGATCAAAACATGATTCTGCGTCATCACGGCGGCGCCGCGCTGCCGTCCAGTTCGGTGAATACCCCGTGGCACGATCGAAAGGCCACTCAGACGGCGGAAAAAGAGCGCATTGCGCGCAAAGTGGCCACGCAAATCCCCAACGGTTCCACTCTGTTTATTGACATCGGCACCACGCCGGAAGCCGTGGCCCACGCGCTACTCGGTCACAGCAATTTGCGTATTGTGACTAACAACCTGAACGTGGCGAACACGTTGATGACGAAAGACGATTTCCGCATTATCCTCGCGGGCGGCGAATTGCGCAGCCGCGACGGTGGAATTATCGGTGAAGCGACGCTCGATTTTATTTCGCAGTTCCGTCTTGATTTCGGCATTCTGGGGATCAGCGGCATCGACAGCGACGGTTCGCTGCTGGAGTTCGACTATCACGAAGTGCGCACTAAGCGTGCGATCATTGAAAATTCCCGCCATGTGATGCTGGTGGTGGATCATTCGAAGTTTGGCCGTAACGCGATGGTGAATATGGGCAGCATCAGTATGGTGGATGCCGTTTATACCGACATCCTGCCGCCCGCAGGCATTATGCAGGTGATTTCGGACAACCATATTCAACTGGAACTGTGTTAGTCACACCGCCGGGTGGCCACGCAATGCGCCCTGGCCGCCCTGACGGGATAATTACACCCCATAACCCATCATTTTCAGCAACTGCTGCGCATGCTGTACCGCGTCCTGACGGTGCGCCACGCCAAGTTTCTGATACAGGTTGCGGATGTGGGTTTTGATGGTGGTCGCGGCGACGGCCAGCTCGCCGGCGATCTGCTCGTTGCTGTACCCGGAGTAAATCAGCCCCAGCACCTGCCATTCACGTTGGGTCAGCGGGCTGGTGCGGATCAGCTCCGGCACTTCCGGATGGTTCAGCAGACGCTCGACAAAGCCTTCGTCGAAGTGGGCAAACTTGTGGCGGTGATGCTGGTTAATTTCGCGCAAGATCCGCTGGGCGCGATGCTGGTCCAGCTCCGGCAAGGTATTCAGTTGGATCAACTGGCGTAACTGCTGCGCCATCGCTTCGCCTTCAATCACAAAATGGCTGATAAAACCGGTGCGGTTGGCAAGCTGTAAGGCGTCGAGCAGCACGCGCTGGGCGTCGTTTTTCCGCCCTGCCTGCCAGTAAAGCTGGTTCAGGAGCAGCAGGTTACGGTTGAGATCGCTCATCAGCCGTAGGCTGCGCGCGTTCTCATTCAGTTCTTCAAGCACGATTTCCGCGGGTTCGAATTCCCCCAGCAGGATCTGCGCGCGGGCAATGTTGCGCCACTGGCCCTGCAGGAAGTGGTTATTGGCAAACTCCGGTTTCGGTGTGTGGCGCAACCAGTTAGCGGCGGACTTTTTATCGCCAGTCATCTGCCAGTAGATTACCCGTACTTTGTCGGCGTTGGAGATCCAGTCGCTATGGTAGTGACCGTTGCCGAGCAGGTTTTCCAGACGGTTAAGATGGCTGCGGGCATTATCCAGATCGCCGCGCGCCAGCGAGCACTGGATCAGCAGGGCCAGACACTGGAGCTGCTGTTGGGGCTGGAAGGTGGAAAGCACTTCAATGCCGCTGCGGGCAGAGGCTTCCGCTTCGTCCAGACGCGCCCACGCCCACAGTAACTGCGCGCGGATGCGTACCAGGAACTCGTGCATCGGCAACTGTTCCAGATGCTGATCTTTGATCAACTGGAACGCTTTTTCCTGTGTTTCCCAGGCGGCCTGTAAAAAGCCCTGGGCAAACAAGATTTCGCTTTGCTGGATCAGACTCCACAGCGCGTAGTGCCAGACGTCATGTTGACGCGCCATCTGCTCGGTCTGCTGCATCAACGCCAACGAGCGGGAGAGGTCGCCTTTACAGTGCAGCACTTCGCCGTGCACCGAGGTGGCGACAATGCGGCTATAGAACCAGGCAATGGGCAGTTCGTCCAGCGCCAGTTTCGCCAGGCGCTCCGCTTCGTCAGGGTTGCCGTCGTTGATCGCCACCTGCGCCCGCAGCGCGTTAAATTCGGCATGCAGGGTGCTGTCCATCACGCCTTTGATCTCTTGTTCGGCGCGCGCCAGCAGAGTATTCACTTCGCTGTAGCGGTGCTGGCTCTGCATCAGCCAGGCCTGGAGCAGCACCAGACGCGGGTTTTCCAGCAAACTTTCCCACGGCAGCGCTTTGAGTGACTCTTCCAGCAGCGCCAGTTCGCTGTGGTTGAACAGACCCCAGGCGTGGTTCAACAAGATATCGCGCAGCATATGCGCGTCACCTGCCGCCAGCGCGTGGTGGATTGCTTCGCTCGGGAAGCCCTGCGCCATCCAGCTTTCGGCGGCGGCGCGGTGAATCTCCGGCAGTTCTGTCGCCAGTTCCCACTGGCAGCGCTGGCGCAGGAAGCTACCAAACAGTGGGTGGTAGCTGAACCATTCGCCGGTGTCATCCATTCGTTGCAGGAATAAACCCTGACGCTCGATCTCCTCCAGGCGCATTTGACCGTTTTCTTCACCGGTCACCCGGACGATCAGCGCATCGTTCATTGATCGCAGAATGGCGCTTTTCAACAGGAAATGACGGGTGCTGACGTCGACGCTGTCGAGCACTTCATCAACCAGATAATCTGAGAGATGGCTGGCGTTGATGCCTGCCAGTCGGCGTGCGGACTGGTGGGCTGAGTTGTTATTTTGCCGTGCAGAGAGGGCGATCAGCTGCAGGGCTGTCGCCCAACCGGCAACGTCGTCGCACATCCGGCTACTTTCAGCCGCTTCAATGGGGGAGGATAAACGGCGATCGAAAAACTGCTTCGCTTCCTGATGATTAAAGGCCAACTGCTGGCTGCCGATCTCCAGAAGCTGATCGCGTACGCGCAGATTGGCAATGCCTAACTGCGGTAAATTACGCGACAGCACCACCAGGGTAAGATTTTCCGGCTGATGGCGCAGGAAGAAGCGCATAGATTCGTGAATCACCGGATTGGTGATCAGGTGGTAGTCGTCGATAACCAGGTACAGCGGGCGATGCCATTCGGCCAGTTCAATAAACAGCTGCGCAAACAGCGAGGTCAGACTGACGTACTGGCGTTTTTGCACCATCACTTCACTGGTGGCGCAGTGTCCGTTGGTGGCCTGTTGAATTGCCGCAATCAGATAGCTGGCAAACCGTTCCTGCTGGTTGTCACCTTCATCCAGCGAATACCAGCCGAGATCGGTTTTGCCTGCGGCCCATTGTGAAACGAGCGTGGTTTTCCCATATCCCGCAGGACTTGTGATCAGGGCGAGCCTGTAATTGTTCGCGCCGGAAAGTTTAGCCAACAGGCGCTCGCGAACCACCGTATGGTCGAGACGAACCGGACGACTTAGTTTAGACGGAATCAACATAGTTAACACTTCACTGTGGAAAATGGGGGAACTGCGATTTTTTTTGCGCTTCGTAATTAATGGTTATAAGGTCGGCCAGATTAGAAACTTTTGCAAGTTATGTCCGGTAATGGACTGCCTTAATTTGCACTGCATCACAAATTTTTCTGAAGCCTAATCCGCGTCGGGTCTGGTTTGCCCGGCATGACGTTGGTTTTTTTACTCTTGCTGAAGAATAATTACAGTTTGCAAGGGCTTGCATTCATGAAAGTGACCGCGTTAATTGTAACTTACGGTGATAAATTATTATTAAAAATGCCCTGCGGCGAAGCAGCAGAAAACGGTTTGAAATAGCAGCAGTATTTTCCTGGCAACAGACGTTGTTTAAGGATCATCACCAGAAACTACGATTATCGACGAGCGTTTTGCAGAGCGCGATATCGGTTACATGATAATCGCGAAGCGTGTCCTGAGGGCAGGAATGGTAAGACAACGCCATGAATAAAAAAGGGATAATGCAATCAGCAATGAGACCAAGGATAAAAGAAAAGGTAATGGTAAGAAGTACCCATTTTTCATAAGGGTCGGGAAGCGCTTTGTACTTCACGTCTTGACTAAATAAAATACGAATCATAGCTAATGCAACATATATGACTAAAGGAGTCGCGCCAATAAGTATACATGTTTTGTTGTAAGATATAACATCCCCTGCTTTAATTAAAGATAAAAAATCTGTCATTACTAAACCAAATAATAAAAAATCTATAAAAATAATGCAGAAAATCATAAAAATAATGACCATGATTCGTAACCATAAATTATGCATAAGCATCCTCAATATAAGTGGGAGTCAGGGGAGGGGAATTCGTAATTACAACTTTTTATATGATGAAGCGTATAATCCCGAACCTTTCCCTTTAACTCGTTTGATAGCCCTAACTTGTCATCAAGTATGTTTAATCCAATATTGAGACCTATGCCTATGGCAATTATAAAGCCGGTTGTAACAATTATAGGTAAACTCATCAAAGCCAAAACGCCTGCGACTAACCCAATCAAAACTCCCGACACCACAGCTTTTGCCATATCCATTGTGATATCGACCAGAAAATCAGTCAGGTTATAGTCAGACTTAAAAATGAGTTCGATAGCTCGCCAGGCCAGCGAAAAATAGATGCAATATCTGACTCCGTTGCGGATGTTGTGGTAAAGCCCCTGTTTACCGATGGCCATTTCCAGTATTTGCGGGTGATTAGCGCCGTAGCGAGTACCGGTAAGTATGCGCCGTAAGCCGGGGTATCCGGTAATTTTTATATAGGTTTTACCGCCCACTTTGTATTCAATGGCTTTGATTTTCAAAACATCAAAGTTAAACATCAACTCCTTAGCAGGGTTGTACCAGGTGGTGAGCTTTGTCAGACTGCGAAAGGCATCCAGCCCATCCTTTATATTGCCAGGCCCTGCCCGATATGAAAAAAAACGATCGACGCCACCCATCAAATCGTCGATAACTTGCTGCGCTTCTTCCAGGGTCAGCAGGAGAATGTGATGATGTTGGGTAATAAATGAACCATCCATAAAAGCCATATCACGCAGCGCAGGATTCATTGAATGCCAGCGGAAGTCTGATGAATCGCGTAGTGGATCTTCCCTGTAATGATCGGTGTTGTATAACGAAGAGGGTCGGTGACGCATACTATTCCCTTATATAAGCTGTCCAGATTCAGAAAAGACGGTCGTTCCAGAAACTGAAAGCGCTGGTGCTCGCTATACAGTGTTCCCAACTGATGGATTCATACGTAAAACAAACGCGTTCCTGTGCTTCGTTGCCATTTTCAATAATATTATGTGGTACTATCATTTTGATGTTAGAAATATGCGCTTTGAATAATTTTATTTTATAATAAATCTCTTGATGCCCTTTCGGATTAACCCGATAGAGATGGATCTCACACTCAAGCGTTTCGTTATCATTTATAGCTTTGTTGAGCAACGGCGACGAACGGTCAACGGGCTTGATGATTTGCAATTCATGATGGCAAACATTTTGCTGGCGGGATGTTTCATGCTCAAGTGCGTAAATCATTATCTGATCAATATGACTGGCCTGAGATTTATTACCAATCGAATTCCGTGAGCCGCACCGGGCCGAGATATCACCCTGTAACTCTCCCTTTAGCGTAAGCCAGGATAAATGAGCCATATTATTTCCTTATAAAATATTTGCGTAAATAATATATTGAAATAAAGCTATTTAAGTGTGCGCGTGTTATATCGGTAATTCAACTATTTTTATTATGGCATTCCAGTAATAATAAAAGACGTCGTAACACATTCTCATATATACCGGACAGGCGATTCATCCCCATTCACGGAAGTTGGTCTGGCCAGACCAAAATTTGGGTTAAAATAAGCAAGTGACGGTAAGCTGAACCGCAGGGAAGGATGCGCGAAAGTGGCCTCGATCACATTTTTGCGCTCATCCCCACTACTCCTCCCTGTCTAATCCCGGGTGGGATGAGGAAGGTCAACAATGAGCCAGGCAAACTAGCGATAACGTTGTTTTATTACCAAAGGACCCGGAATTCCTATGTCACAGCCTACCTTCAATCAAGAGCAATTTCAGGCTGCCCTGACGCGTCAGTGGCAGCGTTTCGGTTTACTGTCAGCTCACGAGATGACGTCCCGCCAGTGGTGGCAGGCGGTCAGCGGCGCGCTGGCGGAATTACTCAGCGCCCAACCTGTGGCGAAGCCGGTGAAAAACCAGCGCCATGTGAACTACATTTCAATGGAGTTTCTGATTGGACGCCTGACCGGTAATAACCTGTTGAATTTGGGCTGGTATGAAGGGGTGAGCGAGACGCTGAAAGCACACGGTGTTCACCTCACTGACCTGCTAGAAGAAGAGATTGACCCGGCGCTGGGCAACGGGGGGCTGGGCCGTCTGGCGGCCTGCTTCCTTGATTCCATGGCGACCGTCGGACAGTCTGCGACCGGCTATGGCCTCAACTACCAGTACGGGCTGTTCCGCCAGTCGTTTGCCGACGGTAAGCAAATGGAAGCGCCGGACGACTGGCATCGCGGTAGCTACCCGTGGTTCCGCCATAATGAAGCGCTTGACGTGCAGGTGGGGATCGGCGGGAAAGTAACGAAGGAAGGGCGCTGGGAGCCTGGCTTTACGATCACCGGGCAGGCGTGGGATCTGCCGGTACTGGGTTACCGTAACGGCGTAGCGCAACCGCTGCGTCTGTGGCAAGCCACCCATGCGCATCCGTTTAACCTGACCAAATTTAACGACGGCGATTTCCTGCGTGCCGAGCAACAGGGCATCGATGCTGACAAACTGACCAAAGTGCTCTACCCGAACGACAACCATACCGCAGGCAAAAAGCTGCGCCTGATGCAGCAATATTTCCAGTGCGCCTGCTCGGTGGCCGACATTCTGCGTCGCCATCATCTGGCGGGGCGTAAGCTGCACGAGCTGGCGGATTACGAAGTCATTCAATTGAACGACACCCATCCGACCATTGCGATCCCGGAACTGCTGCGTGTGCTGATTGACGAACATCAGATGAGCTGGGATGACGCCTGGGCGATCACCAGCCGCACATTCGCCTACACCAACCACACCCTGATGCCGGAAGCGCTGGAGTGTTGGGATGAGAAGCTGGTAAAAGCGCTGCTGCCGCGTCATATGCAGATTATTAAAGAGATTAACACCCGCTTTAAAACGCTGGTCGATAAAACCTGGCCTGGCGACAAGCAGGTCTGGGCGAAGCTGGCGGTGGTGCATGACAAACAGGTGCGCATGGCGAACCTGTGCGTGGTCAGCGGCTTTGCGGTTAACGGCGTGGCGGCACTGCACTCCGATCTGGTGGTGAAAGATCTGTTCCCCGAATACCACCAGCTGTGGCCGAACAAATTCCACAATGTCACCAACGGCATTACCCCGCGCCGCTGGATCAAACAGTGCAACCCGCAGTTGGCGGCGCTGTTGGATAAGACGCTGAAAAAAGAGTGGGCCAACGATCTCGATCAGTTGATCAACCTTGAGAAGTACGCTGACGACGCGAAATTCCGTCAGACCTGGCGCGACATCAAACAGGCTAACAAAGTACGTCTGGCCGAGTTTGTAAAAGCGCGTACCGGTATTGCGATTAACCCGCAGGCGATTTTTGACATTCAGATTAAGCGCCTGCATGAGTACAAACGCCAGCATCTGAACCTGCTGCATATTGTGGCGCTGTATAAAGAGATCCGCGAAAACCCCCAGACTGACCGTGTGCCGCGCGTATTCCTGTTTGGCGCGAAGGCGGCGCCGGGCTACTACCTGGCGAAAAATATCATCTTCGCTATTAATAAAGTGGCGGACACCATCAACAACGATCCGAAGGTCGGCGATAAGCTGAAAGTGGTGTTCCTGCCGGACTACTGCGTGTCGGCGGCGGAAATGCTGATCCCAGCGGCGGATATCTCGGAGCAAATCTCCACGGCGGGTAAAGAAGCCTCCGGAACCGGCAATATGAAGCTGGCGCTGAACGGCGCGCTGACGGTCGGTACGCTGGACGGGGCGAATGTCGAAATCGCCGAGAAGGTTGGTGATGAAAACATCTTTATTTTCGGCCATACCGTGGAACAAGTGAAAGCCCTGAAGGCGAAAGGCTACGACCCGGTGAAGTGGCGTAAGAAAGATAAGCTGCTGGATGCGGTGCTGAAAGAGCTGGAAAGCGGTAAGTACAGCGACGGCGACAAGCACGCTTTCGACCCGATGCTGCACAGCATCGGCAAGCAGGGCGGCGACCCGTATCTGGTGATGGCCGATTTCGCCGCTTACGTAGAGGCGCAGAAGCAGGTGGATGTGCTGTACCGTGACCCGGAGGGCTGGACTCGCGCGGCGATCCTGAACTCTGCGCGCTGCGGCATGTTCAGCTCGGATCGTTCTATCCGTGATTATCAGACCCGTATCTGGCAGGCCAAACGCTAAGGGAGCGCGATGGAGAGCAAACGTCTTGATAATGCCGCGCTGGCGGCGGGGATCAGCCCCCATTACATCAATGCCCACGGCAAACCGCAGTCAATTGGCGCCGAAACCAAGCGGCGTTTGCTGGACGCAATGCACCGTATCCCCGACGCCGGGAAGGCGACGACGCCTGTGCCGGGCGTCAGGGTGTTTACCGCGGGCAAAAAAATGTCGCTCACCGTCGAAGGCAAAGGCGAGTTTAGCTGGCTGTTGACGACCGAACAGGGCGAGCCGTTTAAAGGCCATGCGACAGGCGGCAAAGCGTTCAACCTGCCGGCGAAGCTGCCGCCCGGTTATCACTCGCTGATGCTGACGCAAGGGGAGCAGCGCAGCCATTGCCGGATCATCGTCGCGCCGAAGCGCTGCTATGAACCGCAGGCATTACTGGACGGTAAAAAATTGTGGGGCGCGTGCGTGCAGCTTTATACGCTGCGCTCAGACAACAACTGGGGAATTGGCGATTTCGGCGATCTGAAAGCCATGCTGGTTGACGTCGCCAAACGCGGCGGGGCGTTTATTGGATTAAATCCGATCCACGCGCTTTATCCTGCCAACCCTGAAAGCGCCAGCCCTTATAGCCCATCGTCACGCCGTTGGCTGAACGTGATTTATATTGACGTGAATGCGGTCGACGATTTCCGTCTGAGTGAAGAGGCGCAGGCATGGTGGCAAATGCCAACCACGCAGCAAACATTGAAGCAGGCGCGGGAGGCCGAATGGGTCGATTATTCGACCGTCACCGCGCTTAAATTGGCGGCTCTGCGCATGGCGTGGAAACGCTTTGCCGTGCGTGATGATGAGCAGATGGCGGCGTTCCGCCATTTTGTGGCGCAGGAAGGTGAAAGCCTCTACTGGCAGGCGGCGTTTGATGCGTTGCATGCCGCACAGGTGAAAGAAGACGAACTGCGCTGGGGGTGGCCGGTCTGGCCGCAGGCGTATCAGTCGGTGGACTCACCGGCGGTCAAAGCCTTTTGTGACGAACACCGTGACGAAGTGGATTTTTATCTCTGGCTACAGTGGCTGGCGTACACCCAGTTTGCGGCGTGCTGGGAAACCAGCCAGGGCTATAGCATGCCGGTCGGCCTGTACCGTGATCTGGCGGTAGGCGTGGCGGAAGGCGGGGCGGAAACCTGGTGCGACCGCGAGCTGTATTGCCTGAAAGCGTCGGTTGGCGCGCCGCCGGATATTCTCGGTCCGCTTGGGCAAAACTGGGGGCTGCCGCCAATGGATCCGCATATTATGGCGGCGCGCGCTTACGAACCATTTATTGAGCTGCTGCGCGCCAATATGCAGAACTGTGGCGCGCTGCGTATCGACCACGTGATGTCGATGCTGCGTCTGTGGTGGATCCCATATGGTGAAACCGCCGACCACGGCGCGTATGTTCATTATCCGGTCGACGATCTGCTGTCGATTCTGGCGCTTGAAAGCCACCGGCATCAGTGCATGGTGATTGGGGAAGATCTGGGTACGGTGCCGGTGGAGATTGTCGGCAAGCTGCGTGACAGTGGCGTGTACTCGTACAAAGTCCTCTACTTCGAGAACGATCATGAGAAGACCTACCGTGCGCCGAAAGCGTATCCGGAACAATCAATGGCTGTCGCGACGACGCATGACCTTCCTACGCTGCGAGGCTACTGGGAGAGCGGAGACCTGACGCTTGGTAAAACGCTGGGGCTGTATCCTGACGACGTCGTGCTGCGCGGCCTGTATCAGGATCGCGAGCTGGCGAAGCAGGGGCTGCTGGACGCTCTGCACAAGTATGGCTGTCTGCCTAAACGCGCCGGGCATAAGGCTTCGCTGATGGCGATGACGCCAACGCTGAATCGCGGTATGCAGCGATATATCGCCGACAGTAACAGCGCCCTGTTGGGTTTACAGCCGGAAGACTGGCTGGATATGGCGGAACCGGTGAACATTCCGGGCACCAGCTATCAGTACAAAAACTGGCGTCGTAAGCTGTCCGCCACGCTTGAAGCGATGTTTGCGGATGAAAAGGTGAATAAACTGATTAAGGATCTGGACAAGCGGCGACGCGCGGCCACGAAGAAGAGGTAAAACAAAACCCGTCGAAAGACGGGTTTTTACTGTCCTGATGATGTGCCGGATACGACGTTTCGTGTCGCCATCCGGCACAGAAAGCGATCAGACCACCATCCCCAGCAGCAGACAGCCAATCAGGCCGCAGACTGAGATAATGGTTTCCAGCATCGACCAGGACTTAATGGTCTCGCCGATTGTCAGGTTGAAGTATTCTTTAAACAGCCAGAAGCCCGGATCGTTCACGTGAGAGAAAATTACGCTACCGGAGCCAACTGCAATCACCATTAGCTCAGGACTCACGCCGGTTGTGGCAATCAGCGGCGCGACAATCCCACCAGCGGTAATTGCTGCAACGGTTGCAGAACCCAGCGCGATACGCAGAACGGCTGCGATAGACCACGCCATCAGGAGCGGGGAAATGTTGGTTTCATGCATCATTGACGCGATGTATTTGTCCACGCCGCTGTCAACCAGCACCTGTTTGAACGCACCGCCGCCGCCGATGATCAACAGCATCATGGCGATAATTTTGATCGAAGAAGTCAGGGTGTCGTTAATCTGATCCATCGAACGACCACGGTTCAGGCCGAAGGTGAACAGGGCGATCAGCACCGCAATCAGTGTCGCCATTACCGGGTCGCCAAAGAACTCCGCCACCGGCAGGAAGGCGTGGCCTTTCGGCAAGACCATTTCGGCAACGGCGCGCATCGCCATCAGCACAACCGGGACCAGCGAAGTCCAGACGCTGACGCCAAAGCTCGGCATCTCTTCTTCGCTAAAGGTTTTCGCGCTGTACAGACCCTCCGGGATCGGCTTATCGATGCCTTTCAGGCAGCGAGCAAATACCGGACCTGCCAGAATAACGGTCGGGATCGCCAGGATAGTACCGAACAGCAGCGTTTTACCCATATCGGCCTGGAAAATGGTGGCGATAGCGGTCGGGCCCGGGTGCGGCGGCAGAAAGCCGTGGGTGACGGACAGCGCAGCCGCCATGGGTACGCCGACGTACAGCAGCGGAATGTTGGCCGCAGCCGCAATCGTAAAGACCAGCGGCAGCATCAGCACAAAGCCCACTTCGTAGAACAGGGCGAAGCCAACGGTAAAGCCGGTTAATACCACGGCCCACTGGATGTGCTGTTTACCAAATTTGGCAATCAGGGTGGTGGCGATACGCTGTGCGCCGCCGCAGTCCGCCAGCATTTTGCCCAGCATGGCGCCAAAGCCCATGATCAGGGCGAGGCTTCCCAGGGTACCGCCGACGCCCGCTTTGATCGAGCCGATAACTTTATCCAGCGGCATTCCTTGCATCAATCCAACAGCAAGCGCCACCAGGACGAGAGCGATGAAGCCGTTCATTTTGAAGCGGATCATCAGGAGTAATAGCAAGATTACACCGATAGCAACGATGACTAATGGCATGATTTACCTGGCCTTTCATTTTGTTATGGGTAACGTCAGTGTTTAGACGACAATTTCCGGTTGTCCCAACTGGGAACAGAGACGTAACGGCACCGTGACTGATTTCCTTCGAACTACTTAGTTTAGTCGGATGTTATGTGTGTGTTAGGTGCCCATGCGAATGATACGGGTAACATGTTGTGATTGAAAATCACCCCGGTAGGCAAAATTTAAATTATGCGAGGCAGGTCAAATTATTGGGGTAGCAGAAGGGCATTTTATGACGGATGAACAGCCGTATGTGCAAGGCAGATACGCGTGAGCAGGCCCGGTAAGCGGTAGCCCACCGGGCAAAAGGGAGGCCGGACTTAGTAGTATGAGTGTTCGCCGCGCTGGTGTTCAGTCAGGTCGCGAACGCCTTTCAGTTCCGGGAATTCGTTCAGCAGCTGCTTTTCGATCCCTTCTTTCAGGGTGACGTCAACCATGGAGCACCCGTTACAGCCGCCGCCAAACTGCAGGATGGCGTAGCCTTCGTCGGTGATCTCCATCAGTGAAACGCGACCGCCGTGACCGGCAAGCTGCGGGTTAATCTGCGATTGCAGCATGTATTCAACGCGTTCCATCAGCGGCGCATCGTCAGCCACTTTACGCATTTTGGCATTCGGCGCTTTCAGGGTTAACTGAGAACCTAACTGGTCGGTGACGAAATCGATTTCCGCATCTTCCAGAAACGGTGCGCTCAGTTCATCAACATACGCAGTCAGCAGATCAAATTTCAGGGCGGTGTCGGTTGCTTCCACGGCGTCCGGCGGACAATAAGAAACGCCACATTCAGCGTTAGGCGTACCGGGATTGATCACAAATACGCGGATTTGTGTCCCTTCTTCCTGATTTGCCAGCAGTTTGGCAAAGTGCGCTTGTGCAGCATCGGAAATACGGATCATAGTAATGGCCTAATAGTTGACTATTTTAGTTGGTTATAATACGCCCATCATCGAGGCTCTACAAGGTTCGACACAGGCACCATACCTGGACCGTCGCCGCGCCGTTGCGCAAAAGCAGCTTCGCGAGCTCCCCGACGGTACTGCCGGTAGTGACGACATCATCCACAACAACCATATGGAGTCCCTTTACCGGCAATTCAAGGCGAAAGGCGTTTTTCAGGTTGCGTTTACGCAGTCGGGCGCTGAGATGATGCTGGGGCGCGGTAGGACGTATGCGCGTGACGCAGCGATCGTCCCAGGGACAATTTAGCCAACGCGCCAGCGGTCGGCACAGCAGTTCGCTTTGATTAAATCCTCTGCGCCAGTGGCGACGCGACCAGAGCGGAACGCTAATCAGCCTGTCTGGGCGGATGAATCCGCTCTGACGACGTGCCTGTAACACTGACAGCAACAGCAAACGCGCCAGCGCGGGGGCGATCTCCCCGCGTCGGGAAAACTTAAGCTGGTGAATAAGCGTACTTAACGGCGGCGTATAGTCATTTACCATAATCAGCCGCTGCCACGGCGGCGGTTTTTGCAGACAGCGGCCGCAGGGCAGGGTTGGATGCGCGCAAGGCAGCCCACAGCGCGGACAAAGCAAGACGCGATGGCCCGTCGCCCGCTGGCAGACGGAGCAAAGACCCCAACGGCTTAGCGCCAGCGGCATCCGACATAGCCAGCATAATCCCGGTACTGTTAGCATAGGTTCATCCTTGTAAGTGAAAAGAGAACAGTAACTGATGAATGACATTTGGTGGCAGACCCGCGGCGAGGGAAAGTGTCATCTTGTGCTGCTGCACGGATGGGGACTGAATGCGGAGGTGTGGCATTGCATTAGCGAGGAACTTAGCTCGCATTTCACGCTGCATCTGGTCGATCTCCCCGGTTTTGGGCGCAGTCAGGGGTTCGGTGCGATGTCGCTTGAGGAGATGGCGGTTCACGTACTGAAACAGGCGCCAGAGAACGCGATCTGGCTGGGCTGGAGTCTGGGAGGGCTGGTGGCAAGCCAGGTGGCGCTAACGCGTCCTGAACGTGTGCAGGCGCTGGTAACGGTAGCGTCCTCTCCCTGCTTTAGCGCTCGTGACGGCTGGCCGGGGATCAAGCCTGAAGTACTGGCGGGTTTCCAGCAGCAGCTAAGTGAGGATTTTCAGCGGACGGTTGAGCGTTTTCTGGCGCTGCAAACCATGGGCACGGCGTCGGCGCGCCAGGATGCCCGCGCGCTGAAGAAAACGGTGCTGGCGTTGCCCATGCCGCCGGTAGACGTGCTCAACGGCGGACTGGAGATCCTTAAAACGGTTGATCTGCGCGAACCGCTGAAAGCCGTGCAGGTGCCTTTCCTGCGCCTGTACGGTTACCTGGACGGTCTGGTGCCGCGTAAGATTGTGCCAGTGCTGGATGCGCTGTGGCCGCAGAGTGAATCGCAGATGTTTACGAAGGCGGCACATGCCCCGTTTATTTCTCATCCAGCGGCGTTTTGTGAAGCGCTGATTGCGTTGAAACAGTCACTGTAATGCCTGTTGCCAGGCCCGGCACTCGCGCACTCGCCGGGCAGGGTATCAGTGGCTTAATCGCATTACTTCAGCGGCTGACAGGCCGGTGATTCTTGACACCGTACGCCGATCGATTCCATCCGCCAGCATGGTGCGCGCAATGCGTTGCGCTTCTTCGCGTTTACCTAACCGTAAGCCTTTTTTTATGCCCTTTTTCAATCCATTTTCAAGGCCGCGTTGATGGCCTTCCTGGCGTAATCTTTCGGCAATCGTCATCATCCTCTCCTTGTGCTGGGGTAAACGTTCGGTCACCGCGTGAATAAACTCATCAAAGCGATCGCTGTCGCCGGAACGCAAGAGATAATTAAATAGCGCTTTAAGCTGTTTGTCATTAGCGTGTCCTTTAACAAGCAGCGTCGCCAGCTTTTCCACCAGCCCAAGCAGGTCACGGGTGCGAATATGCTTTTGTATCAGCTCAAGCAACGCCATTCGTCGATGCTGCATGATCTCGTCATCCGGTATGACGGTGATATCCACAAGGGGAAATGCGGTGGCATAAAGCTCTCTTGCCAGTGCGGGGTTATCAAATTCATCAAGCCAGCAAAGGGAAAATGGGTAGGGGCTTTCCGTGCCGTGATAAAACAGCATCGGCACCACCAGTGGCAATTTTTTATGCCCCGCGTCCAGGTGCTGCTGCATCGCCGCGATGGCGTAACGCATCAGCCGAAACGCCATGTGAGCATCCGGCGTGCTTTGATGCTCAATAACAATGTAGATATAGGCGTCTCCTTCGCGGGTTTTAAGCGACCACAAGATATCGGAATAATAAGCCCGCAGTTGTTCCTCGATAAAGCTGCCCGATTCCAGCTTCAGCGTTTTCAAATCGCAGAGGTGTCGCACCGCTGCGGGCAGATGGAGTTTAAGGAAGTCCCGCGCGGTAGGGGGATGGCGGAGAAAGGTTTTGAAAATCGCATCATGCGGCGTTGAGGTCATTATGGTGTTCCGTCACGTAAATAGTCAGAGGACGGAAGCGTAAACGTCGGGGCTGTTGGCCGCACCCAGTAAAAGTTCATCCTGTGAAAGAGGACGAAGGAATCATCACGCGTGGTGAAAGCGGTTCATTTTCGCGGAACGGAGCGCGCAAAAAACGACACGGGGCAGAAGGTATCGTTTTTAGCGCCGGGGGAGGGTTTAGCGCAATGTCCACCATTCGCGCAGGCAGGCTTTGCCTTCCGGACAGCTTTTACAGCTTCCCGAAAGGCAGCCGTCGGGTTCTTCCTGAATCCGCGCGGCTTTTCCCATCGTTTCCAGTTGATTCAGCATCGCGTCGATCATTGCTTGTGGCGTATGCAGCGTCTGGCTGATTTGCGCCGCCTCCATGCGCCCGCGCAGCGCCAGTAAATCGCGAACCTGAATCAGTGAAGCCATCGTTCAACCCTTAGTGACAGTCGCCGGTGGTGGTCGACGCGGCGCAGCAGGCGCTGGCGCTTTTACGCGTCGCCAGCAGATTAACATCCACCCGGCTCCGCGCCCGACGCAGCAGGCCAATCACCACGACGTTAAACAGAATCACCGCCAGAATGCACACCAGGCTATAGGTTGGATGTTCGCCGTAGCTGGCGACCTGATAGAACAGGGTCGACAGCGAGTATGCGATGTTCAGCCCCCACAGAATGGAGAAGCCCATCCAGCCGCGGCTGGACTCGCGAGCGATTGCGCCCATCACTGAGATGCACGGAACGTACAGCAGGACGAAAATCAGGTAGCTGTAAGCCGCCGCCGCGCTGCCAAATTTCGCATCCATGACGCCCATCGCGCCGGTCGCCATTTCGCCATCACCCTTGCTGGCTTCGATCGGGTTCGCCAGAACGCTCAGGCTGAGCGTATCTTTCAGGCTCTGCCAGGTTTCTTCCAGCGCGTCGAGCAGTTCGCCGCCAAGGCTGAACTCAGCTGGGTTAAATGCCTCTTCCTGAATGTTTTCCGCGGTGTAAAGGGTGTTGAGCGTACCGACCACCACTTCTTTCGCCATCGCACCGGTGAACAGACCTACTGTGGCCTGCCAGTTATCCTCGTGTACGCCGATCGGCTTGAAGACAGGCGTAATTACGCGGCTAACGGAAGCCAGGGCAGAGTCGTTGATGTTGTCGACGATTTTACCGTCCAGCGAGAAGCTGTTAAACGCGCTCAGGAAGATGCTGACGATGACGATCACTTTACCGGCGCGCAGTACAAAGCCTTTCAGACGCTGCCAGGTCTGGATCGCCAGGCTCTTAATGTGGGGGATATGATAAACCGGCAGTTCCATCACAAACGGCGAGGCTTCGCCGCGCATAATGGTGTGTTTGAGCATCAGGCCGGTCAGCACTGCCATCACAATGCCCAGCACGTACAGGGAGAACACCGCCAGCGCGCCGTTTTGCCCGAAGAAGGCGGCCGCAAAGACGGCGAAAATCGCCAGGCGCGCGCCGCAGGACATAAACGGCGCCATCATGATGGTCATCAGGCGTTCACGCGGCGCGTCCAGCGTACGGGCGCCCATCACCGACGGGACGTTGCAGCCAAAGCCGACGATCAGCGGAACAAACGATTTTCCTGGTAGCCCCAGCGCCTGCATCAGGCGGTCCATGACAAACGCGGCGCGCGCCATGTAACCGGAGTCTTCGAGGAAAGAAAGGAACAGGTACATCATGCCGATTTGCGGTACCAGCGGCAGAACAGTATTGATACCGCCGCCAATCCCCTGGGCGAGGAAAATGGTCAGCCAGTCCGGGAAGTGGAGGGTGTAGCCAATCCACTGGATGCCGTGAATAAAGACGGCGACAGAACCGGCGTCGAAGATGGGCGCCAACGCGCCGCCGATGTTAATGGCGAGCAGGAACATCAGGTACATCACAAACAGGAAGACTGGCAGCCCCAGGAAGCGGTTGAGGACGATTTTGTCCACCGCCGTGGTGAAGCGGCTGGGCTCCGCCGTCAGGGTGTTGCTCACCACGTCGCAGATGGCGGCGATGCACTGGTAGCGGGCGTCGGCGATGTGTAGCGCCGGATCGTCCATCTCTTCGCTCAGGCGAGCGAACGAGGCGTCCAGTTGCTGCGCGGCATCCCCGGCGTAAGCGCGGCTGTAAATGTCGCCCTCCAGCATCTGTAAACCGAGCCAGCGACGCTGGTGCGAAGGCATGGTCTGCGCCATCAGGTTTGCCAGATTATCCGCTTCACGTAGCAACGGCTGGGCATAATGTACCAATTCGACGTTTTCATTTTTGCTGTGGCGATCGATCGCCAGCTTCAGTGCTTCGATACCGCGTCCACGGGTGGACACCAGCGGAACTACCGGGCAGCCGAGACGCGCGGACAGCGCATCAATGTCGATCCGGATCTGCTGTTTTTCGGCAATATCCAGCATGTTAAGCGCGACAATGCAGGGGATCCCCAGCTCCAGCAATTGCAGCGTCAGGTACAGATTACGCTCGAGGTTGGAGGCATCCACGACGTTGATTAACAGATCTGCGTCGCCGCTCAGAATGTAATGGCAGGCAATCTGCTCATCAAGAGAGGTTTGTGACGAAATGGTGGTCAGAGAATAAGTGCCGGGCAGGTCGACCAGCGTCACCTGGTGGTCAGTGGTAGAAAACAGGCCTTCTTTGCGTTCGACCGTCACGCCAGCCCAGTTGCCCACGCGCTGGCGCGCGCCGGTAAGCTGGTTAAATAATGTTGTCTTGCCGGAATTTGGATTACCAATTAAACCAATGGTTAATTTTTTCATTGTTATAGACTCACTGTATTAGCAGGAAACCGCTTCCACTTCTAATAACGCCAGGTCTTTTTTCCGTAATACCAGGCTGACGCGGCGGGTTTCGATATGCACCGGGTCACCCAAGGGCGCGACGCGCACCACGTTAAATGAGGAACCCGGCAGCATGCCGAGGGAAAGCAGTTTCTGACGGTATGCAGGACTTATTTCACGGGCAAAGCCGGTAATTTTCCACGCAGTATCTGGAGTAAATTGCATAAGAGCCTACTTGTATCTTGCTTACTGGTTATTACCTCATGGGGCTGAGGAACGCGGCATGAGACCAGCTGATTAGCCAACGAAGGAAAGATTAAATAATCAACAATGCGATGATAATGAGAATGGTTTCTATCATCAATAGAATAAATGTGACGGAATGTTGGTTTGAATAATAATTTGCGTCAACTTTGATATGGCTCAACATTTATTGTCGACAGGTGAAATGATTCGAGGAATTAATAAATTAACAGTATTAATGTTTAATTATCGTTTCATCTGTTAACGATGTGATAAATATTAGTACGGGGGTAAAAGAAGAAATGAATGTTGCCGGATGGCGGGTTAACCGCCTTTCCGGCAGACAGCGCGACATTGTCCTCCAGGCCGGACAAGACGCATTCGCGTCGTTATCCGGCACAGGTTTCTGGGTTAGCGTTTTTTACCCATTGCCGCCGCCAGCGCATCCATCATCGCGCTATTGCCTGTCGGCTGCGCGTCGCGACCGCGCGGTCTGGCGGCTTTCGCGGCGGGACGTTCGTTCCCGTTTGCCCCCCCACGGCGCGCCTGAGTCTCTCCTGGCTGTTCATCGAGACGCATGGTCAGGGCAATGCGCTTACGTTGCAGATCCACCTCCAGCACTTTCACCTTCACGATGTCGCCTGCTTTCACTACAGTATGGGGATCTTCCACAAACTTGTTCGACAGGGAAGAGATGTGAACCAGGCCATCCTGATGGACGCCGATATCGACAAACGCGCCAAAGTTGGTGACGTTGGTGACGGCGCCTTCCAGAATCATCCCCGGCTGCAGGTCGTTCATGGTTTCGACGCCGTCGGCAAACTGCGCGGTTTTGAACTCCGGACGCGGGTCACGCCCCGGTTTTTCCAGCTCTTTGATGATGTCAGTCACGGTCGGCACGCCGAATTTGTCGTCGGTGAAGTCAACGGCTTTCAGGTTGCGCAGTTCGCTGCTGTTACCCATCAGATCTTTCAGTGCCTGCTGGGTTGCCGCCAGAATACGTTCTACCACCGGATACGCTTCCGGGTGGACGGTTGAGGCGTCAAGCGGGTTATCGCCGTGGTTGATGCGCAGGAAGCCCGCGCACTGCTCAAAGGCTTTTGGCCCGAGACGGCTTACCTTCAGTAACTGCTGACGATTCTGGAATTGTCCGTTTTCATCGCGCCAGGCGACGATATTTTGCGCCATCATACGGGTTAAGCCCGCCACGCGGGTCAGCAGGGGGACGGAGGCGGTGTTCAGGTCCACGCCGACGGCGTTTACGCAGTCTTCCACCACCGCGTCCAGCTTACGCGCCAGCTGTGTCTGGCTGACGTCATGCTGATACTGGCCGACGCCGATGGATTTCGGGTCGATCTTCACCAGCTCCGCCAGCGGGTCCTGTAGACGGCGGGCGATAGAGACCGCGCCGCGCAGGGAAACGTCAAGATCCGGAAATTCCTGCGCCGCCAGCTCAGAGGCGGAATAAACCGACGCGCCCGCTTCGCTGACAATCACTTTTTGCGCGGTGACTTTCGGGAACTGCTTCTGCACGTCGAGGAAGAAACGCTCGGTTTCACGCGAGGCCGTACCGTTACCAATCGCCACCAGTTCAACGTGATATTTTTCACACAGCGCGGCGACGACCATCGCGGCTTTAGCGGCCTGGCCGGTATGGGGATAAATGGTGTCAGTGGCGACCAGCTTACCGGTACCATCCACCACCGCCACTTTCACCCCGGTACGCAGACCCGGATCGAGGCCCATGGTTGCGCGCAGGCCCGCCGGCGCGGCCATCAGCAAGTCATGCAGATTACGGGCAAACACGTTGATCGCCTCGTCTTCCGCGCGTTCACGCACGGTGCCCATCAGTTCGGTTTCGAGGTGCATCAGGACTTTAATGCGCCATGTCCAGCTCACCACGCCCTTGCGCCAGTTGTCCGCTGGCGCGTTGTTCAGCCGCAGACCGAGGTGATCGAGAATGATCTGCTCACCGTGGCTCTGTTTTGGCGGCTCATCAAACTGTGGGTCAGGGTTCAGTGACAGTTGCAGGACGCCTTCGTTACGGCCGCGAAACATCGCCAGCGCGCGGTGAGAAGGCACGCCGGAAATGGGTTCGTGATGATCGAAATAATCGCGGAATTTCGCGCCTTCCTCTTCCTTGCCGCTGACCACAGTGGCAACCAGATGCGCGTTTTTCCACAGATAATCGCGCACTTTTGCCAGCAGCGCCGCGTCTTCCGCGAACCGTTCCATCAGAATGTAGCGCGCGCCGTCAAGGGCGGCTTTGCTGTCGGCAACGCCTTTGTCGGCGTCGATAAATTTCGCCGCTTCCGTGTCAGGATCGTGCGATGGATCGTTCCACAGCAGATCCGCCAGCGGCTCAAGACCCGCTTCAATGGCGATCTGACCGCGGGTGCGGCGTTTGGGTTTGTAGGGGAGATACAGGTCTTCCAGCTCGGTCTTACTTAACGTGCCGTTGATGGCGTTAGCCAGCTCATCGGTCAGCTTGCCTTGCTCAGAAATGGACTTAAGAATGGCCTGGCGGCGCTCTTCCAGTTCACGCAGATAGCCCAGTCGGGTTTCCAGATTACGCAGTTGTGTATCATCCAGACCGCCGGTGATTTCCTTACGATAACGTGCGATAAACGGCACAGTGTTCCCTTCATCAAGCAGGCGAACGGCAGCTTCAACCTGTTCGGCGCGTGCCTGAATTTCACCCGCAATAATGCGGCAGAAAGAATTGTTCATCATGGATAGGCTTCATCTTTAGGATCAAAAATCAGGGGATAGTTATACGGACTGGCACGATAAAATGCCAGTCGCGGAGGGCGCTCTCGGATTATTTTACGTACTCGATGGCGTTGACGTACCAGCTGGCTTCTCCGCCGGGCGTATTGACCACAGCAAGGTCGCCGATCTCTTTTTTCAGCAACGCGCGCGCCATCGGCGAGTCAATCGAGATGTAATCCTTACGGCCGAAAATTTCATCGTAGCCGACAATACGAAAGCGGCGGATATCGCCGTCGTCATTTTCAATCTCCACCCACGCGCCGAAAAACACTTTGCCTTCCTGCTGCGGTGAATAGTCGACGATTTTTAAATTTTCCATGCATTTCGTAAGATAACGAACCCGACGGTCGATTTCACGCAGGCGCTTTTTATTATACTGGTAGTCGGCATTCTCGCTGCGGTCGCCAAGGCTCGCGGCCCAGGTCACCTTTTTCGTGACTTCCGGGCGCTCTTCACGCCAGAGATAATTCAGCTCTTGTTTCAGTTTCTCGTACCCTTCCCGGGTGATCAGGGGCGTTTTCATCTTATTGAATACCTTTAAGTCTGTGACGATGCGCACAAATCGTATTACGTTACCCTGCTAACAGAATAAATAATGTGCCGCACGTTTCATTGTATACTTAAGCTGCTGTTAAATATGCTTTGTAACAATTTAGCCTGGAATTCATACCAGAATTCGCTGGTGACGAACGTAAGCTTTTTTAAGAATACATACCTTCAATTGTTGCGAACCTTTGGGAGTACAAACAATGCAAGAGAACTATAAAATTCTGGTGGTGGATGACGACATGCGTCTGCGTGCGCTGCTGGAGCGTTATCTTACCGAGCAGGGCTTCCAGGTTCGAAGCGTCGCGAACGCTGAGCAAATGGATCGTCTGCTGACCCGTGAATCTTTTCACCTTATGGTACTGGATCTCATGCTGCCGGGTGAAGATGGTCTGTCAATTTGCCGCCGCCTGCGCAGCCAGAGCAACCCGATGCCGATCATCATGGTGACGGCGAAAGGGGAAGAAGTTGACCGCATCGTCGGCCTGGAAATCGGCGCCGATGATTACATCCCGAAACCGTTTAACCCACGTGAACTGCTGGCGCGTATTCGCGCGGTGCTGCGCCGTCAGGCCAACGAGCTGCCGGGCGCGCCTTCCCAGGAAGAAGCGGTCATTGCCTTTGGTAAGTTCAAACTGAACCTCGGCACCCGCGAAATGTTCCGTGAAGATGAGCCGATGCCGCTCACCAGCGGAGAGTTCGCGGTGCTGAAAGCGCTGGTGAGCCACCCGCGTGAACCGCTTTCCCGCGATAAGCTGATGAACCTGGCGCGTGGTCGCGAGTATTCCGCGATGGAACGTTCCATTGACGTGCAGATTTCCCGTCTGCGCCGCATGGTGGAAGAGGATCCGGCGCATCCGCGCTACATTCAGACCGTGTGGGGTCTGGGCTACGTTTTCGTGCCGGACGGTTCTAAAGCATGAGGCGAATGCGCTTCTCGCCACGAAGTTCATTTGCCCGCACGCTGTTGCTCATCGTCACGTTGCTGTTTGTCAGCCTGGTGACGACCTATCTGGTGGTGCTGAACTTTGCGATTCTGCCGAGCCTCCAGCAGTTTAACAAGGTGCTGGCGTACGAAGTGCGTATGCTGATGACCGACAAGCTGCAACTGGAGGACGGTACGCAACTGGTGGTGCCCCCCGCTTTTCGACGGGAAATTTACCGTGAGCTGGGAATTTCTCTCTATTCCAACGAGGCCGCCGAAGAGGCAGGGCTGCGTTGGGCGCAACATTATGAGTTTTTAAGCCATCAGATGGCGCAGCAGCTGGGCGGCCCGACGGAAGTGCGCGTTGAGGTTAACAAGAGTTCGCCTGTCGTCTGGCTGAAAACCTGGCTGTCACCCAATATCTGGGTGCGCGTACCCTTAACGGAAATTCATCAGGGCGATTTCTCGCCGCTGTTTCGCTATACGCTGGCGATTATGCTGCTGGCGATAGGCGGGGCGTGGCTGTTTATCCGAATCCAGAACCGACCGTTAGTGGATCTTGAACATGCCGCATTACAGGTCGGTAAAGGGATTATTCCGCCGCCGCTGCGTGAGTACGGCGCGTCCGAAGTGCGCTCGGTAACTCGCGCCTTCAACCATATGGCGGCCGGGGTGAAGCAGCTTGCCGACGACCGTACGCTGCTCATGGCTGGCGTCAGCCACGATCTTCGCACCCCGCTGACGCGCATTCGTCTGGCCACGGAGATGATGGGGGAGCAGGATGGTTATCTTGCGGAGTCGATCAACAAAGATATCGAAGAGTGTAACGCGATCATTGAGCAGTTCATCGACTACCTGCGTACCGGCCAGGAGATGCCGATGGAAATGGCCGATCTCAATGCGGTGCTCGGCGAGGTTGTGGCGGCGGAGAGCGGCTACGAGCGTGAAATTGAAACCGCGCTACAGCCAGGCAGCATTCAACTGAAAATGCACCCGCTCTCTATCAAGCGCGCGCTCGCCAATATGGTGGTGAACGCCGCCCGCTACGGAAACGGTTGGATTAAGGTTAGCAGCGGTACGGAACAGCATCGGGCGTGGTTTCAGGTGGAAGACGACGGGCCGGGCATCAAGCCCGAACAGCGGAAATACCTGTTCCAGCCGTTTGTGCGCGGCGACAGCGCGCGCAGCACCAGCGGCACCGGACTCGGATTGGCGATCGTGCAACGCATTGTTGACAACCATAACGGTATGCTGGAAATCGGCACCAGCGAGCGCGGCGGCCTTTCTATCCGCGCCTGGCTGCCCGTTCCCGTGGCGCGTGTCCAGGGAACCACGAAAGAGGCATAAAAAGGGGAGGCATTTAGCCTCCCCTTTGTTGTGGTAACAGCCGGTAACGCTGTACCGTATGCCGTCATCCGGTCATGTCAGTTACAGCTTCGGACCTGCGCTGACCAACGCGGCGCCTGCAGGCGTATCGGTGTACTTCTCGAAGTTCTCAATGAACAGTTTCGCCAGCGCGGTGGCTTTTTCCTGCCACTGTTCCGGCGACGCGTAGGTATTACGCGGGTCGAGAATGCGCGTATCCACCCCCGGCAGTTCGGTCGGGATCGCCAGATCGAACATCGGCAGGCTGAAGGTTTCCGCATCGTCCAGCGAACCGTTCAGGATGGCGTCGATGATGGCGCGGGTATCCTTGATCGAGATACGTTTGCCGGTGCCGTTCCAGCCGGTGTTGACCAGGTACGCCTGCGCGCCTGCGGCCTGCATGCGTTTTACCAGCACTTCCGCATACTGGGTCGGATGCAGCGACAGGAACGCTGCGCCGAAGCAGGCAGAGAAGGTTGGCGTCGGTTCGGTTACGCCGCGTTCGGTACCGGCCAGTTTGGCGGTAAAGCCAGACAGGAAATGGTACTGCGTCTGGTTAGCCGTCAGGCGAGAAACCGGCGGCAGCACGCCAAACGCGTCGGCGGTCAGGAAGATCACCTTCGTGGCATGACCCGCTTTAGAGATCGGTTTGACGATGTTCTCGATGTGATAGATAGGATAAGAAACGCGGGTGTTCTCTGTTTTCGAACCGTCATCAAAATCAATCGAACCGTCGGCACGAACGGTAACGTTCTCCAGCAGCGCATCGCGGCGGATCGCGTTGTAAATCTCGGGTTCAGCCTCTTTCGACAGCTTGATGGTTTTCGCGTAGCAGCCGCCTTCGAAGTTAAACACGCCGTCGTCGTCCCAGCCGTGCTCATCATCGCCAATCAGGCGACGTTTCGGGTCGGTGGAAAGGGTGGTTTTCCCGGTGCCGGACAGGCCGAAGAAGACTGCCACGTCACCTTTCTCGCCGACGTTGGCGGAGCAGTGCATAGACGCGATGCCTTTCAGCGGCAGCAGGTAGTTCATCACCGAGAACATCCCTTTCTTCATTTCGCCGCCGTACCAGGTTCCGCCGATCAGTTGGATCCGCTCGGTCAGGTTGAACGCCACGAAGTTCTCGGAGTTCAGACCCTGCTCTTTCCACTGCGGGTTGGTGCATTTCGCACCGTTCATTACGATAAAGTCAGGCTCGAAGCCTTCCAGTTCTTCATCGCTCGGGCGGATAAACATGTTCTTCACGAAATGTGCCTGCCAGGCCACCTCGGTAATGAAGCGAACGGAAAGACGGGTGTCGGCGTTCGCGCCACAGAAGGCATCAACGATAAACAGGCGTTTACCGGAGAGCTGCTGCGTTACCAGCCCTTTCAGGTGCTGCCAGGTTTCCTGGGAAAGCGGTTTGTTGTCGTTCTTGCCTTTTCCTTTGTCGGACCACCAGAGCGTGTCACGCGTGGTGTCATCACGGACAATGTACTTATCCTTTGGTGAACGTCCGGTGAAAATACCGGTATCAACGGCAACGGCGCCGAGGTCCGTCAGAACGCCACGCTCGTAGCCTTCCAGAGAAGGGTCAAGCTCCTCCTGGTAGAGCGTTTCGTAGCTGGGGTTGTAAACGATATCCTGAACGTCGTTGATACCATAAGCCTTGAGATCTTGCGGGGTTAATCGTTTCACGCGCATATCACTGCTCCTTAGCCAATATGTATTACCTGGAATAGTAAGGTTTTTTGAGGGTCGTTAACCGCGACAAGGCTCATAGATTTACTTATCTGGACAAAATCACGATTGACTGAAAACGCTGTGACTCCTGTCACGAAGCGGCGGTTATTATGGCAGGAAAGGACTTTTTGTTGTGGAAAATGTTCCTAAAACGTTAAAACAGAGTGTTTTTGACGGAAATGTTGTGAGTGTAATCGCATTCACGTAAGAAATTTACGTAAGTCTTACATACGAAATATCGATTCATCACGAAATAAAAAATCAGGCATTTGTCGAAAGGACCGGATGGGGCGTCAGGCCGCCATCCGGTTTTTCAGAAAGGAGGATTAATGCACCTGCGGATCGGCAGGGGAGGCGTTGTTACGGATTTCCGCAATATCCATCGCGTTGAACAGATAATGGCTGCCGCAATAGTCGCAGTGCATGTCGATCTCGCCTTCTTCCGCCAGTATGCTATCCACTTCCGCGTCCGGCAGGGTTTTCAGCGCGCCCGCGCAGCGTTCACGCGAACAGGTGCATTTGAATTCCACGTCCTGCGGATCGTAGAGGGTCACCTCTTCTTCGTGGTACAAACGCCACAGTACATCGTTAGCCGGCAGGGTCAGCAGCTCTTCTGCCTTGATGGTTTCTGTCAGCGTCGCCAGATGATCAAAATCATCCGCCTGAGCGTTTTGCGCAGGCATCACCTGCAGCAGCATACCGCCTGCGGCGGCTTTACCGTCAACATCGCCAGTGCGAATAAACAGGCGGGTCGGTAACTGCTCGGAGCGCAGGAAGTAATCTTCCAGGCAGGCCGCCAGAGTGTCGCCTTCCAGCCCGACCACGCCCTGATAGCGCTCGCCTTCTTCCGGCGTAATCGTGATCACCAGATAGCCGTTCCCCACCAGCGTTTTCAGATCGGCGTTTTCCGGCACATCGCCCTGCACACGCGCGACGCCGCGCATCTGCTGGTTATTGTTGCCGTTGATCACCGCCAGGCTCAGCGGGCCGTCGCCCTGCAGTTGCACGGTGATATCACCGGCAAACTTCAGCGTCGCGGTCAGCAGGCTGGTGGCGACCAGCAGCTCAGCCAGCACCGTTTTTACCGGCTGCGGGTAGCTGTGGTTTTCCAGGATCTGTTGCAGGGTTTCCGATACGGTCACCAGCTCGCCGCGCACGGCAAAGTTTTCGAACAGATAGCGGTGTAATTGGTCATGTTGCGGCATAATCATATCTCTTGCAGACGACAGTCACTCACTGTCGCCGTGTTTAAATCGTAACAGGTTGCGGCGCTCTTTTTTGTCCGGACGTCGGTCCGGATGCGGCATCGTCAGTGCGTTAAGTTTACGCGCCAGCGCCATTTTTTCGCGTTTCTCGACGCTTTCCGTTGTTTCTTCATACAGGGCGACGGCCTCACTGGCCGGCCGACGCTGCTCAGTGATCCCTTTGATCACCACCGTACGTTCGTCATTGCCCTGGCGTAACGTCAGGGTCGCGTTCAGTTCGACTATCTTGCCCGGCTTACTGCGCTGCCCGTTATAGTGAACTTTGCCGCCTTCAATCATTTCGCGAGCCAGCGCGCGGGTTTTGTAAAAACGCGCGGCCCATAGCCATTTGTCCAGTCTGACCTCAGTTGAGGGCTTCTCTTTCATGGCGTCTCCTTCACAACAGTGAGGGGATCAGCCGGCGGTAGTCATTCAATGACGGATGACGGAGATACTGTTTTTCCGCTACGCCAGAATCGGGGTTCGTCACGCCGAGGCAATAACGAATGCCAAACGTCGCCGCTGCGTCGAGAATCGGTTCGCTATCGTCGATAAACAGCGTTTTTTCGGCGTCCAGTCCCGTTTCTTCGGCAACAGCGCGCCATAACCGCTGATCCTCTTTGGGATAACCAAATGTGTGGGTGGAAAGTAATAAATCAAGGTGCGAGGCCAGGCCGGTATGCTCCAGCTTCACCGCCAGATTATGTGGATGCGCGTTGGTCAGCAAAATACGACGCTTGCCGCAGGCTTTTAAAGCCTCTAAAAAAGGCACTGTATCGTCGCGCAGGACGGCGCGTGGCCCCATCGCCGTCGTCATCGCGCAGATATCCAGCCCCAGACGCTCGCTCCAGTAATCAAGACAGTACCAGTTTAGCGTATGCTGAACCGCATGGTACTCCTGACGGATATGGGCCTGCGCTTCCTGCGGCGAGATCCCTTGCTGTGCGCCGTAGGTTTCGGGCACCAGTTTTTGCCAAAAGAAGGTATCAAATGCCAGATCGAGCAGTGTGCCGTCCATGTCTAACAGAACGGTATCGACGTCCTGCCAGGCAATATTCATATGCATGGGAACTCTCCAGAGTGAAACGCGTTGCGCGACAGGGTAGCACATCCCGTCGCGCAGACAGGGTATCAGATGAGGCTATCCGGAGAGGCAATGAGCTTGGGATTCAGACAGCTTTCATAATACGCCTGAATTTCCATCATGCGGGTGCGGTGACGCTGATAGCGACGGAAAGCCTGCACGCCATTATAGACGGCGCTGACCAGCATCGTCAGCATCAGTAACGTGGTGCCGAGATAGCGCCATAGTCCGGAGCGATCCGGAATACGGTGCAGGCCGATGTGTTGCGTGCCGTTGGCGTCAGTATAGATATTGGTGACGATCCCCTCGGCGCTAAACGGCGTTTTCATCAGCATTTGCGCCAGACGCTGGAAGGCGTTCCACTGCTCCTGCGGCGGGTAATCGTACAGCGAAACAGCAGGCCACGGCTGATCGACGAGATCGCTGCCTTCGTCACTGACGATCAGAAATCCGCCCGGCGCGGGGCTGTTCAGCGACTGGGCGGCGCGGGCAGTCTCGCGGGCGATAAAGGGCGCCGTTGAGGTGGCGACCAGATTATCAAGCGACTCCGCGCTGACCGGACGCAGCAGAACGTTTACGCCATCCAGCTTACCGGTGTTGGCCCGTTTAACCAGCGCGCTCCAGTCTTTGCTGTTCCCCAGATTTACCAGCGCGTTTTTCAAACGCACACATTCATCTTCTGCCGCGCACAAATCTGCGGTTTTCAACACGATATCGCCAAAGTCATCAATCAACACCATCCCTGATTTCTGAATCGCCGAACGTAACGCCGCGCTGACGCGGGATTCATCTTCCGGCTTAGGATGCAGTTGACGGTTAACCGCCTGCGACAGCGCCGTGGCCTTGTTGACCAGATCGGACTCCGGTAACGGCAGCGCAGCCGCGTCGTTCCAGATGATTTGCGAGCAGTCGAACGGCATAAACGGCGAATTCGTCTGGGCGCTCCAGGTGCCATTGGCATGAATATTACACATTCCCGTACCGCGAATATTCAGCGTGTCGCCCACGCGCACGCCCGCGTCTGCAAGCTGCTTTACGCTGGTTGCCTCAACGGTTTGCGCGCCTTTCATCCAGGATAGCGTGAACTTGATTGGCATATCCAGCGGGATGCAGAACAGCAGCATGATCAGCACCAGCAAAGAGCCACCGGCGATAACGGTACTGCGCACCCAGTGCTGGAGCGGGAAGTTTTTTACTTCATCGTGCAGGGATAAAAAACGCCCCTGGCGCACGACGTGGCGATCAAGATAAATATCAATATCCGTTTGCTGGCCTAAGTCCTGCGTTATCCACGGCTGCCAGTGCGGTGGATAAACCAGGTCGATAATGCCGAGCGAAATATTGTTAATTTGCTCTTGGTTATTTTCGCCAAACAGTCCCCAGCGACGGGGGGTACCGCGCAGACAGTGAATCTCCCGGAGCGCTGATTTCGACGGCGGGGCGTACAGTCCCCACAAGCCAGCGACCAGCAGCAAAACGGCACCGCCAACCATCCACGGCACAAAAACGTCTGGGGTGATCAGGCAGAAAAAGAACAGCAGGAAAGAGGCGACAATCAGTAGCGCTTCACGGAATCCCGCAGGGCGGCTCAGTGCGTACTCTTCGTGGGTTTCCTGACGAATATTCAGCAGTTCGATCTGCTCGCTTTCTTCGCCACGGATCGACGCTTGCGTTGAACTGGCTGGCTGTAGCGCATAGCCGCGCGCCTCCTGCATATACTCTTGCAGCGTATGGCCGTTCAGGGAGATCACCAGCGGCAAGGTATCGGTATGGATCAGCTCGACGTTATTTTCGTCATTAATGTATTGTTCCCAGAACGGCGGCAGATGGACCTCGACGGAATCGAGGTAATAGCGCCATTTATTGGGATCGTCGGTGGTAATGCCGTAACGGGTGATCGAGTGCGTCAGAATAATGACGTTTTGGCTTTCAGCATTCAGCGTCAGGGAGACCGGCGCCGCGCTGGCGCCTGTCGGGCCGGGAACCCGTTGGATTTGGCTCAGGCTTTCCAGATAGTTTTCCACGGCGCTGCGTTCGTCCGCCGTGAGCTTGCGGGTCGCCGCGTCAGAGAACGCATGGCTCCACGGCAGCTTACGCCGCCTGGCGCGCACAGTGAACCGCCACCAGACCAGCAACAGGCCGACCAGTAACGCCGCTAAAAAAATCAGAATGGTGCTCATGCTTTCCCCATCTTACTTAATCTGTCAGGCGTGGTCAGTCGCACCCTGTCACAATAAACGTGATTCTGTGGTTGGCTATCGGCAAGCATGGAGTTGAACTTGAGCATTTTTCAGCGCATCCCAGTGAATGCTGATGATAGCAAAACCAGCAAAAGCGGAATATCAGCAAATTCCTGGACGTATTTCAACCTATTGACTTTTAATTTGAAATAGGAATTATATTTTTATTAGGTTACAAAGATGTAAATAAACGGCAATTCACATTGCCGAAACCGTGTTGCGTATCGCACAATGACGGTAGATTCCACGGCAAAGATTCTCACGATGAGCAAATCATTACAAAAACCCACCATTCTGCATGTCGAAACAGTCGCGCAATCGCGGCTTTTTAGCGTGGAAAGTGTGGATCTCGAATTCAGTAACGGCGTGCGCCGCGTTTATGAGCGGATGCGTCCTACCAATCGTGAAGCGGTTATGATTGTGCCGATTGTTGACGATCATGTGATTCTGATTCGCGAATACGCAGTGGGAACCGAATCCTACGAGTTGGGTTTTTCCAAAGGGTTGATCGACCCGGGCGAGAGCGTGTTCGAGGCTGCAAACCGGGAGCTTAAAGAAGAAGTCGGTTTTGGCGCGAAGGATCTGACGTTTTTGAAAAAGCTCAGCATGGCCCCCTCCTATTTCTCCAGCAAAATGAACATCGTGGTGGCAGAAGGTCTGTATCCGGAGTCGTTGGAAGGAGATGAGCCGGAACCGCTGCCGCAGGTGCGCTGGCCGCTGGCGCATCTGATGGATCTGCTGGAAGATCCTGATTTTACCGAAGCGCGTAACGTGAGCGCGCTATTTCTGGTGCGTGAATGGCTGAAAGGACAGGGAAGGCTCTGATACGCGCTTTCCCGCAAAAATGGCTAACACGGTGTTCAGAACGGGTCATCGGCAACAATAAAAAAGGCGCCGGAGCGCCTTTTTTGATCAGAACAGTTCGTGCGTTTCGCCATTGTCGATAATGGTGGTGCCCACCTCATGCACCGCCTGTTGCGTTGGCTGGGTGCCTTCAATGAAATATTCCGCCCGGCTGTTGCCGCCGTTAGCCAACTGCCCGGTGCTGCGATCGATATTCACCGTCACAATGCCCGGCGGCGGGGTTAGCGGCTCTTCAGGCACGCCTTCCAGTACCGCTTTCATGTAAGCATCCCACGCCGGTTGCGCGCTCTTTGCGCCGCCTTCGTAGCCGGAGATCTGATCTTTTATCGCGCCGGAAGCGGTGGTACGTCCGAGATCGCGACGGTGGTCATCGAACCCAATCCATACCGACGTCACCACGCCCGGGCCGTAGCCGGAGAACCATGCGTCTTTCGAACTGTTGGTGGTTCCGGTTTTCCCGCCGATATCGTGACGCTTAAGATCGCGGCCCGCGCGCCAGCCGGTCCCCATCCAGCCGGGTTCACCGAAGATATTGGTGTTCAGCGCGCTTTTGATCAGGAAAGCCAGCGGGGTGTTAATGACGTGCGGCGCATATTCCTGCGCGCCCGTCTGCGCCACCAGCGCCTGGTTTGCCTGCTCCAGTTTTGGCATTGGCACAGCGGCATTTTGCTGCTCGCCTGAGACCGCGACATCTTCCACGTTGCTGTTTTCCAGAACGTTCGATTTCTGCGTATCGCCGTAAATCACCGGGATATCACATTCCGGGCAGGCAATTTTGGGCTTCGCCTCAAAAATTACGCCGTTCTGGTCGGTTTCAATCTTGCTGATGAAATACGGATCGACCAGGAAGCCGCCATTCGCCATCACCGCATAGCCGCGCGCCACCTGTAACGGCGTAAAGGAGGCCGAACCCAGCGCCAGCGATTCGGTATGCACAATGTTCTGTGCCGGGAACCCGAAGCGCTGTAAGTATTCTGCCGCGTAATCCACGCCCATCGCACGCATCGCGCGCACCATTACCACGTTTTTCGACTGTCCCAGACCCTGACGCAGACGGATCGGACCGGCATACTGCGGCGGGGAATTTTTCGGACGCCAGTCGGAACCGGCGCCGGCATCCCAGCGAGAAATCGGCACATCGTTCAGCATGCTCGCCAGCGTCAGGCCTTTATCCATCGCCGCAGTATAGAGAAACGGCTTAATGTTGGAACCGACCTGACGCAGTGCCTGAGTCGCGCGGTTGAACTTGCTCTGGTTGAAGTCAAAACCGCCCACCAGCGCCAGTACCGCGCCATCTTTAGGATTGATCGACACCAGCGCCGAGTTCACGTCCGGCACCTGCGCCAGCCACCAGGCATCGCCCATCTTGCGTACCCAGATTTGCTGGCCCGTCTGGATAACGTCGGTGACTTTACGCGGCGTCGGCCCCTGCTGGGTATCCGAACGGTACGGGCGCGCCCAACGAATGCCTTCCATACGTAGCGCAACCGATGAGCCATCCGCCAGCGCCGCAGTGGCTTCCTGCGGATTCGCGCTGGTGACCACGGCGGGGAGCAGCGGGCCGTAGGTTGGCAGGGCTTTCAGCGTGTCGGTGATTTTCTTACTGTCCCACGCCGTTTCGCCCACTTTCCACAGCACGCTCGCCGGACCGCGGTAGCCGTGGCGCATGTCATAGTCCAGCACGTTATTGCGTACCGCCTGCTGGGCGGCCTGCTGCACTTTGCGGGTGATCGTGGTGTAAATGCGATATCCGTCTTCATAGGCGTTTTCGCCGTAACGGGCGTACATTTCCTGACGCACCATTTCGGACAGATACGGGGCGGAGAAGGCGATTTCCGGGGCGTGGTAATTGGCGTCGATCGGCTCATCACGCGCCTGGTCGTACTGCGCCTGGGTGATGTAGCCTTCGCTCAACATGCGTGACAGCACTACGTTGCGGCGCGCTGTCGCGCGATCCATCGAATAGAGCGGGTTGAACGTTGAAGGCGCTTTCGGTAGACCGGCAATCACCGCCATTTCGCTTAAGGTGAGTTGATCGATAGACTTACCAAAGTAAACCTGCGCCGCCGCACCGACGCCGTAGGCGCGGTATCCCAGATAGATCTTGTTCAGATAAAGCTCAAGAATTTCGTCCTTGTTCAGCATTTGCTCAATGCGGATGGCGAGGAACACTTCCTTGATCTTACGTATCAGCGTGCGCTCCGGACTCAGGAAAAAGTTTCTCGCGAGCTGCTGAGTAATGGTACTCGCTCCCTGCGACGCATGGCCGGAAAACAGCGCGACGCTGGCCGCACGGAAGATCCCCACCGGGTCCACTCCGTGATGCTCATAGAAACGACTGTCTTCCGTCGCGATAAACGCTTTCACCATTTCCGGCGGGATCTGGTTCAGCGTGACCGGAATACGACGCTTCTCGCCATATTGGGCGATCAGCTCGCCGTCCGCGCTGTACACCTGCATCGGAATCTGCAGGCGTACATCTTTGAGCGTCGCGACGTCAGGCAATTGCGGCTCAATATAACGATACAGACCATAAATCGAGCCTGCTCCCAGCAGGATGCAACATACTGCAAGGATCAATAAATACTTTACGAACTTCACTGGAGATTTCCCATTTAGTTTCATTTGGGCAGTTTATAAACAACCGCGCGGTAGTATAAAGGCAAGCCTGACGCATTGATATACCCGTAAGAGCGACGGGTGATAAGGAGATCATCAGCGATGGCTTTTAAAATCTGGCAAATTGGCTTGCATATTCAACAACGTGAAGCGCTGGCGGTGGCCGTTGTGCGCGGCGCGTCGGGGTGGTCGCTTCAGCGCTGGTGGCGTATCCCATTGGCGCAATCCACCTTGCAGGAAGGGCACATGCACGACCCGGAACCGCTTGCCGCGGCGCTCCACGCCTGGAGCCGTGAACTGCCGCAGCGACATCAGGTTCATCTCTCGTTTCCCGCCAGCCGTACGCGGCAAAAGACATTTCCCCGACCGTCGATGTCCTTACGCGAACGAGAGCAAACAGCGTGGCTGACGGGCTCGCTGGCGCGCGAACTGGATATGGACCCGGACGCCCTGCGTTTTGACTACAGCGAAGATGCGCTGGCCCCCGCGTTTACGGTAACAGCCGCCCAGGACAAAGAAGTCTCCACCTTGTTAACGCTCGCGCAAACGCTCCGGATCCAGGTCGCGGCTATCACACCAGATGCTTGCGCGCTGCAACGACTGCTGCCTTTTCTTCCTCCCACGCAATCCTGCGTGGCCTGGCGCGATGAGACGCAGTGGCTTTGGGCGACGCGGTACGCCTGGGGGCGCAAAACGGTGGCGGAGGTGGCGTCTGTCGATGGGCTTTCCGCGTCTCTTTCCCTTACGCCAGACGCCGTGGCGCTGTGTGCGAAAGCGCAGTTTGATCCGTGGCAGGCGATTTCAGTTCGCCAGCCTCCTGTCCCTGAAGAAGGCCACGCCTTCGCCGTCGCGCTTGGGCTTGCGCTGGGAGACGCGCGCGCATGACGTCATCTGTCAATTTTCTGCCCTGGCGACAGCGCCGACGCAGGGCCTGCCTGCGTTTCTGGGGCGTCATGTTTGGCGCATCCGCCGCGCTGGCACTCGCGGCAGGCATAATGGGGTATGCCACCCGAAACGTTAACGGGCGGGTGGATGCGCAGTTATTGCAGGCTGAAAACCAACGGATGGCGGCGCTGACTGCCATAAAACCGCATCTGCAACGGCGCCAGATGCAGACGCAGCAGGCCATAGCGCAGGAGAAAGGGCGAAAGGCTACCCGGCGGTGGCAGTCTGCGCTACGCGCGCTGGCGCAGCATCTTCCTGAACAGGCCTGGCTGACAAAGATCGAGTACAGGCAAAGTACGCTGGCGCTGAGTGGTAAAACGCTCACCTATGCGGCATTAAGTGCGCTGGAGACAACGCTGCGGGGCTCCCGGACCTTTGTCATCAGCCACACTGGCGGGACGCATCAGAACGAGCAGGGACACTGGCTCTTTGAATATCGCCTGACAGAGAGAGATACGCATGATAGCGCTCTTTGATTTCTGGTGTGCGTTATCGCCACGGATACGGGCCGTTTGCTGGGCGTGCTGGACATTAGCCCTGAGCGCGCTGGCGGCGTATTGCCTGTTTCTTTCACCCGTGGAAAGCGGCGCATCGCTGGCGCAGCAGCGGGCGGCGAACGCTCAACGTTGGCAAAGCCTGCATCGCCTTGCAGAGTCGGCGGCGCGTATCCCTGCGTTAACGACGGCTAATACCGCGCCATTCTCACCGCTCGCTATCGCGTTGCCGGGATTGCGCCTGCGCCACTGGCAGCCATCGACGCAGGGCGGAGAACTGGCGCTGCGCGCAAAGTGGGAGGCGATTCCTTCGCTATTTGCGTATCTCGCAGAACGCGGAATCTCGGTCAACGGTTTTTCCCTGACGGCGGAGAAAAACGCACTGCTGCTGACGCTTACGCTGGAGTCGCTTCATGACTAACAGGCACTGGCTTCTGGCGGTTATCTCGCTATTGCTCCTGACCGGGATGCGCGATCCCTTTCGCCAGCCAGAGGATCGCTGCCATTCCTCTACACTGGCGCAGTGGCGGTATCAGGGCGTGGTTGGAAAAGGGGAGCGACATATCGGGCTGCTGCGCGACAGCGAACATCGATGGCGGCGGGTTGAGCTGAATACGGTGCTTGATACCGGCTGGACGGTCATTCAGCTCAACGAGCAGACATTAACCGTTCAGACGGGAACAGAATGTGACCCGCCGCAATGGCGATGGCAAAGACAAGGAGACGTTGATGAGGCATTGGATACTGGCGGTACTGTTAGCCATATTGCATCCGGCACAGGCCGGAAAGGCACAGAGCGTCACTCTGGTGGTGGATGATGTGCCGGTAGCCCAGGTGTTACAGGCGCTTGCCGAGCAGGAGCGTAAAAATCTGGTGATCTCGCCGGACGTTAGCGGCGCGGTGTCGCTGCATCTGACGGACGTGCCCTGGCAGCAGGCGTTACAGACGGTGGTAAAAAGCGCGGGTTTAGTGTTGCGTCAGGACGGTTCGATTATGCATATCCATTCCGCCGACTGGCGGAGCGCAGAGGCGGCGCGTCGGGAAGCGGAAAACGCGAGGCGACAGGCCAGCCTGCCGCTGGAAAATCGCCCTATCCCGCTGCACTATGCCGACGCCGGTGAGTTAGCGAAAGCGGGGAGTGCGCTGCTGAGCCCCCGGGGCAGCATCACGGTGGATAAACGCACCAACCGGCTGCTGGTCAGAGACACCCGACCGGCGCTGTCATTGCTTGAACACTGGGCAGGACAGATGGATCTTCCGGTCGGGCAGGTCGAACTGGCGGCGCATATCGTGACCATAAACGAGAAAAGCCTGCGCGAACTGGGCGTCAAATGGACGCTGGCCGACGCTCAGCAGGCGGGCAGCGTAGGGCAGGTGACAGCCCTGGCGGGCGACCTGTCCGTTGCCGCGGCGACAGCGCGCGTGGGGTTTAATATCGGGCGAATAGATGGGCGCATGTTGGATCTGGAGCTTTCCGCACTGGAGCAAAAACAGCAACTTGATATCATTGCCAGCCCGCGCCTGTTGGCCTCGCATTTACAACCCGCCAGCATAAAGCAGGGAAGCGAGATCCCCTACCAGGTTTCCAGCGGCGAAAGCGGCGCCACGTCAGTCGAGTTCAAAGAAGCGGTGCTGGGAATGGAAGTGACGCCTACGGTGCTGGCAAAGGGGCGGATTCGCCTTAAACTGCATATCAGCCAGAACATGCCGGGGCAGGTGCTGCAACAGGCCGACGGCGAAGTGCTGGCTATCGACAAACAGGAGATCGAAACGCAGGTTGAGGTGAAAAGCGGCGAAACGCTGGCGCTGGGCGGCATTTTCTCGCGTAAGAATAAATCCGGTAAAGACAGCGTGCCGTTGCTAGGCGACATTCCCTGGCTTGGGCAGCTTTTTCGCCATGACGGGAAAGAAAATGAGCGCCGTGAACTGGTGGTCTTCATTACCCCCAGATTGGTCTCGACAGAATGATTTATGCATGAAACACCGGTGTTTTTGCACTTAACTCGTTTCAGGGGTTTGACGTGCGCAACTATTTAGCATACAAGGAGTACCGATTTGAGAGTCGGTACTTCTCATCGCCGTCCGGCAACGCTGACTCGGGTTGTCTACAATCTGGTTTGGTGATTTATTCAGTTGCCAAACCCGCTTGAGTATTGAGATAATTTTCAGTCTGACTCTCGCAATATCTTATGAGGTTTCAGTTCATGTCCTGCTGCGCTCAGTGTCGGCGAAGCGGGTTTATCATTAACGATCAGTCTTAGTAGTACCGAAAAAATGGCAGAGAAACGCAATATCTTTCTGGTTGGGCCTATGGGTGCCGGAAAAAGCACCATTGGGCGCCAGTTAGCTCAACAACTCAATATGGAATTTTACGATTCTGATCAAGAGATTGAGAAACGCACCGGAGCTGATGTGGGCTGGGTCTTCGACGTAGAAGGTGAAGACGGCTTCCGCGATCGTGAAGAGAAAGTCATTAACGAATTGACGGAAAAACAGGGTATTGTGCTGGCAACCGGCGGTGGCTCTGTTAAATCACGTGAAACCCGTAATCGTCTTTCCGCACGTGGCGTCGTGGTTTACCTCGAAACGACCATCGAAAAACAACTTGCGCGTACGCAGCGCGATAAAAAACGTCCGCTGTTGCAGGTGGAAGCGCCGCCTCGCGAAGTTCTGGAAGCGTTGGCCGACGAACGCAATCCACTGTATGAGGAGATTGCTGACGTCACCATTCGTACCGACGATCAGAGCGCGAAAGTCGTTGCAAATCAGATCATTCATATGCTGGAAAACAACTGATTCCGGCTTGAGCCTGGCCCATTAGGCTCTTAATACACACTCGGTAAGCGGGTATTAGCTATTAAGGTGGATGTCGCGTCATGGAGAGGATCACCGTCACTCTCGGGGAACGTAGTTACCCTATCACCATCGCGGCTGGTTTGTTTGACGAACCGGCTTCTTTCTTACCGCTGAAATCGGGCGATCAGGTTATGTTGGTCACCAACGAAACCCTGGCTCCCCTCTATCTTGATAAGATTCGCAGCGTACTTGAACATGCGGGTGTCAACGTTGATAGCGTCATCCTGCCTGACGGCGAGCAGTATAAAAGCCTGACGGTGCTGGATACCGTGTTTACCGCCTTGCTGCAAAAACCGCACGGTCGTGATACGACACTGGTCGCCCTTGGCGGCGGCGTGATTGGCGATCTGACCGGTTTCGCCGCCGCCAGCTATCAGCGCGGCGTGCGCTTCATTCAGGTTCCAACGACGCTTCTGTCGCAGGTTGACTCCTCCGTTGGCGGTAAAACCGCCGTCAACCACCCTCTCGGCAAGAATATGATCGGCGCGTTTTATCAGCCCGCCTCCGTGGTCGTGGATCTCGACTGCCTGAAAACGCTGCCCGCGCGCGAGCTGGCGTCTGGCCTTGCGGAAGTGATCAAATACGGCATCATCCTTGATGGTGAATTTTTCCACTGGCTGGAAGAAAACCTGGATGCGTTGCTGCGTCTCGACGGCCCGGCGATGGCGTACTGTATTCGTCGTTGTTGTGAGCTGAAAGCCGAAGTTGTCGCAGCAGACGAGCGCGAAACCGGCTTACGTGCTTTACTCAATCTGGGACACACCTACGGCCATGCTATTGAAGCTGAAATGGGTTATGGCAATTGGTTACACGGTGAAGCGGTCGCAGCAGGTATGGTAATGGCGGCGCGCACTTCGGAACGGCTCGGGCAGTTTACGCCAGCAGAGACGCAGCGCATTATCACCTTACTTGAGCGCGCCGGATTGCCGGTTCACGGTCCGCGAGACATGTCCGCGCAGGCTTACCTGCCGCACATGCTGCGTGATAAAAAAGTGTTAGCGGGAGAAATACGCTTAGTGCTTCCGCTGGCGATAGGGAAAAGTGAAGTCCGCGGCGGAGTGTCGCATGAGGTGGTTCTTAACGCTATCGCTGATTGCCAGCAGGCGTAACAACAAGAAAGGTCGGACTGATACGGCACACGTATCGGCCATTTAAATTCAGGTTTGGTGCAACGTAGTAAGCATTAACCTTTGAGTGGGGTGTTAAATGGATGAATTCAAACCAGAAGACGAGCTGAAACCCGATCCCAGCGATCGTCGCCCTGGTCGTTCTCGTCAATCTTCTGAACGCGGTGAGCCGCAGATCAACTTTGATGATGTTGATCTGGACGCGGACGATCGTCGTCCCACTCGCGGACGCAAAGAGCGTCTTGATGAGCCGGAACCAGAAGAATACGAATCCGATGACGAAAGTGTGGATGAAGAACGCGTTGAGCGTCGTCCACGTAAGCGTAAAAAAGCGGCCAGTAAACCCGCTTCCCGTCAGTACATGATGATGGGCGTAGGGGTGCTGGTGCTGTTGCTACTGATCATCGGAATTGGCTCCGCGCTGAAAGCGCCATCCACGCCTTCTTCCAACGCACAAACGGCCTCAGGCGAAAAGAGCATCGATCTTTCCGGCAATGCCGCAGACCAGGCTAACGGGGCGCAGCCTGCGCCAGGCGCTACATCCGCCGAGCAGACCGCAGGGAATTCCCCGCAGGACGTCTCTTTGCCGCCGATCTCCTCAACGCCAACGCAGGGGCAGGCTCCAGCCACGGCAGAAGGCCAGCAGCGTGTTGAAGTTCAGGGTGACCTGAATAATGCGCTGACCCAGCCGCAGGGTCAGGAACAGATGAACAATGTGGTAGTGAACTCGACGCTGCCGACTGAACCCGCTACCGTGGCGCCGGTTCGTAACGGCAACGCGCCGCGTCAGACGGCAACCGCGCCGACAGCGGAACGTCCGACGCCGTCCCGTCCGGAGCGGAAGCAGGCGGTGATTGAGCCGAAGAAACCGCAGACAACCGCGAAAGCGACACCAGCAGAACCAAAGCCGGTGACCCAGCCGAAGCGTGCCGAACCGACAGCAACGTCTAAACCGGCAACGTCCGCGCCAGCCGCGACGACAGCGCCTAAGGCCACGGCGAGCGCCACGCCTGTGCAGAAAGCCGCCCCGGCTCAGACCACGCCAGTGGCAACGACAGGGAGCGCCGGTGGAACGAAAAGCACCGGTAACGTCGGTTCTCTCAAGTCAGCGCCGTCCGGTCATTACACGCTGCAGTTGAGCAGTTCTTCTAACTACGACAACCTGAACGGTTGGGCGAAGAAAGAGAATCTGAAAAACTATGTGGTATATCAGACGACGCGTAATGGTCAGCCGTGGTATGTTCTTGTAACGGGCGTCTATGCCTCGAAGGACGAGGCAAAACGCGCAGTGTCTACGCTGCCAGCCGATGTGCAGGCAAAAAATCCGTGGGCTAAACCGTTGCATCAGGTTCAAGCCGATCTCAAGTAATGTTAAGCGCAGGATGCTGTCGGAGCTTTCTCCACAGCCGGAGAAGGTGTAATTAGTTAGTCAGCATGAAAAAAAATCGCGCTTTTCTGAAGTGGGCAGGGGGAAAGTACCCCCTGCTGGATGATATTAAAAGGCATTTACCAAAGGGCGAATGTCTGGTCGAACCCTTCGTTGGGGCCGGGTCGGTGTTTCTCAACACCGACTTTTCGCGTTATATCCTTTCCGATATTAACAGTGACCTTATCAGCCTCTACAACATTGTGAAAACACGTACCGACGAGTACGTGCAGGCTTCCCGCGAGCTGTTTACGCCCGAAACAAATCTCGCTGAGGTTTACTACCAACTGCGCGAGGAGTTCAATTCCAGTGAAGATCCCTTCCGTCGCGCGGTGCTGTTTCTGTATCTGAACCGCTATGGCTACAATGGCCTGTGTCGTTACAATCTGCGCGGTGAATTTAACGTCCCTTTTGGCCGTTATAAAAAACCTTACTTCCCGGAAGCTGAGCTGTATCACTTTGCCCAAAAAGCGCAGAATGCAGAGTTTCATTGCCTCTCTTATGAAGAGTGCATGAATCGCGCGGATAGCAATTCGGTTGTCTATTGCGATCCGCCTTATGCGCCGCTGTCGGCGACGGCGAATTTTACCGCTTACCACACCAATAGCTTCAGTCCCAAAGAGCAGGCGCACCTGGCTCAGATGGCGGAAAAGCTGGTCAGTAAGCGGATCCCGGTGCTAATTTCGAACCACGACACGCCCGATACGCGTGAGTGGTATAAAGCGGCAAAACATTTTCAGGTCAAAGTGCGACGCAGTATAAGCAGCAACGGCGGCACACGTAAAAAGGTGGACGAACTGCTGGCTCTGTACAAACCAGGAGTCGTTTCACCCGCGAAAAAATAATTCTCAAGGAGAAGCGGATGAAACAGTATTTGATTGCCCCCTCAGTTCTGTCGGCTGATTTTGCCCGCCTGGGTGAGGACACCGCACAAGCACTGGCTGCCGGTGCGGATGTCGTGCATTTCGATGTGATGGACAACCACTACGTCCCCAACCTGACTATCGGCCCGATGGTGCTGAAGTCTCTGCGCAAATACGGCATTACCGCACCCATTGACGTGCATCTGATGGTGAAGCCGGTTGATCGCATTGTCCCGGACTTTGCCGCCGCAGGCGCCAGCATTATTACTTTTCATCCGGAAGCCTCTGAACACGTTGACCGCACGCTGCAACTGATTAAAGAACATGGCTGTAAGGCGGGTCTGGTCTTCAACCCGGCAACGCCGCTGAGTTATCTCGATTACGTGATGGATAAGCTGGATGTGATCCTGCTGATGTCCGTAAACCCGGGTTTTGGCGGCCAGTCGTTTATTCCGCAAACGCTGGACAAGCTGCGTGAAGTGCGTCGCCGTATCGATGAGTCCGGCTACGACATTCGTCTCGAAGTTGACGGTGGTGTGAAGGTAAACAACATCGGTGAAATCGCGGCGGCGGGAGCAGATATGTTCGTTGCAGGCTCCGCTATTTTCGATCAGCCTGACTACAAAAAAGTCATTGATGAAATGCGCCGTGAACTGGCAAAGGTAAGTCATGGATAAATTGCAGGATATTCGGGGCGTCGCCTTCGACCTCGACGGCACGCTGGTCGACAGCGCGCCGGGATTAACCGCCGCGGTGGATATGGCGCTGTACGCGCTGGAACTGCCGACGGCAGGCGAAGAACGCGTGATCGCCTGGATAGGTAACGGCGCGGACGTATTAATGGCGCGTGCGCTTGCCTGGGCCCGTCAGGAGCGCGCCACGTTACGTCAGTCCCAGGGCAAACCCCCCGTCGATGATGATATCCCCGCCGAAGAACAGGTCCGCATTCTGCGCAAGCTGTTCGACAGATACTATGGCGATGTGGCTGAAGAAGGGACGTTTTTATTCCCTGATGTCGCCGACACGCTGGGCGCGCTGCACGCGAAAGGGCTGCCGTTAGGTCTGGTGACCAACAAACCGACGCCGTTTGTCGCGCCGCTGCTGGACGCGCTGGATATCAGCAAATATTTCAGCGTGGTTATCGGCGGTGACGACGTGAAAAACAAAAAACCGCATCCGGATCCGCTGCTGATGGTGGCAAGTAAGCTCGGTATTTCGCCTGAGCAATTGCTCTTTGTCGGGGATTCGCGTAATGATATTCAGGCTGCAAAAGCGGCAGGTTGCCCGTCAGCAGGACTCACCTACGGCTATAACTACGGCGAGCCGATCTCTCTGAGCCAGCCTGACCTCATGTACGACCGCATAAATGAACTTCTGCCCGCTCTCGGGCTTCCGCATAGCGAAAATCAGGAATCGAAAAATGACTAAGCCCATCGTTTTTAGTGGCGCACAGCCCTCAGGTGAATTGACCATTGGCAACTACATGGGTGCGCTGCGTCAGTGGGTGAACATGCAGGATGACTACCACTGTATCTACTGCATCGTTGACCAGCATGCCATCACCGTGCGTCAGGATGCACAGCAACTGCGCAAAGCGACGCTGGACACCCTGGCGCTGTACCTTGCGTGCGGTATCGATCCTGAGAAAAGCACCATCTTTGTTCAGTCTCACGTGCCGGAGCACGCGCAGCTGGCCTGGGCGCTGAACTGCTACACCTATTTCGGTGAATTGAGCCGCATGACCCAGTTTAAAGACAAGTCTGCGCGCTACGCCGAAAACATCAACGCCGGTCTGTTTGATTATCCGGTGCTGATGGCTGCCGATATTTTGCTGTATCAGACTAACCAGGTCCCGGTCGGCGAAGACCAGAAACAGCACCTCGAACTGAGCCGCGATATTGCGCAGCGTTTCAACGCGCTGTATGGCGAGATCTTCAAAGTGCCTGAGCCGTTTATTCCGAAGTCAGGCGCGCGCGTGATGTCGCTGTTGGAGCCGACCAGGAAGATGTCCAAGTCAGACGACAACCGCAACAACGTGATTGGTCTGCTGGAAGATCCGAAATCGGTGGTTAAGAAAATCAAACGCGCGGTGACCGACTCCGACGAGCCGCCGGTCGTGCGTTACGATACTCAGAATAAAGCGGGCGTATCTAACCTGCTGGACATCCTTTCAGCCGTCACCGGTCAGAGCATCCCTGAGCTGGAAAAACACTTTGAAGGCAAAATGTATGGCCATCTGAAAGGCGAAGTGGCGGAAGCCGTTTCCGGCATGCTGACCGAGCTTCAGGAACGTTATCACCGCTTCCGCAACGACGAAGCGTTCCTGCAGAAAGTGATGAAAGAAGGGGCGGAAAAAGCCAGCGCGAGGGCTTCTGAAACGCTAAAAGCGGTGTACGAAGCGATTGGGTTTGTCGCCAAACCGTAATAACACGCGAAAAACGAAAAAACCGGGAAGCCCCGGTTTTTTTGTATCTGCGCAATTTTTCAGAGTCTATTACTCTGCGGTTGGACCACAGCCGCCAATAATTTTGGAAATAGAAATGGCCGGGTGCAGCAGGTAGTCATAAGAGCAGGTTTTATTGCGGTTTTCAACGTGACCCGTACATGCCGTCAGGGTAGCCAGCGCTGCGCCCACCAGTGCCATTTTAATAAACTTGTTCATTTACATTTCCTATGTAAAAAATATAATTTTTAACTAATGATAGGGGTGGTGAATATATTTTCCCCACCCGGATTCGACGATAGCGTAATCTATTTTTTGCGTCAGTAAGGGAATGGAGAAATAAACCGGGGTAAGATGCTTATGTCTTTAAATTCATGCGGTTATAAGAAGGTATGATTCCGGACGTTTATTCCGGACGGCAATAAAAAAGGCCAGACAGTGCTGGCCTTCGTGTTCAGACAGTATTAATGGTTGGAGAACCAGTTTAGCTTTTCGCGTAATCCGACGACGCGACCCACGATAATTAATGCAGGACTTTCTACCTGCGTCGCCAGCTCGCCTAATTGTGCGAGTTCGCCTTTCACCACTCGCTGTTTTACTGCGGTGCCGTTTTCTACCAGTGCGACGGGCATATCCGCCTGCATACCGAATTCGATCAATTTCTGTTGAATAGTAGCGGCTTGATTCAGGCCCATGTAAAACACCAGCGTCTGTTTTTCTGCCGCCAGGTTTTCCCAGTCCAGCTCGCCGCCGGTCTTCAGGTGGCCGGTGACCAGACGGACGCTCTGCGCGTAATCGCGATGGGTCAGCGGGATCCCGGAGTATGCAGAGCACCCGGAGGCGGCGGTAATTCCCGGCACCACCGAGAACGGAATGCCCGCATGGCAGAGGGTTTCCAGCTCTTCGCCACCGCGACCAAAGATAAACGGATCGCCGCCTTTCAGACGCACCACGCGTTTGCCTTTTTGCGCTTCGCGCAGCAGGATCTGATTAATTTCCTCCTGCGGTACGCAGTGGTAGCCCGCGCGTTTGCCGACGAATACGCGATCCGCGTCGCGACGCACAAGGTTCATGATGTCGTCTGACACCAGACGGTCGTACACCACCACGTCGGCCTGCTGGATCTGTTGCAGTCCTTTCAGGGTCAGAAGGCCGGCATCGCCCGGCCCTGCTCCCACCAGCACCACTTCACCGCGATGATCCAACGGCTCGTTAAGTAACTGCTCGGTGACGTCCGCCACTGCTTTTTCGTCGGTGTTAGCCAGCGACTGCGCCAGACGATCGTTAACGAAGAATTTTTCCCAGAAGCGACGGCGTTCGCCCATGGTGGTGAACTGCTGCTTCACGCGTGAGCGCAGTGTTCCGGCGTAATGTGCGACCTGACCGAGATGCTGAGGCAGCAGGGATTCCAGCTTTTCGCGCAGCAGGCGGGCAAGCACCGGTGAGGTGCCGCCCGAGGAGACCGCCACCATCAGCGGCGAACGGTCGATAATTGACGGCATGATGAAGCTGGCGGCTTTCGGCGCGTCCACCACGTTACAGAAGATTCGGCGCAATTCTGCCGCATCGCTGACGCGCTGGTTAACCGCATCATCATCCGTGGCGGCAATCACCAGCCAGCAGGGGTCAAGAAGGGTTTCATCAAAGGGCCCTTCAACCAGGGTTAACATGCCCTCATTTGCCCATACGGTGAACTGCGGATCAAACGCCAGCGCATTCACCGTTAAACGCGCGCCCGCGTCCAGCAGCAGCCGCGCTTTGCGTTCTGCGACATCACCACCGCCGACAAGCAAACAGTCGCGGTCACGGAGTTGACAAAATATAGGCAAATGGTCCACGACATTACCCCTTAATCACTGATCAGATTCTCAGTTTGGTTAATTTTCGCCGGAACGGGACGCTCCGATTTTGGCGTAGCATACCAATAACCTAATCCCATGAATACGACACCGGACAAAGTATTGCCAAGAGTCACCCACAGCAGATTATGCCCTATTCCTGCCAGAGTGTAGGCTTCGCTATGGTGACCGAACCAGGAGAGGGCAAATAGCGTCATGTTCGCCACGGAGTGCTCGTAGCCGGAGGCGATAAACGCCAGCAGGCACCACCAGATCGCCATAAATTTGGCGGCGCCTTCGGTGCGAATCGCCATCCAGATCGCCAGACATACCAGCCAGTTGCACAGCGCGCCTTTAAAGAACAGAACCGTGGCTGGCGCGGTGGTTTTCGCCAGCGCCACGGAGTGCACAATGCTGGTATCAACCGGCAGCAGGCTGCCGCCGCCCCAACTGTACATCAGTGCGACAAACACGGAGCCGACCAGATTGCCGAGCCAGGTTTGCGGCAGAATCGCCCACATCTGACCGTGGGTGATGGTGCCTGCCTTGACGCCGAGCGTCAGGAACAGAGTATGCCCGGTAAAAAGTTCAGAACCGGCGATGATCACCAGCGTTAAGGCGATGCCAAAGGTAGCGCCCATCACCAGTGGTCGTACAGAAGGATCAAGAAGGTTGCCCAGCGTGAAGATCAAGATGATGCCAAGGCCAACGTAGGCTCCCGCCATTGCAGAGCTTACCCAGAATCCCAGCGGGTTTTTTGCCGACAGGCGTGCGATACGCGCAGCGTTAGCCGCGCATTTATTGATAGTGTCAGTAAACATAGTATTGATTATCCCTTTTCACTTCAGCCTCTGCGCTGCCGCACAAATGACGTTGTGAACACAATTAACAATGAAAAAAACGTCAAAAAAGGGAGGCGTTGCGCCTCCCGAAAAAATTAACCGCGTAACTGCACAATGCCGTCTTTCACCCGCGCGTCGTAATGCGCGACGGAATGACTTTCGTCTTCCATGCACAACCCGTCGCTCAGGCGGAAGCGTTGTTTCTTCAGCGGGCTGGCGACCCACAGTTCGCCCTGATGCTCTGCTATCAGTCCGCGAGAAAGTACGCTGGACTCAAAGAACGGGTCGATGTTGCTAATCGCGAACACCTGATCGCTGTGATACGGGCGGAATATGGCGACCTGTTCCTCGCCTAACAGCGCGCAGACGCCGGTTTCCGGCAGGATGTCATCGATGTGGCAAATATCTTTCCACTGGCTCATGCGTTTTCCTCCACCAGAGTGACCGGGATGCGTTCATACGGCGTGGCCGGACGATGCTGTTCACGTTCAGGCACGACCTGGACGTTCGGATCGCGTTTATCGCTGTTGATGAAGTGCTTAAAGCGAACCTGCGCAGAGGGTGTATTGACGGTTTCAGTCCACTCACACACCACGGCTTCGCGCAGACGCGCCATCTCTTCTTCGAGATGGGCGTTCAGGCCCAGCTTGTCGTCAATAATGACGGACTTCAGATAGTCGATGCCGCCTTCCAGGTTATCCAGCCACGGCGCGGTACGGGTCAGTTTGTCCGCTGTGCGGATGTAGAACATCATGAAGCGGTCGAGATATTTGAGCAGCGTTTCACGGTCAATATCCGCCGCCAGCAAATCCGCATGGCGCGGTTTCATCCCGCCGTTACCGCATACGTACAGGTTCCAGCCTTTTTCTGTGGCGATAATGCCCACGTCTTTCCCCTGGGCTTCGGCGCATTCACGAGTACAACCGGAGACGCCGAACTTCATTTTGTGCGGGGTGCGAATACCTTTGTAGCGGTTTTCCAGCTCAACGCCGAAGCCCACGCTGTCACCGACGCCGTAGCGGCACCAGGTGCTGCCGACGCAGGTTTTCGCCATACGTAGCGCTTTGGCATAGGCGTGACCGGTTTCGAAACCGGCTTCGATCAACTGACGCCAGATTTCCGGGAGATCGTCTTTCTGCGCGCCGAACAGGCCGATACGCTGAGAACCGGTGATTTTGGTGTAAAGGTTAAATTCTCGGGCGATACGGCCCACCGCCACCAGTCCTTCCGGAGTGATTTCGCCACCAGCAGAACGGGGAATAACGGAATAAGTGCCATCTTTCTGGATGTTCGCCAGGAAGTTGTCGTTAGTATCCTGCAGCGGGGTGTGCTGCGGCTTCAGAATGTATTCGTTCCAGCAGGAGGCCAGCAGGGAACCGACGGTGGGTTTACACACTTCACAGCCGTAACCTTTTCCGTGTTTTGCCAGCAGCTCTTCGAACGTTTTGATGCCTTCGACGCGAATCAGGTGGAACAGCTCCTGGCGTGAATAGGCAAAGTGCTCGCACAGGTTGTTGTTCACTTCAATGCCCTGTTTCGCCAGTTCGGCGTTCAACACCTGGGTGACCAGCGGGATACAGCCGCCGCAGCCTGTACCGGCTTTGGTTTCGGCTTTCAGCGCGGCGACGGTGTGACAACCTTTGTTGATGGCGGCGACCAACATGCCTTTAGTGACGTCGAAGCAAGAGCAAATTTGCGCGCTGTCCGGCAGCTTGTCCACACCAATCGAGGGCTTACCGCTACCTGCGTGGGCAGGCAGGATCAGGGAGTCCGGGTTTTCCGGCAGTTCGATAGCATTCAGCACCAGTTGCAGCAGGTTGCCGTAGTCGCTGGTGTCGCCCACCAGCACCGCTCCGAGCAGGGTTTTGTTATCTTCGCTGACAATAAGGCGCTTATAGACCTCTTTGCTTTCGTCGAGGTAAACATAGCTACGCGCGCCCGGCGTGCGGCCATGCGCGTCGCCAATGCCGCCCACGTCAACGCCCAGCAGCTTCAGCTTGGCGCTCAGATCCGCGCCTTCAAAAACGTTTTCGTTGCCAAGGATATGATCAACGGCGACCTGCGCCATTTTGTAGCCTGGCGCCACCAGGCCGTAAACGCGATTGTTCCAGCTTGCGCATTCGCCGATGGCGTAAATGTCCGGGTCAGAAGTTTGACAGGCGTCGTTAATCACGATCCCGCCGCGCGTAGCGACATCAAGGCCGCACTGGGTCGCCAGCTTATCGCGCGGACGAATACCGGTGGAGAACACGATAAAATCGACTTCCAGTTCGCTACCATCGGCAAAACGCATGGTCTTACGCGCCTCGGTCCCTGTCTGGACGATCTCTTTGGTATTTTTGCTGGTGTGGACGCGCACGCCCATGCTTTCGATTTTGCGGCGTAGCTGTTCGCCGCCCATCTGATCCAGCTGTTCCGCCATCAGCATTGGCGCGAATTCGATGACGTGGGTTTCCACGCCGAGGTTTTTCAGCGCGCCGGCCGCTTCCAGGCCTAACAGTCCACCGCCGACTACCGCGCCACGTTTGCTGCGACGGGCGCAGGACTCAATGGCATTGAGATCTTCAATGGTGCGATAGACAAAGCAGTCCTGCGTTTCGGAGCCTTTAATCGGCGGGATCCACGGATAGGAGCCGGTGGCCATGATCAGCTTGTCATAGTAAACCGTGCGGCCCGCGCTGGAGTGAATCACCTTTTCCTGACGGTTGATGGTGATAGCGCGTTCGCCGACCAGCACTTTCACGCCATGCTTCTCGTAAAAGCCTTCACGCACCAGAGAGAGTTCTTCGGCAGTGTGATGGGAGAAGTAAGATGACAGGTGCACACGGTCATACGCTTTGCGGGGTTCTTCGCAGAAAACAGTAATATCAAAATTGGCAGCGTCGGATTTATCAAGAAGATCCTCAATAAAGCGATGGCCGACCATACCATTACCGATAATAGCGAGTCTGACTTTGCTCATTTTTGCCTCGATTTCTTTTCTATTACTGCCTACCTTAACGATTCAGCAACCCCACTTATTGATGCAAATCAAATTCACCTTTATATACTCCTTAAGGGGTATATCGCTGATTTGTCAGGATTTTTATAAGTCACGGAAATGTCAGACTTTTCGCGATTGTATAAATAACATACAAAATGAGGGGTTTTTCAGCATCTCCAGCTACTCCCGGCGAAGCGAGGCGCTAAGACCTTAGAGGGAGGGGGACCGGACGACAACACGTTACGTTTTATCCGGCTCAGGAAAGATCAGGATGCCCGGTAACCCTGCGTTACCGGGCAACTGAATTAATGCATCGCGGACGCCTCGTGACGGCGATGGCGGGTGACAAAACCGAGGATAAAGCACATCACAAACACGACGGCATACAGAGCGTTAGCGGTGAACAGCGCCGCCTGCGGGCCGCTGTGCGCCACGATAGGACCGGTGACCACGAAGGTCAACATGGTGCCAATGGTGCCGCAAGTCAGCACAAAGTTAACCAGCTTTGGCGACGCCACTTTCGTCTGCTGGGAGCCCAGCGTAATAATCGTGGTGTAAATGGCGCTTGAGAAAAAGCCCAGCGCGAGGATAAACCACGGCATATGCGCTGGCGTGCCGGTGATAAACAGATACATCAGAACCGCAGCCAGACCGGCGAGCACTGTCAGGATGCGCTGCAAGTCAAAGAAACGCAGGATGACGCTGAATGCCCACATACCGAACATATAAGACATCCAGAAGTTGCTGACCAGCGTACCGGCATCGTTCAGACTCATTCCCAGTCCCTTCGCGTATTCCGGTACCCATGAGATAAAGCCCAACTGGCCCAGGATATAGCACAGCGCGGCAATGGAGAGAAACAGTACGCCGATGCCCCATTTTTCTTTTACTGCCGGTGTATCGCTTTTCGGTGCATGTTTGCCCAGCGCGGGGAATTCACAGCCAAAGGTCAGCAGGAAAATCGCCACATAGACCAGGCCGATGCAGGCATATACCCAGTACCACTCGATGCTGCGGGCCAGCAAAAAGGCGGCAACCATTGGAAAAATCATCCCCGCCATGCTGAAGAAGGAATCGGTAAAAAGCAGGCGCGAGCCGCGCTGACGGCCTTCGTACATCTGGGTGATCAGGAAAGTCCCGATCGACATGGTGATACCGCTTACCACGCCGAGCACGAACATCGCAGCGGAGAACAGCGCCAGACTGTGGCTGAACATCAGTCCGGCCACCGCCAGTACCATCAGGATAAAGCCAAAACGCAGCTGCGTTTTTAGCGGGACGATTTCCATCAGCCAGGCGTTAAGAAAAATGGAGATCAAAATACCGGCGTTCAGGAAGGTGAAGGTATTACTCATACTGGAAACCGGCAGGTTGAAATACTCTGCGATGTTTCCCATCACCATCCCGGTGACAATAACCAGCGCCCCGGTCAGGGCGTAGGAAAGAAAGCTAATCCATGTGAGCTTGATGCGGTTGCTGTTAGTCATGACTGGCCTGTGTTGATACGCACCTGAAAACTGTGTGTATAAGAAAGTAAAGCGCATTGACTGCGCCACGAGCGGGCAGATTTTAGGCGCTTTAGTGATTCATTTAAACTTTTATTGGCAATTAATAAGTGCGTTACATTTTTTATTGTGATCAAAATCACGCATAGCCTGGCGGTCAGTAAGTTACAGATGTTTCTGGTAAGTAAAAATAGGTAAAGGGATGGCCTTGTCTCTGAAGCCTCTTTAGAATCAAAGCACTTGCTTTTTGTTACCGCTCTCGTTAAGGAATTCTCATGCTCAAATCGACCCTGGCGGCTGTCGCAGCTGTTTTCGCCCTTTCTGCTCTCTCTCCTGCAGCGTTGGCGGCGAAAGGGGATCCGCACGTTCTGCTGACAACCTCTGCCGGTAATATTGAACTGGAACTGAACAGCCAGAAAGCGCCAGTATCAGTGCAGAACTTTGTCGATTACGTGAACAGCGGGTTCTATAACAACACCACGTTCCACCGCGTGATCCCAGGCTTTATGATTCAGGGCGGTGGGTTCAACGAGCAGATGCAGCAGAAGAAGCCGAATCCGCCGATCAAAAACGAAGCCGACAACGGTCTGCGTAATACCCGAGGCACCATTGCGATGGCGCGTACCGCAGACAAAGACAGCGCCACCAGCCAGTTCTTCATCAATGTCGCCGACAACGCCTTTCTCGATCACGGCCAGCGCGACTTCGGATACGCCGTCTTTGGTAAAGTTGTGAAAGGGATGGACGTTGCCGATAAGATCTCTCAGGTTCAGACCAAAGATGTGGGCCCATACCAGAATGTGCCGACAAAACCGGTCGTTATCCTCTCCGCAAAAGTCCTGCCGTAATCCCTTTCGGCGCGGGTGTTTCATGCCCGCGCCTGTTTCCCCTTCCTGCGTAACCGCGTTTTGCCGCTTATACTTGGCAGACACGAGACTATCAGGGAGGCGTAAAGTGAAAAAACTCACCGACAGACAGAAATCCCGGCTCTGGGAGCAGCAGCGCAATACCAATTTTCAGGCCAGCCGCCGCCTTGAGGGCGTCGACAGCCCGCTAGTCACGTTAACCGCGCCAGAGGCGCTGGCACGCCTTGACGAACTCCGGAGGCACTATGAGCGCTAAAATCGGCGACGATCGCGATCCGTATCTTTACCCCGGTCTGAACGTCATGCGTAACCGACTGGGGATCCGCCAGGCGGAGCGGCTGACGCAGGCGGCATGGGAGCTGACGGCGCTGCGGGCGGCAACCATTGAGCTTGGCCCGCTGAAGCGAGGGCTACCGCATTTATGCGCCCTCCATCGCCAGCTGTACCAGGATGTTTTCGACTGGGCAGGGCAATTGCGCGAGGTCGATATTTATCAGGGCGATACCCGCTTTTGCCATTTCGCGTATATCGAGAAAGAAGGCAACGCCCTGATGCAGGATCTGGAAGAAGAAGGGTATCTGGTTGGGTTGCCCAAAGAGAAGTTTGTGAATCGCCTGGCGCATTACTATTGTGAGATCAACGTACTGCACCCGTTCCGCATCGGCAGTGGTATGGCGCAGCGTATTTTCTTTGAACAGTTGGCCATCCACGCGGGCTATTTACTGCACTGGCGGGATATTCCGGTCGATCGCTGGAACCAGGCGAATCAGGAAGGGGCGATGGGCGACCTTAGCGCGCTGGAGGCGATATTTCGGAAAGGGGTAAGCGAAGTCGAGGAAACTGAGTAGAATAGCGCGGTTTTCTTGTACCGGAGCCGCCATGATCCTGCTTATCGACAACTACGATTCGTTTACCTGGAATCTTTACCAGTACTTTTGCGAGCTGGGCGCGGATGTGCTGGTTAAGCGCAATGATGAGCTGACGCTGCCGCAGATTGACGCGCTTGGCCCGCAAAAAATCGTCATCTCCCCCGGCCCTTGTACGCCTGATGACGCTGGCATTTCGCTGGCGGCGATTCGCCATTACGCCGGGCGACTGCCAATGCTTGGCGTCTGTCTTGGGCATCAGGCGATGGCGCAGGCCTTCGGCGCAACGATTGTCCGCGCGGCGAAGGTGATGCATGGCAAAACCTCGCCTGTCCGCCATAACGGGCAGGGGGTGTTTCAGGCATTAGCCAACCCGTTAAGGGTAACCCGTTACCATTCGCTGATTGTTGATCCTGCCACGCTGCCCGCTTGCTTCGAGGTCACCGCCTGGAGCGAGGCGCAGGAGATCATGGGGATTCGCCATACGACCTGGGATCTGGAGGGCGTTCAGTTCCATCCGGAGAGTATTCTCAGCGAGCAGGGGCATCAACTGTTGGCTAATTTCCTTAACCGATGATTTATGGTTGCCATTTAGTGATTTTTTATGCATATTTTGTGATTATTATTTCACATTGTTTTTTGCATAAGTGGATGGGCATGAGATGGCAACTGAACAAACGGCAGTAACTCGCGCAACTTTCGATGAAGTCATTCTGCCAGTTTATGCACCGGCGGACTTTATCCCGGTGAAAGGTAAAGGCAGCCGGGTCTGGGACCAGCAGGGCAAAGACTATGTCGATTTTGCCGGAGGGATTGCGGTTACCGCGCTCGGTCATTGCCACCCGTCGCTGGTGGAAGCGCTGAAAGCGCAGGGCGAAACGCTCTGGCATACCAGTAACGTATTCACCAACGAACCGGCGCTGCGTCTGGGACGGAAACTTATCGCCGCCACCTTTGCCGAGCGCGTGCTGTTCATGAACTCCGGGACGGAAGCCAACGAAACGGCGTTTAAACTGGCGCGTCATTATGCATGCGTCCGCCATAGCCCCTTCAAAACCAAAATTATCGCCTTCCATAATGCGTTCCACGGTCGTTCGTTGTTTACCGTTTCCGTGGGCGGTCAGCCGAAGTATTCCGATGGTTTCGGCCCAAAACCGGCGGATATCATTCACGTGCCCTTTAACGATCTCCATGCCGTCAGCGCGGTGATGGACGATCACACCTGCGCAGTAGTGGTCGAGCCGGTACAGGGCGAAGGCGGCGTGCTGGCGGCGACGCCGGAATTCCTGCAAGGCCTGCGCAAGCTGTGCGACGAGCATCAGGCGCTGCTGGTGTTTGATGAAGTACAAAGCGGCATGGGGCGCACCGGCGATCTGTTCGCTTATATGCACTATGGCGTGACGCCGGACATTCTGACCAGCGCGAAGGCGTTGGGCGGCGGTTTTCCGGTAAGTGCGGTACTGACAACCCAGGATATCGCTTCGGCATTTCACGTGGGCTCGCATGGTTCTACCTATGGCGGTAACCCATTGGCCTGTGCGGTTGCGGAGGCGGCGTTCGATATCATCAGTACGCCAGCCGTGTTAAGTGGGGTGCAGACGAAGCGGCAGAGATTTGTGCAGCATCTGCAACAGATCGATGAACGCTTTGACGTTTTCAGCGACATTCGCGGCATGGGCCTGTTGATTGGCGCCGAACTGAAGCCGCAGTATAAGGGGCGCGCGCGTGATTTCCTGTATGCGGCAGCGGAGGCGGGGGTGATGGTGCTCAACGCTGGCCCTGAAGTGATGCGTTTTGCTCCCTCGCTGGTGGTGGAAGAGGCGGATATCGACGAAGGAATGCAGCGTTTCGCGCAAGCCGTCGCGAAAGTCGTAAGCGAATAGGCCGCATAGAGCGTCAGCCTTTCATATCGCGCAACCGGCGGCTGAGCCAGATCCCGTGGTGCGGTCGCTGGCGCCAGGCCACCGACGAAATGGTATGCATGGTATTTAAATGCCCCAGCACACGCTGGAGATGCTGTTCCAGCGTGCTCAATGGCCCGTGGGAGAGCATCTCTGGCGCCTCAAGAATATTCACATCCCCAGAGCTGCCCGGCCCGTCATATTCCAGCCGCTGCTGACAACGCTGGAGCGCAATTTCACACGATTGCAGATATCGTTGGGCCAGATCAGGCGTCAACATTGTATGTTCTCGCGCCAGGGTGGTCATCGCGTTGATATGCTCGACAATGAACTGGCTGTGGGTGACCCACAGCTTCATATCTTCCAGATAGTGCGTATTAAATCCCGGTTCCTGCATGGCCTGATTCAGCGAGTTAAACAGCGTGTTGTGGGCCTGGTTGACGCGCATTCGTTGGTATGCCAGCGGCGTCGCCTGCGGATCGTCGCTGAGGATCAGGCGGATCGCCTCCTGGTCCGCCTCCAGCGCGTCGTGGGCATTTTTGCGCAACAGACCGCTTTGCCACTGCGGCCACAGCCAGACGGTGCCGCCGAAGGCGATCAGACAGCCGATGATCGTATCGACAAACCGCGGAATGATAAATTGTTCGCCGTTCAGGGTTAACAGTTGCAGGGTGTACACCGCCGTGACGGTAAACCCCACCGTCGCCCAGCCGTAGTTTTTGCGGATAATCAGATAGCTCACCAGGGTGACGAAGAGCATTAAAAGCAGCGTATACCCTTCGGGGATATGAAAGTGCAGCGTCACGCCCGCGACGATAAGTCCCGCCAGCGTTCCGGCCGAACGGTGCAGAATGCGTACGCGCGTTGCGCCGTAGCCATTTTGCGTCACGAACAGTACCGTCATCAGGATCCAGTACGGCTTCGGCAGGTGCAGCGCGGTACCCATCAGGCTGGCGATACTCAGCATGACGCTAATGCGTCCGGCGTTGCGCAGCGCCGGAGACTTCAGCGACAGATAGCTTTTCAGCGCCGGTAGCAGCGGAAGCCGCCGCTGTTTATCCGCCATCAGATCGCGCGCATAGAGCGGACGCTGGGTGCGAAGCACGCGGGCTATACGGCTGAAATGCCAGTAGCAAAACTGCCCGACGGGGTTATCCGGATGTTGATTGGCGATCTTTTCCAGCGCGCCGATTTGCTTCTGCATGGTGAAGCGCGTGGGCAGGCGATGGTACAGAATGTCATCCGCCAACACCCTCAGACGCGTGGCGACGGTTTGCGCGTTCCAGCGGATCACCTGTTCGGCGTGGCTGCGCTCGACCAGTTTTTGCACCTCTTCCGGCTGGTGCAGGCTGACCGAGATATGTTCTTGCAGATCCAGCGCTTCCTGGAAGGCGCGCAGCATCCGTTTGTAATCGTTATTGTGATGCGCCGACAGCATATGCATTTGCTGGTAGCACTGGGTGATCAGGTCAACCGCTTTCTGCTGGCGCACCAACAGCGGCGGTAGGGCTTTTTCCGGATCGGTGTGCTGGGTCAGCATGCTGTATTTCGCTTCGCAGTAATCTGCCAGTTCGCGATACAGCAGGCTTAGCGATTCGCGCAGCGGCTGTTCGCGCCACAACCAGAACCAGAACCAGTTAAACAGTCCATACCACAATGTCCCCAGCGCATAGATCAGCAGCGGCTCCCACACTGGCATATTTCCCGCCAGACTGAGGGTAAAAATTGCGGCGATCAGCGAAGCGGGAAGCAGACGGGCGTGAAGCGAGCTTAACTCCGCGGTGACGCCGAGGAGCAGCGTCAACCCGGTCAGAATCAGCGGTAACGGTACCGCCTGCGCCAACAACAGTTGCATCGCCAGGCTACACCCGGCAAACAGCGAGGCGCCAATGACCAGACGCTTGAAGAAGCGCTTGTGCGGCGTATCAAGCCCGGCAATGTTACAGCAGGCGGGAACGAGGGAGAAAAGCAGGCCCAGATGCAGTTGGCCTATCAGCAGGCCGACGGCCACGGGCAAACAGAGCACCAGCGTCTGACGTAGTGCGTAGTTGATCTCAGGGTGATAAATCAGTCTGCGCCACATCGGGAAAACAAAAATAGCGCGCTACCAGGTAACGCGCCATTTCCGACGGGATTAACGAGTGCCGTAAACGACGATGGTCTTACCGTGCGCGGAGATCAGGTTTTGATCTTCCAGCATCTTCAGGATACGACCAACGGTTTCGCGAGAGCAGCCAACGATCTGGCCAATCTCCTGGCGGGTAATTTTGATCTGCATACCGTCCGGGTGGGTCATTGCATCGGGTTGTTTCGCCAGGTTCAACAGCGTCTGGGCGATACGACCGGTCACGTCAAGGAAGGCCAGGTTACCGACTTTCTCTGATGTGACCTGCAGGCGGCGAGCCATCTGGGAAGAGAGACGCATCAGAATATCCGGGTTCACCTGGATCAACTGGCGGAATTTCTTGTAGGAAATTTCAGCCACTTCACATGCAGTTTTAGCACGTACCCATGCGCTACGTTCCTGGCCTTCTTCAAACAGGCCCAGTTCGCCAATAAAATCACCCTGATTCAGATAAGAAAGGATCATTTCTTTACCTTCCTCATCTTTAATCAACACTGCCACAGAGCCTTTAACGATGTAGTACAACGTTTCTGCTTTTTCACCCTGGTGAATTAGCGTGCTCTTCGACGGGTACTTATGAATGTGGCAATGAGACAAGAACCATTCGAGAGTCGGGTCTGTTTGCGGTTTGCCAAGCACCATGCGCGATTATCCTCTGTTATAAGCTGTCTCCAGAGCCAGAAAACGGCGCTGTCTCTGGGGTTGCAAAAATGTGCTTCCCGCTTCCTGGGAAGAGGCTGTCAATAACGGACAGCAGCCTTTAATGTGAAGTCCTCTGCATACATGCAGTACGTCAATGTATTACTGTAGCATCCTGACTGTTTTAGCATAGCTTTAGCCGTGTGTCTCCTGGTGTCTCGCTTCAGCATGACGCAGGTCGCCTTCCGTTGCGAGAATTGTTATGTACGCGTAATCTGTCAGGAAAATTGACGCACTGGAGTAAAAAAATATGCAAGCGCGTGTGAAATGGGTTGAAGGGTTAACCTTCCTGGGCGAGTCGGCTTCCGGACACCAGATCCTGATGGACGGCAATTCGGGAGATAAAGCGCCCAGCCCGATGGAAATGGTGTTAATGGCCGCGGGCGGCTGTAGCGCTATCGACGTGGTCTCCATCCTGCAAAAAGGACGACAGGATGTGACCAATTGCGAAGTAAAACTGACCTCCGAGCGTCGTGAAGAAGCGCCGCGCCTGTTTACCCACATCAATCTGCATTTCATCGTGACGGGGCATGATTTAAAAGACGCCGCGGTGGCGCGGGCGGTAGATCTTTCCGCCGAAAAGTATTGTTCCGTGGCGCTGATGCTGGAAAAAGCGGTGAATATTACCCACTCGTATGAAGTCATTGCCGCCTGATAATTTTTACCTGATGCCGCTGCGCTCGACTGCCTTATGGCACAAACGGGCCAGCCGCCATTGAGGCTTATTCGATCTTCTTGCCTTCCATCAGGCGCTGTACCAGCGGCAGCATGATCAGTTCCATCGCCAGGCCCATTTTGCCGCCCGGCACCACCAGCGTATTGATGTGAGAAATAAACGAACCTTGCAGCATCGCCAGCAGCCAGGGGAAATCGATGCCTTCGAGATTGCGGAAATGTATCACCACAAAACTCTCATCAAGCGAGGGAATGCCGCGTGCGGCGAATGGGTTTGAGGTATCCACCGTCGGGACCCGCTGGAAGTTGATGTGGGTACGGGAAAACTGTGGCGTGATGTAGTTGATGTAATCGTCCATTGAGCGCACCACGGAGTCCATCACCGCCTCGCGGGAATGTCCACGCTCGCTGGTGTCGCGGATCAGTTTCTGAATCCACTCCAGGTTGACGATGGGCACAACCCCCACCAGCAAATCCACATGGCGCGCCACCTCATGCTGTGGCGTCACCACGCCGCCGTGCAGCCCTTCATAAAACAGGACGTCGGTCGGCTCCGGCAGCGGCTGCCAGGGCGTGAAGGTGCCAGGCACCTGATTCCAGGGTACGGCTTCGTCGTAGGTATGCAGATATTTGCGCGACTGGCCTTTGCCCGTCTGCCCGTATTCAATGAAGGTCTGTTCCAGCAGGCCGAAGTCATTGGCTTCGGGGCCGAAATAGCTGATATGCCGTCCGGCATCGCGCGCCTTGCGGATCGCCATGTCCATTTCCGGGCGGGTATAACGATGAAAACTGTCGCCTTCCACCTCGGCCGCGCGCAGGTTGAGCTGGGCAAAAATTTTACGGAACGCGAGGCTGGTGGTGGTGGTCCCCGCGCCGCTGGATCCTGTTACCGCAATCACCGGATGTTTGGCAGACATAACAACTCCATGAGTAGGTTAGGTTTTTTATTATAGTCGGCCGAGGATACAGGCTTATTCGCGGAACTGTTTACGCGGCATGATGTTGACTGTTTCGTGCAATTCAGACCAGACCAGAACCGCTTCTCCGCACTGCAACTGACGTTTAACGTCGGCGACCTTTTGCTCAAGTGAACGTTCATGTTCACCATAATCGGTGCCTTCGCGCAACACAAAGCTTTCGATTAAGTTGTCCAGCGTCTCGGGAGAGAGCTCCTGCCAGGGGATCATCATCTTGTTACCTCCAGATACGTTGTCAGCCAGTCGGGAATACGCGCCTCCAGCCACATCTCAGGGCGACGCAGCGTGCCGCCGATAAACCCAACGTGCCCGCCATGTTCCGTTAGCTGATACTCCACCTGAGGCGGCAAATCGTCGGCTTTGGGGATCACGTGATGATCCATAAACGGATCGTCTTTGGCGTGGATGATCAGCGTCGGGATGGCGATCCGGTTGAGTAACGGCATCGCGCTACACTGACGATAATAGTCGATAGCGTCGGCAAAACCGTGAATTTTGGCGGTGATGAGATCGTCAAACTCGCGAATGCGGCGCAGGGATTTCAACTGCGCAAGATCGACTGGCAGGGAGCCCGGATACGCCGCCAGTTTGCGCGACGCGTTCGCCTTCAGCAAATTGAGCAGATAACGCTGATAAACGCGGGAAAAGCCTTTATCCATATGGTAACTGCACGCTTCCAGCACGAAGGGGGCGGAAACAATCACCGCAGCCTCTATCGGGATGTTTTTCCCTTCTTTTGCCAGCAGGCAGGCCAGCATATTACCCCCCAGCGAATAGCCCACCGCCGCGGTTGGCGCGTGGCCAAATTCGCGACGCAGCCAGTGTAGAAACCAGGCGCCGTCTTCGGTTTCGCCAGAGTGATAAATACGGTTCATGCGGTTTGGCTCGCCGCTGCAGCCGCGAAAATGCATCACCACCCCAAGCCAGCCGCGTTTTTGCGCCGCTTCAATCAGGCCATGGGCATACGGGCTGTTCAGACTGCCTTCCAGACCGTGAAAGACGACCAGACGAGGTTTGTGTTTCGCGGACGCCGGATCTTCACTCCAGGCCAGATCGACAAAGTCACCGTCAGGTAACTCCAGCCGCTGCCAGTGGGGGGCAAAATTCACTTTGCGGCGGATCAGGCGCGGCAGCATGGTCTGCAAATGGCGGTTACGAATACCACGCATTGGGCGAAATTCACGCGAGTTTACGGCGGTGAGTTGAAGGTCTGACGAAGTTATTTGGCTCATAACGGCTGCGATGGTCTCTCATTATCAGCCGTCTACTATACCGCCACTTGCCTGTTGTGTTTATGAAAAATGCGTAGCTCAGGATGGCGTCTGGAATGGAGTAGTTGATCCTCATCACAAATTGTTACTTCAATTATTACTCTCAGGCTAACGATCCCTCTCTACGCTTAATTGATGACTTTCTCACCAGAGCGCACACTCATTAGCGTGTTAAGCAATCAAAATGATTAGCTGAATCAGGAGGTTAATAATGTTATCTGGGCAAACACCCGCACGCGTCTGGAATACCCGCCGCACCGAGAAGCAGCGGCGTCTGGCTTCCATACCGGTGCAGGGCAAGGTACTGCCTACTGCAGACCTGACCGCGATGCTGGAAAAACTGATCGCGCCGGGTGACCGCGTGGTATTAGAAGGCAATAACCAGAAGCAGGCAGATTTCCTGTCCCGCATGCTGGCTGAAGTGAATCCCGAAAAAATGCACGACCTGCACATGATTATGCCAAGCGTGGGCCGCAGCGAACATCTGGATATCTTTGAGAAAGGCATCGCCCGTAAGCTGGACTTTTCCTTCTCCGGTACGCAAAGCCTGCGCATTTCGCAGCTGCTGGAAGATGGCCAGCTCGAAATCGGTGCGATTCACACCTACATCGAACTTTACTCCCGCCTGTATGTTGACCTGGCGCCAAACGTGGCGCTGATTGCCGGGTTTAAAGCGGACCGTAAAGGTAACCTCTACACCGGGGCGAGTACCGAAGATACCCCGGCGCTGGTGGAAGCCGCCGCGTTCCACGACGGCATCGTCATCGCACAGGTGAACGAGCTGGTGGACGACGAATGCGACCTGCCGCGCGTCGATATTCCGGGCTCCTGGATCGATTACGTGGTGGTGGCCGACAAGCCGTTCTTCATTGAGCCGCTCTTCACACGCGACCCGCGCCTGATTAAACAGGAACACATCCTGATGGCGATGATGGCGATTAAAGGCATCTACGCTGAACACCAGGTGCAGTCCCTTAACCACGGGATTGGCTTTAACACCGCGGCGATTGAGCTGCTGCTGCCCACCTACGGCGAACAGCTCGGCCTGAAGGGCAAAATCTGTAAACACTGGACGCTGAACCCGCATCCGACGCTGATCCCGGCAATCGAAAGCGGCTGGGTGGAGAGCGTGCACTGCTTCGGCGGCGAGTTGGGGATGGAAGAGTACATTCGCGCCCGTCCGGACGTGTTCTTTACCGGTGCCGACGGCTCCATGCGGTCTAACCGCGCCTTCTGCCAGCTGGCAGGCCAGTACGCGGTCGATATGTTTATCGGCTCTACGCTGCAGGTTGATGGCTACGCTAACTCCTCAACCGTCACCCGCGGTCGCCTCTCCGGCTTCGGCGGCGCGCCAAACATGGGCCACGATCCGCACGGTCGCCGCCACGCCACGCCGGCCTGGCTGAACATGATCACCGAACCTGACCCAATGCAGCGCGGTAAAAAACTGGTCGTGCAGATGGTGGAAACCTTCCAGGCGGGCGTTAAACCCACCTTCGTGGAAAAACTCGACGCCGTTGACGTCGCGAAAGCCTCCGGCATGCCGCTGGCGCCGGTCATGATTTACGGCGATGACGTGACCCACGTGCTGACGGAAGAGGGGATTGCTTACCTCTACCGGGCGAAAGATCTGGAAGAGCGTCGCGCCATGGTCGCCGCCGTGGCGGGTATCACCGATATCGGTCTGGGCGTGGATGCCAGACGCGTGGCGGAACTGCGCCAGAGCGGCAAAGTGGTCTATCCGGAAGATATGGGGATTCGCCGCACCGATGCCACCCGCTCTCTGCTGGCGGCGGGCAGCGTGGCCGACCTCGTTGAGTGGTCCGGCGGCCTGTACAACCCACCTGCGAAATTCCGGAGCTGGTAATGAAACTTCTGCCCCGGATCCAGGTTGAAGGCGGTGCCGAATGGCTGGCGCGAACCGCCACGCAGTGTCTGATTGACGAAGCACGTTTAAGCCCGAAACCCGGTCTGGTGGACAGTCGGGGGAACGGCGCGCACCACGATTTATCGCTTGCGCTGATGGAGCGCTCCGCGCACAGCCTGACTCCCACGTTTCAGGCGCTGGCGCAGCAAAGCTGGCAGCGTCCGGCGGATATTGCCCTCAGGCAAACCATAGGGCGACTCGGTCGCGACGGAGAGCGGCAGATGATGGCCGCTACCGACGGCGTGAACACCCACCGTGGCGCGATCTGGGCGCTGGGGCTGCTGGTGAGCGCGGTGGCGATGCTGGGCGGTGATGCCAGCGCGCAGGCCGTCGCTAACACCGCCGCCCGGCTGGCAAAACTCCCGGACGACGCGGCGCCGAAGGTGTTCAGCAAGGGGTTACGCGCCACGCACCGCTACCGCGTGCCCGGCGCGCGTGAAGAGGCGCAGCAGGCGTTTCCGCACATCATGCAGCGCGCGCTACCGCAGCTTCGCCTGAGCCGTCTTAACGGCAGCAGCGAAACGCACGCCAGACTCGACGCGCTGATGGCAATCATGACCTCGCTCACCGATACCTGCGTGCTGTCGCGCGCCGGAATGGAGGGGCTGGACGCCATGCAGAACGGCGCCCGGGCGGTGCTGAACGCCGGAGGATGCGCAACCCTCGCGGGGCAGCAGGCGCTGGCGCAGTTAGACCGCCAGATGCTGACGCTAAACGCCTCACCGGGCGGCGCCGCAGACCTGCTTGCGGCCACGCTGTTTCTCGATCGCGTTGAAACGCCATATTCAAAGCATTAAGAGGAAGTTATGGAAAAAATTACATTGACCGTGCCCGCCCGCCGCGAAGTCAGCGGCAGGGCGCTGGCAGGCGTCGTCGGCTCCGGGGATATGGAGGTGCTCTTCACCGCCGAACCGGGCCAGACCTTGACCGTTGATATCACCACCTCCGTCGACAACAGCCGCGGACGCTGGGAGGCGTTGTTCAGCCGCCTGGAAACCGTCAGCAGCCTGCCCGCAGGCAAACTGACCATCCACGACTTCGGCGCGACGCCGGGCGTGGCGCGCATTCGTATTGAACAGGTGTTTGAAGGGGTGAGCCATGCGTGATGACAGCAGCTTTATCGAATTAAAAGCGCGCCAGCGTGCGCAGGCGCTGCTCGACGAGGGCAGCTACCGCGAACTGCTGGATCCGTTTGAAGGCATTATCTCTCCGTGGCTTGGGCCACAGGGCATTGTGCCGCAGGCCGATGACGGCATGGTGGTCGCGAAAGGGACCATCAACGGCCAGCCAGCGGTAGTCGTGGCGATTGAAGGGACCTTCCAGGGCGGCAGCATGGGCGAAGTCTCCGGCGCCAAAATGGCGGCGGCGCTGGAGCTGGCGGCGGAAGATAACCGCAACGGCATACCCACGCAGGCGGTACTGTGCCTCGAAACCGGCGGCGTGCGCCTGCAGGAAGCGAACCTTGGCCTGGCGGCGATTGCCGATATCCACGCCGCGATCGTTGACCTGCGTCGTTATACCCCGGTCGTCGGGATCGTGGCCGGAACCGTGGGCTGCTTCGGCGGGATGTCTATCGCCGCGGCGCTGTGCAGCTACCTGATTGTGACCCGCGAAGCGCGTCTCGGCCTCAACGGCCCGCAGGTTATCGAGCAGGAAGCGGGCATTGAAGAGTACGACTCGCGCGACCGTCCGTTTATCTGGAGCATGACCGGCGGCGAAGTACGCTATGAAAGCGGGCTGGTGGATGCGCTGGTAGGCGACGGCGTGAACGCGGTGAAAGCCGCGATGAACGAGGCCATCGCGAAAGGCGTACCGGCGAAACATCGCACCGATAACTATGACGATTACCTGAACCGTCTGACGAATTTCGACACCCGCAAACAGGCCGATGCCGAACAGATTAACGCGCTTTTTGCCCGGGAGGTGAAATGATGAATAACGCAATAAGCCGTGGCGAACGCTGGCTGGAAACGCTCGCCCCGAACGCCAAACGTATTGAGGGGCTGTGCCCGTCCGTGCAGGCGGCAGACGGTGAGCTGAACGGTGAAACGGTGCGTTTTGTCGCCGTGGTGCCGGATGCCAACAACCACTTCCCGCGCGCGGCGAAAGGGGAAGTCGGTCTGCTGGAAGGCTGGACGCTGGCGAAAGTGGTCAGCGAAACCGTCGCGGCGGATGCTGATAAAGCCGTGAAGCGCCCGATAGTGGCGGTGATCGACGTCCCAAGCCAAGCCTATGGCCGTCGCGAAGAGGCGTTTGGTATCCACCAGGCGCTGGCGGGAGCCGCTGCCGCCTACGCCAACGCGCGTCTGGCGGGTCATCCGGTGATTGGTCTTATCGTCGGTAAGGCAATGTCCGGCGCGTTTCTGGCGCACGGCTACCAGGCTAACCGTCTGATTGCCTTTAACGATAAAGGCGTACTGATCCACGCGATGGGCAAAGAGTCTGCGGCGCGCATTACGCTGCGTACCGTCGACGCGCTGGAAAAACTGGCGGCAACCATTCCGCCCATGGCGTATGACATCAGCAACTACGCCACGCTGGGGCTGCTTTCCGACCTGCTGGACATCAGCAACCCGGATGCCCCATCCGATAACGATCTGACGCGGGTGAAAACCACCCTGCAACAGGCCATCAGTGACGCGCGTCAGGACACCACGCTGAAAAGCCGCCTGGGTGCTGACAACCGCCGCAGCTCGGCGCTCGTACGCGAACGTATGCGAGCCAGCTGGTAAGTAAAAAGAGACCTGCCAGATGCACCACCCCGTGGGCGCGCACGCTGTGCCCGCGTGGGTGCCTGCATCCTGAAAATAATAAACATCGCGTCAGTGCTTAAACTTTTTTACTACAGGTGATTTATGACTTACGTAATTGTTCATGCTCTTGCACCGATATTCATCATCATGTTGCTGGGGTTCTGGGCCGGGAAGGCCAAAATGGTTGATAACAAGAATGTTTCCCTGCTCAACATCTTCGTCATGGATTTCGCATTACCTGCGGCGCTGTTCAGCGCGACGGTACAGACGCCCTGGGCGGGCATCGTGGCGCAGTCGCCGCTGATTGTGGTGCTGACGCTGGCGATGTGGATCACCTACGCGGCGATCTATTTCCTTGCTACCGGCGTATTCAAAAAATCGCCGCAGGATGCGGCCGTGTTGACGCTCACCGTCGCCCTGCCAAACTATGCGGCGCTTGGCCTGCCGATTCTGGGCAGCGTGCTGGGCGAAAGTTCTTCCACCTCACTGTCCGTGGCGGTCTCTATCGCCTGTGGTTCCGTGCTGATGACCCCGTTCTGCCTGCTGATTCTGGAGCGTGAAAAAGCGCGCGCCGAGGGCAATAACTCCGGTTCAACGCTCTCCATGCTGCCGGTGCTGATGTGGCGCTCCATTAAAAAACCGATCGTGATGGGCCCGCTGCTGGGTGTGATCCTGTCCGCTATCGGCATCAAAATGCCGGAACTGGTGCTGGCGGCGATTAAACCGCTGGGGCTGTCCGCGACCGCTGCGGCGCTGTTCCTGACCGGCGTGATCCTCTCTGCCCGTAAGCTCCAGATCAACACCATGGTGATCACCTCCACCGTCGCCAAACTGCTGATCCAGCCGGCGATTGCCTGGGGTATCGTTTTAATCTTCGGTCTGCACGGCTCCGTGGCGATCACCGCTATCCTGATGATTGCGCTGTCCGCGGGCTTCTTCGGCGTGGTGTTCGGTAACCGCTTTGGCGTGCAGTCGCCGGATGCAGAAGCCGTGCTGCTGTTAAGCTCCGTACTGTGTATCCTGTCGCTGCCGCTGTTTATCTCGCTGACGTCAGGAATGTAATTATGACCACAACATTACGCCCCCACGACCTTATCTGGCTTACCTCGCGCGACGCGCTGGAAGGTATTACCGAATCCTGGGTTGAATCAGCCTGGCATATCGGCCTGCCGGTGGTGGTACGGCGTGATGTGGATAACGAAGGCCGAATTCCCGTTGGCGTGCGCGGACTGCGCCGCGACCAGCGGGCGGCCGGATGGGTGAAGCCCGGGAACGTGCTGCGCGTGGTGTCACCTGAAGAGCTGTGCGCCACCGCCGAACTACTGCGTTCGCCGTTTGTCACCCAGCCGCCGGTACAGGTGGCGCTTCAGCTTGCTCAGCAGTCGTGGCCGTGGACGTGGGGCATCACCGGCAGCACCGGCTACGCGCTGGCGACCGGTATTCCGGTGATCCATGCCGACAGCGATCTCGACCTGCTGATCCGCGCTCCGCACGCCGTTGCCCCTGACGCATTTGCTGGCTGGCAGCTTCAGCTCAGCCGCGCGCTATGCCGGGCGGATACGCAGGTGGATACGCCGGAAGGCGGATTCGCGCTGGCGGAGTGGCTGCGCGACGGTAAAACGCTGCTGAAAACCCGCCGTGGGCCACGCCTGGTGGCAGATCCATGGCGCAGGGAGGAGTGATGAAAATACTGTTTACCTTTCCGGGTCAGGGCACGCAGCATGAAGGTATGCTGCAACACCTGCCGGGAACGGAGCTGGAACAGGCACGTCAGGTGCTGGGGAAGGAAGTTGATACGCTGGACAGCGCAGCCTCGTTAACCCACACCCGCGCGGTGCAGCTTTCGCTGTTAATTGCCGGCGTGTCCTGGGCGCGCGAGCTGGAGCGACGCGGCGTGTCGGCTGACATCGTTAGCGGTTTATCGATTGGCGCTTATCCCGCGGCGGTGGTGGCGGGCGCGCTGGAATTTACGGACGCGCTGACGCTGGTGGCGCTGCGCGGCGATCTGATGGAACAGGCCTGGCCGCACGGCTACGGCCTGACGGCAATCATGGGCTTAACCCTGCCGCAGGTGGAACAGCTTATCGCGGGGAGCGGAACATACATTGCCAACCTGAATGCCGAAACGCAGATTGTCATTGCCGGATCCGATGAAGGGATGGCGCAGGTGGCAAAACGCGCCCTGGAAAAAGGCGCGAGCAAAGCAAAGCGGCTGGCCGTGAGCGTGCCGTCGCACTGCGAGCTGCTGGCGGAACCGGCGCAGAAGCTGGCGGCGGCGTTTAATTCGGTCACGCTTTCACGCCCGCGCTGCGCGTATCTGAGCGGCAGCACCGGGCGCGTGCTCTGGCAGCCGGAAAAAATTGCCGACGATCTGGCGATGAACATGGCGCGCACCGTGCGCTGGCAGGAAGCGGTAATTTCGGCTAACGAGCGTGATGCAAGGCTGGCGATTGAAATGCCGCCCGGCGGCGTGCTGACCTGCCTGACGCGTCAGGCGGCGTGGGAAGGGGAGTCGATTTCCCTGGAACGTAGCGGCGTGGACGTGGCGGTGCATCTGGCGCGGCGGGTACAGTTGTTGTGATTGTTGCCCGCTGGCGCGATGCTTCTCCTGCTTACAGGATGTATTGGCTTCAGGCTAACCGGCAATCAAACGCCAGCCTGCAGACTGCGCGCGTACATCCGACCTTCAGCGGCGAGCGCCAGCAGATTCGGGTCGCGCTCGCGGTTGCGGGCGAAGACAATCGCAATAAGCTGCTGCATCTGGTAGGGCTGCGCCAGCTTCAGTAGCTGTACGGAATTCTCATACATCTTCTTCATGCGTCCCGGCATCAGGGTAAAGCCGACGCCCGCCTGCACCAGACTGAGCATCGAGAAAATGTCATTCACGCGGGTCACGATCTCCGGCTCGAATCCGGCGATGTGAAAGGCTTCCTGAAAGCCGGCATAGGTGGCGAAGCCTTCGGCCAGCGAGACAAACTTCTGCTCCCGGTAATCGCGCAGATCGGCAGGCGAGGAGCTGTCCAGCGTCGCCGTTGACGGCGCGGCGAGATAGATGTCGTCATGAAACAGCGGCAGCACTTCCAGACTGTTGCGATCGATTTCACTTTCCGAAATAGAAATCAGGATCGCATCCAGCGTACCTTCTTCCAGCATCGCAAGCAGCGTTTCGTTCGACCCCATCGTCAGATCCAGTTCGAGGTCGGGACGCCGTAGCTTCATGCCCATGATCAGATGCGGGACGGTCTCCAGCGTCAGCGAGTAAAGTGTGCCGACGCGTAAGCGCCCCTGGCCGACACCCGCCGTTTTACGCGCTTCCTCCAGCCCTCGCGCCATAAGCTGAGTGACTTCCTGACAATATTCCAGCAGTGTCCAGGCCGCCGGTTGCGGGATCAGGTTGCGACCTTTATGCACAAACAGCGGACAACGGACATTTTCTTCCAGCGTATGTAACGCGCGATGCACGCTCACCCCACTGATATCCAGCGCTTCCGCCGTGCGGGCAATATTCCCTTTCTCCATAAACGTCATGAAGATGCTGAGCTTGCGGAAAGTAATATCGTTGGTGATGAGCGGCGTCATGGTGGTTTCCTGTGGTTAGTCGGCCAGCATTTGCTCAAGCTGCTCTTGCGCGTCCAGCCAGGCTATTTCGCACGCTTCCAGCCCGGCTTTGGCGCTGGCCTGTTGTTGCAGGCACTCGGTCAGCTCTGCTTTACGGCTCTGGTCGTACAGTTCACTGTCGCCCAGCTTTTCTTCCGCCTGCGCTAACTGCGCGTTCAGTTTTTCCATCTCTTTTTCGAGACGGGCGATCTCTTTGCGCAGCGGCTGGGTCTGCGTACGCAGCTCGGCTTCACGACGCTTCTGATCTTTACGCGCTTGCGCACTGTTCGCGTTCTCTTTTGGCGCTTCAGCAGGCTGGTTTTCCTGTTTCTGTACCTCGCTCAGCCACTGCTGATAATCTTCCAGGTCGCCGTCAAACGGTTCGACTTTACGGTCGTGGACCAGGTAGAGATCGTCGGTGGTAGAGCGCAACAGGTGACGGTCGTGCGACACGACGACCAGCGCGCCTTCGAATTCGATCAATGCTTCGGTCAACGCCTGACGCATGTCGAGATCGAGATGGTTGGTCGGTTCATCAAGCAGCAACAGGTTCGGGCGCTGCCAGACAATCAATGCCAACACCAGACGGGCTTTTTCGCCGCCGGAGAAACGCCGCGTCTCTTCCGTGACCTTATCGCCCTGGAAGCCAAAGCCGCCGAGATAGTCGCGCAGCTTCTGCTCCAGTTCCTGCGGCGCCAGGCGCGACAGGTGTTGCAGCGGTGACTCGTCAGCGCGCAGGTACTCCAGCTGATGCTGGGCGAAATAGCCAAGCTTAATGCCTTTCGCCAGGCCGATTTCACCACTGACCGGCGCGAGCTCGCCCGCCAGCAACTTGATAAGCGTAGACTTCCCGGCGCCGTTGCGGCCAAGCAGGCCAATGCGCGAGCCAGGCACCAGATTCAGCTTAATGGAGTCGAGTATGATGCGCTCGCCGTAACCCGCGCTCACTTTTTCCATTTTCAGCAATGGGTTTGGCAGGCTTTCCGGCGCGCGGAAGCTAAAGTGGAAGGGGTTATCCACGTGCGCAGGGGCGATCAGCTCCATGCGCTCCAGCATTTTGATTCGGCTTTGCGCCTGCTTGGCTTTGGTCGCCTTGGCGCGGAAGCGGTCAATATAGCTTTGCAGATGCGCCACGCGTTCCTGCTGGCTTTCGTACATCGCTTGCTGCTGGGCCAGACGGGTGGCGCGCTGGATTTCAAACGCACTGTAATTGCCGGTGTACTCGAACAGGTTTTGCTGTTCGATGTGGATAATTTTGTCCACTACCGGGTCGAGAAAATCACGGTCGTGGGAGATCAGAATCAGAGTGCCCTGATAGCCTTTCAGCCATTTTTCCAGCCAGATAACCGCATCAAGATCGAGGTGGTTAGTCGGTTCGTCGAGCAGCAGCAGATCGGAGCGGCAGATCAGCGCCTGCGCCAGGTTGAGGCGCATACGCCAGCCGCCCGAGAAGTCGCTGACCGGACGTTCAAGCTGTTCGTTGCTGAACCCCAGCCCATGCAGCAGACTGGCGGCGCGTGAGCGGACGGTCCAGGCGTCAATGGCGTCCAGCTTGCCGTGTACGGTGGCGATAGCGTGTCCGTCGTTACGTTCGTTAGCGTCATGCAACTGGGCTTCCAGTTGACGGTATTCGCGGTCGCCGTCAATGACGTACTCCAGCGCTGGCTGGGCCAGGGCGGGGGTTTCCTGATTCACCCACGCCAGCTGCCAGGATAGCTAAAACTTCCGGCGTCGGCGCTGATTTCATTTTTCAGCAACGCCAGCAGGGTAGATTTCCCGCAGCCGTTCTTGCCCACCAGGCCGACCTTCTGGCCCGGATTGATAGTGGCAGCGGCATTGTCCAGCAAGACGCGCACGCCGCGACGAATTTGTAACGAGGAGAAAACAATCATAAGGCGCCGTATGTTCTGACTATGTTAATTTATCATTATGATAATGTAGTGTGCTGGCATTCTGCCGCACTGGGGCGCAATGGTAGCCCAAAACAACAACGCGACACAAAAACAGAAATAAAACCGGGAGGGGGATGATGTCTCAGCCAGCAAAGGTGTTGCTGCTGTATGCCCATCCGGAATCTCAGGACTCGGTGGCGAACCGGGTGCTGCTTAAGCCGGCTATGCAGCTCAGTAACGTAACGGTGCACGATCTCTACGCGCACTATCCTGATTTTTTTATTGATATTCCGCATGAGCAGGCTCTTTTGCGTGAGCATGATGTGATTGTGTTTCAGCATCCGCTGTATACCTATAGCTGTCCGGCGCTGTTGAAAGAGTGGCTGGATCGGGTGTTAAGCCGCGGCTTTGCCAGCGGTCCGGGGGGGAACCAGCTCGCGGGAAAGTACTGGCGCAGCGTGATTACCACTGGCGAACCGGAGAGCGCCTATCGCTATGACGCTCTGAATCGTTACCCGATGAGCGACGTCCTGCGGCCCTTTGAGCTGACGGCGGGTATGTGCCGGATGCACTGGATGAGTCCGATTATTGTCTACTGGGCGCGACGTCAGCAGCCACAAGAGCTGGCGAGCCACGCCAGAGCCTATGGTGAATGGCTGGCCTCACCGATTCCGACAGGAGGTCGCTGATGGAAGGATCGAATTTGCTCCTCGCCGGGGTGCTGTTTTTATTTGCAGCGGTCGTGGCTGTGCCGCTGGCCGCGCGTATCGGTATCGGCGCCGTGCTGGGCTATCTGTTAGCCGGGATTGCGATTGGTCCGTGGGGGCTGGGGTTTATCAGCGATGTGGATGAGATCCTCCACTTCTCGGAGCTTGGCGTTGTCTTCCTGATGTTCATCATCGGCCTGGAGCTCAACCCGTCCAAACTGTGGCAGCTTCGCCGCTCTATCTTCGGCGTGGGGGCGGCACAGGTGCTGTTCAGCGCCGCGATTCTGGCCGGGCTGCTCATGCTGACGCAGTTTTCATGGCAGGCGGCAATCATCGGCGGGATTGGCCTTGCGATGTCCTCTACGGCGATGGCCCTGCAGCTGATGCGCGATAAAGGCATGAACCGTAACGAAGCCGGACAGCTGGGCTTTTCGGTACTGCTGTTCCAGGATTTGGCCGTCATCCCGGCGCTGGCCCTGGTGCCGTTGTTAGCCGGATCCGGTGACGATCATTTCGACTGGGTAAAAGTCTCCATGAAGGTGATGGCCTTTGCGGGGATGCTGATTGGCGGACGTTATTTACTGCGTCCGGTGTTCCGCTTTATTGCCGCTTCGGGCGTACGCGAGGTCTTTACCGCCGCGACGCTGCTGCTGGTGCTCGGCTCTGCGCTGTTCATGGACGCGCTGGGGCTGTCAATGGCGCTCGGTACGTTTATCGCCGGGGTGCTGCTGGCGGAGAGCGAGTACCGGCACGAGCTGGAGACCGCCATCGATCCGTTCAAGGGGCTGCTGTTAGGGCTGTTCTTTATCTCGGTGGGCATGGCGCTCAACCTTGGCGTGCTCTATACCCATCTGCTGTGGGTCGCGATGAGCGTGGCGGTGCTGGTGGCGGTGAAAGCGCTGGTGCTGTATGTCCTGGCGCGGATTTATGGTCTGCGCAGTTCGGAAAGAATGCAGTTCGCCAGCGTGTTAAGCCAGGGCGGAGAGTTTGCGTTTGTGCTGTTTTCTACCGCGTCGTCACAAAAGCTGTTCAAGGATGACCAGATGGCGCTGCTGCTGGTGACGGTGACCCTGTCGATGATGACCACGCCGCTGCTGATGAAGCTGGTGGACAAACTGCTGTCGCGCCGCCTGAATCCGGCAGACGACGAAGACGAAGCGCCGTGGGTAGAAGACGATAAACCGCAGGTGATCGTCGTGGGCTTTGGCCGCTTCGGACAGGTGATCGGGCGCCTGCTGATGGCGAACAAAATGCGCATCACGGTGCTGGAACGCGATATCAGCGCGGTCAACCTGATGCGCAAATATGGGTATAAGGTGTATTACGGCGATGCGACGCAGCTCGAACTGCTGCGCTCGGCGGGCGCGGAGGCCGCGGAGTCTATCGTCATCACCTGTAACGACCCGGAAGACACGATGAAGCTGGTGGAGCTGTGCCAGCAGCATTTCCCGCATCTGCATATTCTGGCGCGGGCACGCGGACGTGTTGAAGCTCACGAACTTTTACAGGCGGGTGTGAAACACTTCTCCCGTGAGACATTTTCCAGCGCGCTGGAGCTGGGGCGCAAAGCGCTGGTTTCGTTGGGCATGCATCCTCATCAGGCGCAGCGCGCCCAGATGCATTTCCGCCGGCTGGATATGCGAATGCTGCGTGAGCTGATGCCGGTGCACAGCGACACGGCGCAGATCTCCCGCGTGCGGGAAGCGCGCCGCGAACTGGAGGAGATCTTCCAGCGTGAAATGCAGCAGGAACGACGCCAGCTCGATGGCTGGGATGAATTTGAATAAAGGGTAACGAAAAATGGCTGTACGTAAACGCTTTATCGCGGGCGCAAAATGCCCGTCCTGCCAGGCACAGGATACGCTGGCCATGTGGCGCGAAAATAATATCGATATAGTTGAATGTGTTAAGTGCGGACACCAGATGCGTGAGGCCGACAAAGAAGCCCGCGATCACGTTCGTAAAGAAGAGCAAGTGATCGGCATTTTTCATCCCGACTAGCGATATGCGCTGAGTTTTTTTAAGCTTAAGGGTACACGGGTGCAGATTTCCGCTACAATCTGCGCCAGCAATTTTCCCACGCTCAGGAGATATCATGAAAGTAGCAAAAGACCTGGTGGTCAGCCTGGCCTATCAGGTACGTACAGAAGACGGTGTGTTGGTTGATGAGTCTCCGGTGAGTGCGCCGCTGGACTACCTGCATGGTCACGGCTCCCTGATTTCTGGCCTGGAAACGGCGCTGGAAGGTCATGAAGTTGGCGATAAATTTGACGTGGCTGTAGGCGCGAACGACGCTTACGGTCAGTATGATGACAACCTGGTTCAGCGCGTGCCTAAAGACGTGTTCATGGGCGTTGACGAACTGCAGGTTGGCATGCGCTTCCTGGCGGAAACTGACCAGGGCCCAGTGCCGGTTGAAATCACTGAAGTTGAAGACGACCACGTTGTGGTTGACGGCAACCACATGCTGGCTGGCCAGAATCTGAAGTTCAACGTTGAAGTGGTAGCGATCCGCGAAGCGACGGAAGAAGAACTGGCTCATGGTCACGTTCACGGCGCACACGGTCACGACCACGATCATGACCACGGTCACGACGGCTGCTGCGGCGGTCACGGCCATGACCACGGTCACGAGCACGGTGGCGAAGGCTGCTGCGGTGGCGGCGGTAAAGGTCACGGCGGCTGCGGTTGCCACTAATCCCGTCGTCTTTCAAGCCACGCAGGGTCTGCTGGATCTTGCTGTGACGAGAAATTCATAGGGTATTTAGCGCGCTGTACATGAACGGAGCGCAAAAAAAAGCGGGTATAGAATATAACCCGCTTTTTTTACGTCTCAATAATGAGGCGGTGGCGTCTCTTCCGCCTGGGAGGCGATATTGGACGGCTGGCTGGCCTTCAGTTTCTCGGTCAGCAGACGCAGATGATCGCGCAATTTGGCCATTTCCATTTCGTGGGCGGTGACCGTCACGTTGAGCTCTTCAATGGTGATTTCCTGAAAAGCCAGGCGACTTTCCAGTTCGGCCAGACGAGTTTCCAGCGTGGTATCCTGCATGATTCACCTCATTGATTATCCCGGGTTGCGGCGGATTCTACTGAATTCTGTCGATGAGCGCAGCCCTGATTGCGCCGCGCCGAAACTAATTTAAACAAAAAGAGTCTGAAAAGAAGTGAGAATAAGGCATGTCCTTATGTTGATTTGTTCAACAACGCTTTATAGTACGCTTCTTAAATGAAGCTAACCTCGGGGTGAGATGCCCCGGCCCTGGAGATATGGATGAAATCATTGTTTAAAGCCACGCTGCTGGCAACCACGATGGCCGTTGCGCTGCATGCCCCGATGACCTTCGCTGCTGAAGCGGCAAAACCGGCTGCGGCTGCTGATAGCAAAGCGGCGTTTAAAAATGACGATCAGAAATCAGCGTATGCGCTGGGCGCTTCGCTGGGTCGTTATATGGAAAACTCCCTGAAAGAACAGGAAAAACTGGGCATTAAACTGGATAAAGAGCAACTGATCGCGGGCGTCCAGGACGCGTTTGCCGATAAGAGCAAGCTGACTGACCAGGAAATCGAACAAACGCTGCAGGCGTTTGAAGCCCGCGTGAAATCTTCCGCTCAGGCGAAGATGGAAAAAGACGCGACTGAAAACGAAGCCAAGGGCAAAGAGTATCGTAACAAGTTTGCGAAAGAGAAAGGTGTGAAAACGTCCTCTACCGGCTTGCTTTATAAAGTCGAGAAAGCGGGTACCGGCGAAGCGCCGAAAGACAGCGACACCGTCGTTGTTAACTACAAAGGCACGCTGATCGACGGTAAAGAGTTCGACAACTCCTACACCCGTGGCGAGCCGCTCTCCTTCCGTCTGGATGGCGTGATCCCAGGCTGGACCGAAGGCCTGAAAAACATCAAGAAAGGCGGTAAGATCAAGCTGGTCATTCCACCGGAGCTGGCATACGGCAAAACTGGCGTCCCGGGTATTCCGGCTAACTCCACGCTGGTATTCGACGTAGAGCTGCTGGATATCAAACCAGCGCCGAAGGCGGATGCGAAGCCAGAAGCCGCAGCAGAAGCTGACGCAAAAGCCGCAGATGCTGCTAAAAAATAAAAACTGAGAACCGCCGCCGAACAGAGCGGCGGTTTTTTTATTGCAGGCCGGATATAATTAGTTGTGGAAAGTGGAACCTCCACTGTATTAATTTAACCATCCACATAATTAATGAGCCTGCCCTGAAAACATAACGACAGGCTCCTGAAAAGGAGTGTTTTTTTTCATGTCCAGGTCGCTTTTAACCAACGAAACCAGTGAGCTTGATTTACTGGATCAACGTCCTTTCGATCAAACCGACTTTGATATTCTGAAATCCTACGAAGCGGTGGTGGACGGGTTAGCGATGCTCATTGGTTCCCACTGTGAAATCGTTTTGCACTCTTTGCAGGATTTGAAATGCTCCGCTATTCGCATCGCCAACGGCGAGCACACGGGGCGTAAAATCGGTTCGCCGATTACCGACCTTGCGTTACGTATGCTGCACGATATGACCGGTGCGGACAGCAGCGTGTCGAAGTGCTACTTTACCCGTGCGAAAAGCGGCGTCCTGATGAAGTCCGTGACCATTGCTATTCGCAATCGCGAGCATCGCGTGATTGGCCTGCTGTGCATCAACATGAACCTTGATGTACCGTTCTCGCAAATCATGAATACCTTTATTCCGCCTGAAACGCCGGAAGTCGGATCGTCCGTCAACTTCGCTTCTTCTGTTGAAGATCTGGTCACCCAGACGCTGGAATTTACCATCGAAGAGGTGAACGCCGATCGTAATGTGTCTAATAACGCCAAGAATCGCCAGATCGTTCTGAATCTATACGAGAAAGGCATTTTTGATATTAAAGATGCGATCAACCAGGTCGCCGATCGTCTCAATATCTCCAAGCACACCGTGTATCTCTATATTCGCCAGTTCAAAAGCGGCGACTTCCAGGGGCAAGACAAGTAATGCGTTTTGCCATCATGGTTACCGGTCCGGCATATGGTACCCAGCAGGCGAGCAGCGCGCTGCAGTTCGCTCAGGCGTTACTGGAAGAAGGCCACACGCTAAGCAGCGTCTTCTTTTATCGTGAAGGCGTATATAACGCCAACCAGCTGACCTCGCCGGCGAGCGATGAATTTGACCTGGTTCGCGCCTGGCGGCAACTGCACACGCAGCATGGCGTTGCCCTCAATATCTGCGTGGCCGCGGCGCTGCGTCGCGGCGTGGTTGATGAAAGCGAAGCGGGCCGCCTTGGGCTGCTCTCCGCTAATCTTCAGCCGGGATTTACGCTAAGCGGCCTCGGCGCGCTGGCGGAAGCCTCGTTAACGTGCGATCGCATGGTACAGTTCTGATGAAACGCGTGGCTTTTGTTTTTTCCACCGCGCCGCATGGCAGCGCATCGGGCCGCGAGGGGTTAGACGCGTTGCTGGCGACCTCTGCTTTAACGGATGATCCCGGCGTCTTCTTCGTGGGTGACGGCGTGTTCCAGATCCTTGCCGGGCAAAAACCGGATGTCGTGCTGGCGCGCGACTATATCGCCACCTTTAAGCTGCTGGGATTGTACGATATCGAACAATGCTGGCTGTGCGCCGCCTCGCTGCGCGAGCGTGGGCTTGGCGATGACGCAGCGTTTGTGGTGGAAGCCACCGCGCTTGAGCCCGAAGCGCTGCGTCGGGAGCTGAGCCATTACGATGTGATCCTGAGATTCTGAGGCTCGTATGCTGCATACCTTACACCGCTCCCCGTGGCAGTCCGATTTCACATCCCTGCAGCGTTTACTCGCGGAAGGCGACGCGCTGTTATTACTCCAGGATGGCGTTATCGCTGCAATAGAAGGCTCTCACTTCCTTGAAACGCTGCGCAACGCCCCCATAACGGTATACGCACTGAAAGAAGACATTGACGCCCGCGGCCTGGGTGGTCAAATTTCAGACAGCGTCGTCAGGGTTAGCTATACTGATTTCGTCAGACTGACGATCCAGCACACCAGCCAGTTGGCCTGGTGATTGTGTGATCGTTGTATATTTCTTGACACCTTTTCGACACCGCCCTAAAATTCGGCGTCCTCATATTGTATGAGGTCGTTTTATTACGTGTTTACGAAGCAAAAGCTAAAACCAGGAGCTATTTAATGGCAACAGTTAACCAGCTGGTACGCAAACCACGTGCTCGCAAAGTTGCAAAAAGCAACGTGCCTGCGCTGGAAGCATGCCCGCAAAAACGTGGCGTATGTACTCGTGTATATACTACCACTCCTAAAAAACCGAACTCCGCACTGCGTAAAGTATGCCGTGTTCGTCTGACTAACGGTTTCGAAGTGACTTCCTACATCGGTGGTGAAGGTCACAACCTGCAGGAGCACTCCGTGATCCTGATCCGTGGCGGTCGTGTTAAAGACCTCCCGGGTGTTCGTTACCACACCGTTCGTGGTGCGCTTGACTGCTCCGGCGTTAAAGACCGTAAGCAAGCTCGCTCCAAATACGGCGTGAAGCGTCCTAAGGCTTAATGGTTCTCCGTTAAGTAAGGCCAAACGTTTTAACTTAAATGTCAAACTAAACTCGTAGAGTTTTGGACAATCCTGAATTAACAACGGAGTATTTCCATGCCACGTCGTCGCGTCATTGGTCAGCGTAAAATTCTGCCGGATCCGAAGTTCGGATCAGAACTGCTGGCTAAATTTGTCAATATCCTGATGGTAGATGGTAAAAAATCTACTGCCGAAACAATCGTATACAGCGCGCTGGAGACCCTGGCTCAGCGCTCTGGTAAATCTGAACTGGAAGCTTTCGAAGTCGCTCTCGAAAACGTGCGCCCGACTGTCGAAGTTAAGTCTCGCCGCGTTGGCGGTTCTACTTATCAGGTACCAGTTGAAGTCCGTCCGGTTCGTCGTAATGCTCTGGCAATGCGTTGGATCGTTGAAGCTGCTCGTAAACGCGGTGATAAATCCATGGCTCTGCGCCTGGCGAACGAACTCACTGATGCTGCAGACAACAAAGGTACTGCAGTTAAGAAACGTGAAGACGTTCACCGTATGGCCGAAGCCAACAAGGCGTTCGCACACTACCGTTGGTAATCCCTTCGGAATTTTAGTCACCAGGCGGGCGCTTCCAGTAAGCAGCCCGCTTTGGGCTACTTAAATTGAACGCCTAAAAGATAAACGAGGAATCAAATGGCTCGTACAACACCCATCGCACGCTACCGTAACATCGGTATCAGTGCGCACATCGACGCCGGTAAAACCACTACTACCGAACGTATTCTGTTCTACACCGGTGTAAACCATAAAATCGGTGAAGTTCATGACGGCGCAGCTACCATGGACTGGATGGAGCAGGAGCAGGAACGTGGTATTACCATCACTTCCGCAGCGACTACTGCATTCTGGTCTGGTATGGCTAAGCAGTATGAACCGCATCGCGTAAACATCATCGACACCCCGGGGCACGTTGACTTCACCATCGAAGTAGAACGTTCCATGCGTGTTCTTGATGGTGCGGTAATGGTTTACTGCGCAGTTGGTGGTGTTCAGCCGCAGTCTGAAACCGTATGGCGTCAGGCAAACAAATATAAAGTTCCGCGCATTGCGTTCGTTAACAAAATGGACCGTATGGGCGCGAACTTCCTGAAAGTTGTTGGTCAGATCAAAACCCGTCTGGGCGCGAACCCTGTTCCGCTGCAGCTGGCAATTGGCGCTGAAGAAGCGTTCACCGGTGTTGTTGACCTGGTGAAAATGAAAGCCATCAACTGGAACGAAGCTGATGCAGGCGTGACCTTCACCTATGAAGACATCCCGGCTGACATGCAGGAACTGGCTGAAGAATGGCACCAGAACCTGATCGAGTCCGCAGCGGAAGCGTCTGAAGAGCTGATGGAAAAATACCTGGGTGGTGAAGAACTGACTGAAGAAGAGATCAAAAAAGCTCTGCGTCAGCGCGTTCTGAACAACGAAATCATCCTGGTTACCTGTGGTTCTGCCTTTAAGAACAAAGGTGTTCAGGCAATGCTGGATGCGGTAATTGATTACCTGCCATCCCCGGTTGACGTACCTGCGATCAACGGTATCCTGGACGACGGTAAAGATACGCCTGCTGAACGTCACGCTAGCGATGACGAGCCTTTCTCTGCACTGGCATTCAAAATCGCTACCGACCCGTTCGTGGGTAACCTGACCTTCTTCCGCGTTTACTCCGGTGTGGTTAACTCTGGTGATACCGTACTGAACTCCGTGAAATCCGCACGTGAGCGTTTCGGTCGTATCGTTCAGATGCACGCTAACAAACGTGAAGAGATCAAAGAAGTTCGCGCGGGCGACATCGCTGCGGCGATCGGTCTGAAAGACGTGACCACCGGTGACACCCTGTGCGATCCGGATCACCCGATCATCCTGGAGCGTATGGAATTCCCTGAGCCGGTAATCTCCATCGCCGTAGAACCGAAAACCAAAGCTGACCAGGAAAAAATGGGTCTGGCTCTGGGCCGTCTGGCTAAAGAAGACCCGTCATTCCGCGTATGGACTGACGAAGAATCTAACCAGACCATTATCGCCGGTATGGGTGAGCTGCACCTCGACATCATCGTTGACCGTATGAAGCGTGAATTCAACGTTGAAGCGAACGTCGGTAAACCTCAGGTTGCTTACCGTGAAGCGATTCGCGCGAAAGTTACCGATATCGAAGGTAAACACGCGAAGCAGTCTGGTGGTCGCGGTCAGTACGGTCATGTTGTTATCGACATGTACCCGCTGGAGCCGGGTTCCAACCCGAAAGGCTACGAGTTCATCAACGACATCAAAGGTGGTGTAATCCCTGGCGAATACATCCCTGCCGTTGATAAAGGTATCCAGGAGCAGCTGAAAGCAGGCCCGCTGGCTGGTTATCCGGTTGTTGACATCGGTATCCGTCTGCACTTCGGTTCTTACCATGACGTTGACTCCTCGGAACTGGCGTTTAAACTGGCTGCGTCTATTGCCTTTAAAGAAGGCTTTAAGAAAGCGAAACCAGTTCTGCTTGAGCCGATCATGAAGGTTGAGGTAGAAACGCCGGAAGAGAACACCGGTGACGTCATTGGTGACTTGAGCCGTCGTCGCGGTATGCTGCGCGGTCAGGAATCTGAAGTTACTGGCGTTAAGATCCACGCTGAAGTTCCGCTGTCTGAAATGTTCGGATATGCAACTCAGCTGCGTTCTCTGACCAAAGGTCGCGCATCGTACACTATGGAATTCCTGAAGTATGATGATGCACCGAGCAACGTTGCTCAGGCCGTAATCGAAGCCCGTGGTAAATAATCCACAGGATTAAAACCTAAGTCCCGTGCTCTCTCCATAAGGGGAGAGCGCTATAGTAAGGAATATAGCCGTGTCTAAAGAAAAATTTGAACGTACAAAACCGCACGTTAACGTCGGCACCATCGGCCACGTTGACCACGGTAAAACTACCCTGACTGCTGCAATCACTACCGTACTGGCTAAAACCTACGG